>NZ_JBVJBP010000024.1:0-163375 GCF_055589465.1 Streptomyces sp. NPDC041940
CCCCCCCCCCCCCCCCCCCCCCCCCCCCCCCCCCCCCCCCCCCCCCCCCCCCCCCCCCCCCCCCCCCCCCCCCCCCCCCCCCCCCCCCCCCCGCTGCGGGGGGAAGCACCTGAGCGATCTGTTACGACGGGGGAATCGCGTCAGGCACTGCGGGGGGTGGCAGAGATGGTCCGCGGGGCAGGGGATTCGGCGTTCACCTGCTCGTGGTCCCTTTGGTCCAGGTTCACAAAGATCATTCCGTACCGTACGGCGCACCGCACAGGCTGCGGCGCCCCCCGAGGCCGCCGCAGGCACCGGTAAGCCCGTACGTCCTCGTCCTCGTCCCGCGTGACGACCACCGGCTCGCCGAAGACGGTCACCATCAACGAGTCACCACTGTGGGGGATGGCGGTGACCAGGTCGATGAAGTGCCAGCCGGAGCGGTAGGCGGTGGCCATCTCTCTGCGGAAGGAGCGGTCGTCGGGTGGAGTGGTCACGGTCAGCTCCCGGTTTCCGCTGCCCCGGAACTCGGCCAACTGCTGTTGCTCGCGCCGTTGGTGTTCACGGCAACAGACGGCCAGCTGCTGTTCGCCCGAACATCGTCCTTCGCATCGGAGAAGCCACTCAGGGTGCCGAGGGCCACAACGGCGGAGAAGGCGGCGACAAGCACCGAGCGAAGCATTCTGTTACGCATAGTCGGCTTCGTCCTCACTTGAAGGTCCCCTTTTCCCCCGTCAGGTACGACGATGGCTCATTCGGGCACGTCATGGCCACACAATCGATGCATCATGTTCCTGCATGTTCAGGACCCTGGGGGGTGGAGATTTGGCAGCGAATCGGACTAAGGCGACACATCCCCATGCGATGACCGAGTGGTGCGAGGAGGGCGGCCGTCTGTATGCCGCCGCACTGCGCGCCGGGCGCATCGCTCGTACGGATGCGGAGCCCGCCCCCTGCCTGGTGGAGTTCGCCCTGCTTCATCCCGATCCGGACGACCCGAACTGGCTGCGTCCGGTGCCCCCGGCGGTCGCCCTGTCCCGGCAGCTCAACCCGCTGGAGCAGGAGATAGCCGACCGCCGGCGTCTGGCAACCGGCCTCGCGGAGACCTTTCAGCCGTTCATGGCCCTGGGTACCCAGCTGGCCGCCACCAGTGACGCCATCACTGTGCTCGAAGGCGGCGAACGTATCAATGCCGCGCTCAACATGGCCACCGTCCAGTGCCAGGCGGAGATGCTCACCGTCCAGCCGAGCGACCGGATGTCCGAGCGCAGCCTGCTGCGCGGGCTGGAGCGGGACAGGCCGCTGATCGAACGCGGTGTGCGCATCCGCACCCTGTATCAGCACACCGCCCACTACAACCCCGAGCAGCTGGCCTACGCCGCCCAGCTCTCCAACGGCAAGGCGGAGTACCGCACCATCGACGAAGTCGTCGAGCGCCTGATCATCTGCGACGAGTCGGTCGCCTTCATCCCCGCGCGCGACGACCAGCAGGTCGCCCTGGAGCTGCGCCATCCCGGCCTGGTCCGCTACCTCATCAAGCTTTTCGAGTACCTGTGGGACCGCTCGGTGCCGCTGAGCACGGGCACGCCGTACGAGACGGCCCGCGGCGGCATCACGGACATCCAGTACTCCATAGCCAAGCTCCTGATCGAGGGCCATGTCGACGAGGCCATCGCACGCCGTCTGGGCATGAACGTCCGCACCTGCCGCGCCCACATAGCCAAGCTGGCCTCGGCCCTGGGCAGCGGCAGCCGTGCCCAACTCGGCTATCTCATAGCGCAGTCGGGGATCCTGCAGCAGGATCACTGAGAAGGAGGAATCCCCGAGTGACCTTCGGCCTGCTGCACCCCGCGGTCGACGACCTCCACCGGCTGGAGCCCGCTGCGGATCTCCGGGGAACGCATCGCGAGCGAGCGGCGACGCGAGGAGCGGCTGGCCGAGACGTTCGGGCCGCTCCTGGCCACCGACGGGCACGACCCGGCCGCGGCCGGCCCCCGACGCTGACACTCCTGAGCGGAAGGAGCGGATCAACCAGGCCATCACGGAGGCCATGGCGGACGCGTCCCGGGAACTGCTCACCGTCCAGCCCCGCACCAGAATCACCAGGGACCGGGGCGAGGCGGCCTATGCCGTCGCCACGAGCCGCGACCAGGCACTCCCCCCTGACCGTCGCGCACCAGGAACGGCTGACGGGCGACATCGAGGCGCGTGCGCTGGACGAGGTCACCGACCGGCTCATCGTCGTCGACCGGGCGGTCGCCTTCGTCCCCGCCGACATCGAGGGGGCCCTCGCCCTGGAGATCCGCGCAGCTGGGGTTCCTCATCGGACGGTCGGGGATTCTTGACCCGGAACCCTGAGGGACGCGGCGGAACGCGGGGGGCCGTCCAGACCTGCCTGGGCGATGCGCACCCCGAGCTGCGTACGACTGGCCGCTCCCAGCGTCTCCGAGAGGCGGGCGATGTGCGCCCGGCACGTCCGGACGCTTATCCCCAGCCGTTCCGCGATCACCGCGTCCTGGTGGCCCTCCGCCAGCAGGGCCGCGATGGACTGCTCCCGGTGGGAGATGCCCTCGATGCCGGTCTCGGGGAGCGCCGCGGTCAGCGGGATGGCGAGGCGCCACAGGCGCTCGAACATGGTCACCAGGTACTCGACGATCGCGGGGTGCCGCAGCTCCAGGGCCATCGTGCGGTCGGTGTTGGCGGGGATGAAGGCAACCGTCCGGTCGAAGAGGATCAGCCGGTCGATCACCTCGTCCAGCGTGCGTGCCTCCACGGCGTCGCCCATCAGCTCCAGATACGTCAGCAGCCCCTGCCCGTGCCGGGCGACATGCGTGTACAGGTCCCGCATCCGCACGCCCCGGCCGCGCAGCGCCAGCGCCCGGTGCAGGCCCTCGGAGAGTTCCGCCTCGCGCCGGATGCCGCCGGGCTGGACCGTGAGCACCTCGGTCGTGCACGCCTGGGTCGCCTCGTCCACCGCCGCCTGGATCCGGGCCAGTCCGTCCAGCACCCGGATCGCCGAGCCCTCCCCCGACGGCGGGGCCGGCCGCACCTGGCGGCCGAGACCGGCGTACCACTCGACGGCCTCCACCGCCGAACCCACCCGCCGCTGACTGGCGCTGACCTCGTCGTACATCCCGCGCAGCAGCCGGGTCATGACCTCCTGCGGGGAGGTCGGCACCAGCCAGTCCATGTCGTCGGGGTCCGGGTGCAGCAGGGCGAGTTCCAGCAGACAGGGCACCGGTTCGGCATCCCCGCGCGGCACGCGGCCCCGCCGTACGGCCCGGGAATACACGCGATCCCCGGCCTCGCACAGTCGGTCAGCACCGTGTGGATGCTCCTCCGCCCCGTGCCCGGCCATCGCCCGTCTCACCCCCGGTCGCCGTCTTTCCGCAGCGCAACTATGCGCGGACCGGCCCTGCTCCGCAACACGGCTCCCCCGCAGTCACGGCCCTTTTCCAGCCGTTTTGCCGCCGAATACGCCCCCTCACGGAGCCGCTGAAGCATGAGGGGGGTGGTGCGGGCGCAGCCGGCGTGTGACCCTCTGTGAGGACGGTCCCGGCCAGGCCCGTCCACGGACACCTCGGAGGCCCCGTGACCGTCAACACCGGGGTGGACCCCCGGCGTCTGCCCGCTGTCGACGCGCTGCGGGGTTTCGCCCTGCTGGGCATCCTGGTGGTCAACAGCGCCCAGATGATGGACCCTTACGTCGCCGAGGGGATCCGCCGGCCGGACGCGCTCCCGTGGGACCAGGCCGCCGTCTGGCTGGTGACGGCGCTGGCGGCGTTCAAGTTCTACCTGCTGTTCTCGTTCCTGTTCGGCTACAGCTTCACCCTGCAACAGGCCTCCGCCGAGCGGGACGGAGCAAACGCCACCGCGCGCTTTCTGCGCCGGTCCCTCGGCCTGGTACTGCTCGGACTGGCGCACGCGGTCGTGCTGTACAGCGGCGACATCCTGCTGACCTACGGCCTCCTGGGCCTGGTCCTGCTGTGCGCTCGCAGCATCAGGCCGGCCACCGCGGTGAAGGCCGCCGCCTGGATCTACGGGGTCTACGTCGTCGTCCTCACCGCGCTGGGGGCGCTGGCCACGCGGGTGGACGACGAGGAGCCCGCGTCACACCAGCCGATCGCGCGGCCCCTGGCGGCCTACCGAGGCAGTCCCGGCACCGTCGTCCAGGAGAACCTGGACCGGCTGCCCGAGGCGCTCCTCGGTGCCCTCCTCATGGCTCCGGGCGTGCTCGGCGCGTTTCTCCTCGGCCTGGCCGCGGGGAAGCGGCGCCTGCTCGCAGCCGGCGGAGCGGACCGCCGTCGACTGCTGCGGATCACGGCCGTCGGACTGACCGCCGGAGTCCCGGGCGCCGTCTTCTTCGCCTCCGCGGCGGACGGTCCGCTGGACGCCCGGTGGCAACTCCTGGGCATCGGCGTCGGCATGCTGACGGCACCCGCCCTGTCGGCCGCGTACGCCTGCCTCCTGCTGCTCCTGCTGCGCTCGTCGTGGGGAGACCGGGTGCGGCGGCTGTTCGTCCCGGCGGGGCGCCTGGCGCTCACGAACTACCTCGGGCAGTCCCTGATCATGATGTTCGTGGCCACGGCGTACGGGCTGTCCCTCTACGGGCAGGTGGGGCCGGCGGCCGTGCTGCTGCTCGCGGGCGCCGTGTACGCGCTGCAGCTCGCCCTCAGCACGGCGTGGACACGGCGCCACCGGCACGGGCCCGCCGAGTGGCTGCTCCGGGCGGTCACCCTGGCCGGACGGCCCGGGAGGGCCGGTGCGCCGGGAGTGCCGGAGCGCGAGGCGGCCCACCGGGGCTGAGCGGCTCACTTCAGGCCGATCGCCTCGCACGCGGCGCGGTACTTGGCCGTGCAGATGTCCGACAGCTTGTAGATGTCGTCCGCGACCACCGTGTCCTTGATGTTCCCCTTCGTCAGCGCGACGACGGGCACCAGCTGGGCCGGGATGGCCTTGTGGGTGGGGCTGTCGACCTTGTCGCGGGTGAGGGAGGCGAACTGGATGTCCCGGCCCTGGACCTTGGCCACGGCCATCTCCGCGGCGTTCTCGGCCTCCTGCGGGTACGACTTGTACACGCTCATGTACTGCTCGCCCGCGATGATCCGCTGCACCGCCGGGAGCTCCGCGTCCTGCCCGGTGATCGGCGGCAGGTCACTCACGCCCGCGGCCTCCAGCGCCTGGACGATGCCGCCGGCCATGCCGTCGTTGGCGGAGTAGACCGCGGCGATGTCGTCCTTGCCGATCGCCTGGATCGCGTCGGCCATGTTGGCCTGCGCGTTCTCCGGCTTCCAGTCCTTGGTGTCGAAGGACTGCGCGATCGTCACCTTGCCGTTCAGCGCGGACATCGCACCCGCCTTGAACTGCTTGGCGTTCGGGTCCGTCGACGAGCCGTTCATCATGACGATCTTGTCGGAGGGGCTCGCGTCCTCGCCGATGGCCTCCAGCAGGGTGCGCCCCTGGACCTCGCCGACCAGTTCGTTGTCGAAGGAGATGTAGGCCTCGATCGGTCCCTCGGCCAGCCGGTCGTAGGCGATCACCGGGATGCCCGCCTCCTTGGCCTTCTTGACGCCGCTCGCGATGGCCTGCGAGTCGACCGCGTCCAGCAGGATCACGTCGACCCGGTCGTCGATCATCTTCTGCATCTGGCTCGCCTGCGTGTCGGCGTCCGCCTCGGCGTTGGCGTACTCGACGCGGCCCTTGTTGTTGGTGAGGGACTCGACCTTCGTCTTGATGATCGGGTAGTCGAAGTTCTCGTACCGGGTGTTCGCCTTCTCCGGGAGCAACAGGCCCACCGTGATGTCGTTGCCCTTGGCCGGGCTCGCGTCGTCACTGCTCCCCGTCGCGTTGAGCGCGCCGCACCCGGCGAGAGTGACGGACATCGCGGCCGCGGCCACGGATATGGAGATACGACGACGCATGTCGGGAGCTCACTTCACGTGTGATTCGGACGTGGGCACAGCTTTGTGGCCCATGTGACTGAAAAGCCAACGCGGACGCGGCCCTCAGCGTCAAGCGGAAGCACTTAACGAGATGACAACACCACGCTCCGCAAGCGTTGTGAAGACTCTGCGGAATCATCTCCAAGTTCCCTGCACGGGCTACCCATCGACGGGAGACCCAGCGAAACCGGGCCAAGACATGCGAAAGGGGCCGGGAGTTGCCTCCCGGCCCCTTCACAGACTCTGGACAGCCAGTCAGTCCGACTGCTGCTGCCGCTTCGGCCGCCACACCACCAGCGCGCTGCTCTGCTGGACCTCCTGGTACGGCACGAGGTCGCGGCGGTACGACGCGTGCACCGCCGCCTCGCGCTGGCGCATCGCCGCCGCCGCGCCCTCAAGGGCGTTCTCCAGTTCGGCCGCACGGGCCTGGAGGGCGGCGACCTGGTTCTCCAGTTCGATGATGCGCTTGATGCCGGCCAGGTTGATGCCCTCGTCCTGCGACAACTGCTGGACGGTGCGCAGCAGCTGGATGTCGCGGGCCGAGTAGCGCCGGCCCCGGCCGGCGGTGCGGTCGGGGGACACCAGGCCCAGGCGGTCGTACTGGCGCAGGGTCTGGGGGTGCAGGCCGGACAGCTGGGCCGCCACCGAGATGACGTAGACCGGGGTTTCCTCGGTCAGTTCATACGGATTGCGCCGACGACCGTCCATCTGACTCATGCTCCCTTCGCGGCCTGGAACAGATCCGCCCGCGGATCCTCACCCGAAGTCGCCTCGCGATACGCCTCGAGTGCGTCACGAGCCTTCCCCGTCAGGTCCGTCGGAACACTCACCTCGACGGTGACCAGAAGGTCCCCGCGGGTGCCGTCCTTGCGGACCGCGCCCTTGCCCCGGGCGCGCATGGTGCGGCCGTTGGGAGTGCCCGGCGGGAGCTTCAGCGTGACGGGCGGGCCGCCCAGCGTCGGCACCCGGACCTCGCCGCCGAGGGCGGCCTCGGCGAAGGTCACCGGGACGGTGACGGTGAGGTTGTCGTCCCTGCGGCCGAACACCGGGTGGGAGTCGACGTGCACGACCACGTACAGGTCGCCCGCCGGGCCGCCCCGCTCACCGGGCGCGCCCTTGCCGCGCAGCCGGATCCGCTGGCCGTCGCTGACGCCCGCGGGGATGCGCACCTGCATGGTCCGCGAGGACTTGGCCCGGCCGCTGCCCTTGCAGACCTCGCAGGCGTGCTCCGCGATCAGGCCGCGGCCCTTGCAGTCGGGGCAGGGGTCGGTCAGGGAGAAACCGCCGCCGCTGCCCCGGGCGACCTGCCCGGTGCCGACGCAGGTCGGGCACACGCGCGGCGTGCCGTTCTTGTCGCCGGTGCCCGAGCAGGCCTTGCAGGGTGACTGCGAGGACATGCGCAACGGGACCGTCGCGCCCTCGATCGCCTCGGTGAAGCTGAGCGTGACCTCGGACTCGATGTCCTGGCCGCGCCGGGGGTGCGTACGCGTCCCCGGACCGCCCGCGCCACCGCGGTTGAACAGGCCCCCGAAGACGTCACCGATCCCGCCGCCGAAGCCGCCGGCTCCCTGCCCTTGGCCCTGGGCGCCGCCTCCGAAGAGGTCGCCCAGGTCGAAGTTGAAGGAACCGCCGCTCCCGCCGGGCCCCGGCCGGAAGCCGCCGTTGCCGAAGAGGGCGCGTGCCTCGTCGTACTCCTTGCGCTTCTTGGGGTCGCCGAGAATGTCGTTGGCCTCGGAGATCTCCTTGAAGCGCTCCTCCGCCTTGACGTTTCCCTTGTTGGCGTCCGGGTGGTTCTCGCGGGCGAGCTTCCGGTACGCCTTCTTGATCTCGGCCTCGGTGGCGTCCTTGGGGACGCCGAGGACCTTGTAGTAGTCCTTCTCGATGAAGTCCTTGGTGCTCATCCTCGACGCCCCTCCTTCCTGTCGTCCGTTATGACGTCAGCCCTCGTCCGGGCCACCGCTCTCCTTGTCGTCGGCGTCGGCGGACTCGTCCGCCTTGACCGTCTGTGCCCCCGGCTGGGGTTCGGCCACCGCCACCCGCGCGGGGCGGATGGTGCGCTCGCCGATCCGGTACCCGGGCTGCAGAATCGCCACGCACGTCGTCTCGGTGACGTCCGGCGCGTAGCTGTGCATCAGGGCTTCGTGGATCGTCGGGTCGAAGGGCTCGCCCTCCTTGCCGAACTGCTGCAGGCCCATCTTCGCCGCGGTGCTCTCCAGCGACTCGGCGACGGACTTGAAGCCGCCGACCAGTTCGCCGTGTTCGCGTGCGCGGCCGATGTCGTCGAGCACGGGCAGGAGCTCGGTCAGGAGGTTCGCGATGGCGATCTCCTTGACCGAGATCCGGTCGCGCTCGACCCGGCGGCGGTAGTTCTGGAACTCGGCCTGGAGGCGCTGGAGGTCGCCCGTGCGCTCGCTGAGCGCGGTGCGGGCCTGGTCCAGCTGGGCCACCAGGGCCACGTCCTGTCCCGTGTCCCCGGCCGGGGCCGCCCCTTCCTCGGAGGGGGAGGCGGCCTTCGGCTCGGCGTCATCGGAGGTGGCGCCGGAAGGGACGTCGGGCTGCTGCTCGTCGAAGCCCGGGGTCTCCTCCGTCACGCGGCACCGTCCTTCCGGTCCTCGTCGACGATCTCGGCGTCGACGACGTCGTCGTCAGCGGCCTTGGCGCCACCCTCGGCGGCACCCTCGGGCCCGCCGGCGGCCTGCGCGGCGTTGGCGTCCGCGTACATGGCCTGGCCGAGCTTCTGCGAGACGGCCGCGACCTTCTCGGTGGCGGTGCGGATCTCGGCCGAGTCCTCGCCCTTGAGCTTTTCCTTCAGCTCGGTGACGGCTTCCTCGACCTCGGTCTTGATCTCGCCCGGGACCTTGTCCTCGTTGTCCTTGAGGAACTTCTCGGTCTGGTAGACGAGCTGCTCGCCCTGGTTGCGGGACTCGGCGGCCTCGCGGCGCTTGTGGTCCTCCTCCGCGTACTGCTCGGCCTCCTGGCGCATGCGGTCGACCTCGTCCTTCGGCAGCGAGGAGCCGCCGGTGACGGTCATCTTCTGCTCCTTGCCGGTGCCGAGGTCCTTCGCCGTGACGTGCATGATGCCGTTGGCGTCGATGTCGAAGGACACCTCGATCTGCGGGACGCCGCGGGGCGCCGGGGGCAGACCGGTCAGCTCGAACATCCCGAGCTTCTTGTTGTACGCCGCGATCTCGCGCTCGCCCTGGTAGACCTGGATCTGCACGGAGGGCTGGTTGTCCTCGGCGGTGGTGAAGATCTCGGACCGCTTGGTCGGGATCGTCGTGTTCCGCTCGATGAGCTTGGTCATGATGCCGCCCTTGGTCTCGATACCGAGGGACAGCGGGGTGACGTCGAGGAGCAGGACGTCCTTGACCTCGCCCTTGAGGACACCGGCCTGCAGGGCGGCGCCGATGGCGACGACCTCGTCCGGGTTGACGCCCTTGTTGGCGTCCTTGCCGCCGGTCAGGTCCTTGACCAGCTCGGCGACGGCGGGCATACGCGTGGAGCCACCGACGAGAACGACGTGGTCGATCTCGGAGAGGTTGATCCCGGCGTCCTTGATGACGTTGTGGAACGGCGTCTTGCAGCGCTCCAGCAGGTCCGCGGTCAGCTGCTGGAACTGGGCGCGGGTGAGCTTCTCGTCGAGGTGCAGGGGGCCCTCGGCGGAGGCGGTGATGTAGGGCAGGTTGATCGAGGTCTCGCTGGACGAGGACAGCTCGATCTTGGCCTTCTCGGCGGCCTCGCGCAGACGCTGCAGGGCCATCTTGTCCTTGCCCAGGTCCACGCCGTGGCCGGACTGGAACTGCTGGACCAGGTAGTCGACGACGCGCTGGTCCCAGTCGTCACCACCGAGGTGGTTGTCACCGTTGGTGGCCTTCACCTCGACGACGCCGTCGCCGATCTCCAGCAGCGAGACGTCGAACGTACCGCCACCGAGGTCGAAGACCAGGATGGTCTGGTCGTCCTTGTCGAGGCCGTATGCCAGGGCGGCGGCGGTCGGCTCGTTGACGATGCGCAGCACGTTCAGACCGGCGATCTCGCCGGCCTCCTTCGTGGCCTGACGCTCGGAGTCGTTGAAGTACGCCGGGACGGTGATGACCGCGTCGGTCACCTTCTCGCCCAGGTAGGACTCGGCGTCCCGCTTCAGCTTCTGGAGCACGAAGGCGCTGATCTGCTGCGGGTTGAAGGGCTTCCCGTCGAGCTCGATCTTCCAGTCCGTGCCCATGTGCCGCTTGACGGAGCGGATGGTCCGGTCCACGTTCGTGACCGCCTGGCGCTTGGCCACCTCTCCGACGAGCACTTCACCGTTCTTGGCGAAGGCGACGACGGACGGCGTGGTCCTGGCGCCCTCGGCGTTGGTGATGACGGTGGGCTCGCCGCCCTCCAGAACGCTGACGACGGAGTTAGTCGTGCCCAGGTCGATGCCGACCGCACGTGCCATGGTTGATTCCTCCAGCTGACTTGAGTGGAACGGACTCAAGTGTGCACGAGACCCCCCGACCGGTCAACAGAGGTGAGTCGACCGGACTCAACTCTTATCCGTTCCTTACACGCAACGGGGCTCTGACCTGCGGCGACATCTCACGTCGAGGAGCCTTGGGGCCTCGGGAGGGGGACACCGAGACGCGTGACACAGCGAGGACGACGACGAGCGCCGACCCCGCCACCCACCACAGCACGTCGTTGCCGACCCAGCCGGCGTGCGCGAGTACCCCGACGGCCACCCCGGACAACGCCCCGGTCCCCAGCAGCAGGCTCGCCCCCGGCGCGGTCAGCCCGAGCCGCCGCAGCCGGTGCGCGAGATGGTCCGGCCCGCCGCGCAGCACGGCCCGCCCGGCCAGCCGCCGCGACAGCAGCACCAGCCCGGCATCCGCGCACACCAGGGCGGTCAGGGCGAACAGCACCCCCGCGCTCTCCCCGATCCCGGACCCGGCCCGCGCGTACACGGCCCCCAGGGCGATCACGAACCCCGCAGGCATGGACCCGCACGCCCCGAGCCCGACCCGGGCCGGATGCCAGTTGTGCATCAGGAACCCGGTCAGCGCGGCGGCCAGCACGCTCATCAGTACGGCGATCCCGTCCATCACCTCGACCGCGGCACAGACCCCCACCCCGAAGGCGGTCACGACCCCCACGGTCCCGGCGAGCCCGTCGGCGTGATCGACCCCCCGGAACCCGAGGGTCAGCCCCGCGACCCACACGACGGCCAGCAGCCCGGTCCCCACCCCCGTCTCCCCGTACGGCACGACGCACGCGGCCGCCGCGGCCGTACCGGCGAACAGCACCCTCCGCCGCAGCCGCCACACGTCGTCGACCAGCCCGAGCAGGGCCACCACACCCCCGGCGACGAGCAGTTCCCGCACCTCGCCCCCGGTCGGCACACCCTCCACCCACCCGTAGCCGCACACCACCACCCCGGTGACCACCACGACGGCCACACCACCGGACAGCGGCACCTCCCGCTGCCGCCGCCGATCGACCAGCCGCACCCACCGGGCGGGCGCCCGGAGGAGAGCGGCGAGCAGGGCGGTGAGCAGCAGGGCGATGGCGGCGGCACTGATCCCATAGAGCACGGAACCAAAATAGGGGTTATTGGGGTGATTAGACCGGAATAACACGATCATCCCGGGCGTCGTGACGGCTGCGGCGGGGAAACAACAGGTCGAACCAGCCCTTCTCTCCGGCGCCTTGTGGGAGCCTGAGACGCCTCGAACCGTGGCAGGGCTCAGGGGGAGGCCGCGATGGGGGACGTGCTGGGGACCTGGTCGGTGGGGCTCGGGGGCTTTCTGCTCGGCATCGCCGTTCTCGCGCTCAAGGACTGGCTCGGCACCAAGGCGAAGGTGCTCCTCGACTTCCTGTACGGCCGATTCGCCGGCAGCCGCCTGCTGCGCCGGGCCGCCCTCGCCAAGTACACCCGCGAGGTCTACCGCCGGCACAAGGAGTTCCCGGTCTCCTTCCAGGTCGACGAGGCGCTCAAACTGCCCATGGCTTCGGTCTACGTACCCCTGCGCGGCGGGTCGGGCGACCAACTCGCGGCCTCCCTGCGCGAAGCCCGCCACAGTGTGGTCCTGGGCGTCCCGGGTGCCGGCAAGACGATGCTGCTGCGCCACGAGGCACTGATGTGGGCACGGCCCAGGATCCGCGAGGGCCGCCGCCGGGTCGACCTGGGCGACCTCAGGGACATCCCGGTCCTGCTGGAACTCCACCGCCTGAACAAGGACGCCACGGCCGGTCTGGAGCAGCACATCGTCCGGCACTTCGAGCGGCACGGCTTCCCCCGGGCCGGCACCTGGGTGGCGGGCGCGCTCGACCGCGGCGACCTGGCCCTCTACCTGGACGGGCTCGACGAGGTGAACAGCGACATCCGCGACCGGATCGTCGACATGATCAAGGACTTCGCCGAGACCCACCCCGAGTGCCGGCTCGTGGTCACCTGCCGTGTCGCCGTGTACGAGGGCCAGTTCACCGAGTTCCACCAGACGTTGCGCGTGCAGGACTTCGACGAGCACCTGATCCGCCGCTTCCTCGGCGGCTGGCCCTGGCAGGCCGGGACGGCATCGGACAGCGTGGAGCAACTGCTCGGCGCCCTGCGGGACACCCCGCAGATCATGTCCCTGGCCCGCAACCCCCTGCTCCTGACGATGATCGCGTACCTCTACGACTTCGTGTACGCGGGAACGGACCAGGTCCTGCCGCACACCCGGTCCGAGTTCTACAAGCAGGTGATCGACAACCTCCTGATCGACCGCCGCCGGCAGTCCGTCTTCCCGCACCCGCTGAAGAAGGCGGTGCTGCGCCGCCTCGCCCTAGTCGCCCAGGACGTCCCCTCGGACACACACGACCGGCTCGCACTGCCCGAGGCCGTCGTGCTGTCGACCACCCGGACCGTCCTGGAACGACAGGGCCGGGATCCGCTCCAGGCCGAGGAGGTGATCCGGGAGATCGCGCACCGCAGCGGGCTGCTGCTCGTCGTCGACAACGGCGAGCGCTACCAGTTCGCCCACCTGACCCTCCAGGAGTGCCTGGCCGCCATCGAACTCGCGGCCGACCCGCGGGCCCTGCTCCGGCGCTACACCGCGGATCCGCAGGCGTGGCGCGAGACCGTCAGGCTGTGGTGCGGAGTGGAGCCGCACGACTCCTCGGAGGTCATCCGCCAGGTCTTCTCCGGCGACCCGGTCCTCGCCTTCCAGTGCCTGGCCGACGCGCACACCGTGGACGACGCCCTGGCGGAGGAGATCCTCGGCCACTTCCGCGCCCGGCTGGGGACGGCCGACGGGCCTGACGGTCACGGCGAAGAGGCGGAGATCGCCGCCTTCGGACTGGTGGCGGCCGACCGGCGGCGACACGGCACGGAGGTCTTCGAGTTCCTGCGCCGGACGGCGACGGAGACCGGCGACCCCGCCCGTGCCCTGGCTGCGGCACGCGCGCTCGCGGCGACGAACCTGCCGCAGGTGGCCGAGGTGCTCAGCCGCCAGCTGTCGGAGCCAACCGACCCCGCCTGGCTGGCGCTCGCGTCGATGGGGGATCTGGCGGTGCCGGCGTTCAGCCACTGGTCGCGGTGGCAGCCGGAGGCGTATCGGACGCTGTGGTCGATCCGTACGCCGAAGGCTGCGCTGGCTTTGAACGAGCGGTTGTGGAAGACCCAGGAGCCGCAGCACCTGGAACTCATCGCCTTCTGCCTCGGGGAACTGCTCACGGTCCCCGAGATCGCCGCCGCGCTGCGCACCGCACCGGTGCCGCCGGCCGAGCGGACCTGGGGCTGGGAGTGGGTCTGGCGGCCCTTCGCACAGGGGCCCGACGACGCCCTGGTCAGGATCGCGGGACGGATCGCGGAGATCTTCTACAGCTCCTACGCCATGGTGTGGAATGCGCCCACCGACGTCCCCGCCCCGGATCCGAGGCTCATCGCCCCGCTGTTCATCATCCATGACAACAGGCCATGGGATTTCTTCGAGCACGGTGCACCGCTGCGGATCGCCGCCGCGCAGGTGACCGCGCTGCAATCCGTCCTTCCGGAGTTGCGCGTCGACCGTACCGATCCCGAGGCCCCCGTCATCCACCCGAACGAGTTGGCCAGGCTCCTGGAGTCGGAGTACCTCAGCGGACGAGAGCGACCGCAGGAGGAACCCCCCGGACTGACCCAGGTGCTCGACACGGCACTGGAAATCCTCGAACGCAACAGTCTCTCCGACCTCCGCACAGGGCTCGCCCGGCTCCTCCCGCCCCGCTGGCGGCTCCGAGTGCTCGTGGCTCTGCTCCAATCCCAGGAACCCGTGGACATCCGGGTCTGGGACGCGAAGCCGGACGAGCTCCGCTCGCACGAGTACGTCTTCCTGACCCGCAACCGCTACACCCGCTCCGTCTTCGTGATCTGGGGCGCGCTGTCGGCTCTCGGCCTGTGGCGTGCGCTGATGGCGACCACCGGCGCACGGCCCCTGGAACCGGTCTGGCCGGTCTGGGCGGGGCTCGTGGTGATCGGTGTCGGCTGGCTGGCCCCGGTGGTCATCAAGCGCGGGCCGCGCCCGCTGCACGTCCCGGCGGCCATCACGCTGCTCGTGGGGCTGGTCGCCGCGAAGGCCTTGAGCTATGTCGCGATGAAGGAGATCTGGAACACTCCTGCCGCCGTGATCGGCGTGCTCGTCGTCACCGGGGTGTGGATCATGGGAATCAACCGGTCCTCCGAGTTGCGCTGGCGCCACCGCACCCGCAACCACCCGGTCCGCCGCCTCCTCCTCGACCCGCTGCTCTGAGGCGCCGTCCCACTCAGGTAACCCTCAGCGACGCAGATCACCGCAGGGCTGGCTACAGTGCGACAGAGGATAGGGGTAGTCTCAAACGGACTGCATAAGTTACCGCTTAGTAATTTCGGGAACCTTCGTTGACGACAGGTTTTCCCGACGAAACCCCTCGCAGGCCCGAGGAGCCCCCATGCAACTCGCCGCGATCATCGTGTCGCTGGTTCTGACCGTGGTCGGCGTCGCGCTGCTCGCACGCGCGATCGGCCAGTTCGTCCGGTACTTCAAGCTGGGCCAGCCGGTCCCGGCGGGTGCCCGGACCGACAATCCCTACCAGCGCAGCGTGACCCTGGTGAAGGAGTTCCTCGGGCACACGCGCATGAACCGGTGGGGCATCGTCGGTGTCGCCCACTGGTTCGTCGCCGTCGGGTTCCTGACGCTGCCGCCGACCCTGGCGCAGGCCTTCGGGCAGCTGTTCAAGGCCGACTGGGTGCTGCCCGTCATCGGCGGCTTCCTGCCGTTCGAGCTGTACATCGAATTCATCGGTGTGATGACGGTGCTGGGCATCGCGGTGCTCATCGCGATCCGCCTGCTGAACCTGCCGTCGCGCCCGGGCCGCAAGTCCCGCTTCGCGGGCTCCAAGGCCGGTCAGGCCTACTTCGTCGAGTACGTCATCCTCACCATCGGCCTGGCGATCTACGTGCTGCGGGGCCTGGAGGGCGCGCTGCACCACGTGGAGCACTACGAGGCGGCGTACTTCGCCTCGTACCCGCTGGTCCTGGCCTTCAAGGGACTGAGCGTCGCGGCGCTGCAGAACCTGGTCTACCTGGTCGCGACGATCAAGATCGGCACCTCGTTCGTCTGGATGATCGTGGTCTCGCTCAACACCAACATGGGTGTGGCCTGGCACCGCTTCCTGGCGTTCCCGAACATCTGGTTCAAGCGCGAGGCGAGCGGCGGCACGGCCCTCGGTGCCCTGCAGCCGATGACGTCCGGCGGCAAGCCGATCGACTTCACCGACCCCGGCGACGACGACGTCTTCGGCGTCTCCCAGGTCGAGCAGTACTCGTGGAAGGGCCTGCTGGACTTCTCCACCTGCACCGAGTGCGGCCGCTGCCAGTCGCAGTGCCCGGCGTGGAACACGGGCAAGCCCCTCTCCCCCAAGCTGCTGATCATGTCCCTGCGGGACCACGCGCACGCCAAGGCGCCGTACCTGCTGGCCGGCGGCGGCAAGACGATGGAGGGCGAGGAGAAGGCCTCCGAGGAGCAGCTCAAGGACGTCCCCGCGGCCGCCCTCGCGGAGGCCGAGCGCCCGCTGATCGGCACCGCCGAGGAGAACGGCGTCATCGACCCGGACGTCCTGTGGTCCTGCACCACCTGCGGTGCCTGTGTCGAGCAGTGCCCGGTGGACATCGAGCACGTCGACCACATCGTCGACATGCGCCGCTACCAGGTGATGATCGAGAGCTCGTTCCCGTCCGAGGCGGGCACGATGCTCAAGAACCTGGAGAAGAAGGGCAACCCCTGGGGCCTGGCGAAGAAGCAGCGCCTGGAGTGGCTGAAGGAGCTCGACTTCGAGGTCCCGGTCGTCGGCAAGGACATCGAGGACCTGTCCGAGGTCGAGTACCTGTACTGGGTCGGCTGCGCGGGCGCGTTGGAAGACCGCGCGAAGAAGACCACCAAGGCCTTCGCCGAGCTGCTGAACATCGCCGGCGTCAAGTTCGCCATCATGGGCGGCGACGAGAAGTGCACGGGTGACTCCGCCCGCCGCCTGGGCAACGAGCCGCTGTTCCAGGAACTCGGCATGGAGAACGTCATGTCCCTCAACGCCGCCTTCGGCGAGGAGATGGACGACGAGGGCAAGGTCACCGACGAGTCCCGCAAGCCCAAGTCCGCGAAGAAGATCGTCGCGACCTGCCCGCACTGCCTCAACACGATCGGCAACGAGTACCCGCAGCTCGGCGGCGACTACGAGGTCATCCACCACACCCAGCTGCTCCAGCACCTCGTCGACGAGGGCAAGCTGGTCCCGGTCACGCCGGTCGAGGGCATCATCACCTACCACGACCCGTGCTACCTGGGCCGCCACAACAAGATCTACACGCCCCCGCGCGAGATCATCGCCAGCGTCCCGGGCATCCGCAACGAGGAGATGCACCGCCACAAGGAGCGGGGCTTCTGCTGCGGCGCCGGTGGCGCCCGGATGTGGATGGAAGAGCGCATCGGCAAGCGCATCAACAACGAGCGCGTCGACGAGGCCCTGTCGGTCAACCCCGACATCGTCTCCACGGCCTGCCCGTTCTGCCTCGTCATGCTCACGGACTCCGTGAACGGCAAGAAGAACGACGGCAAGGCCAAGGAGTCGATCACCGTCGTGGACGTGGCCCAGCTCCTGCTGGACTCCGTCAAGACACCGGCCCCCGCGGAGGGCTCCGACGGCGACGACGATGACGACAACGGCGGCGGCGAGCCGCCGGCGGGCACGGCAGACTCGGAGAACGCGCCGGAGCCGGAGCCGGTGAAGTAGCTCTTCCCCTGTCGCGGTTGTTTCCGACGTCCCCTGCTGTGAAGGAACAGCAGGGGACGTCGTCGTTCACAGGCCCGTCGCGATGTTCCACCGCTGATGGACCGAAGCCGCCGGATGGTAGATTGTGAGAAAGTCGGAAAGTTGGAGAGTCGCAATTTGACGTATCACTGGGTAGCCTGAGTAGCGAAGGAGACATGGAAGGTGAGAGTGGGAGGTCATCCATGGCTGCGGCTACGTTCCAGGCCAGCGTGCGCGACAAGGGGCAGCTGACGCTGCCCGCAGGCGTACGCGAGGCGCTGGGGGTCTCCCCAGGTGACGAGCTTGAGTTCGAGATCAATGACGCCGGCGTCGTCGAGGTTCACGGACTGAGGAAGATCCGCACCGATCAGGCCTGGTTCTGGACGGAGCGGTGGCAGGCCGGTGAGCGCGAGGCCAGTGAGGACATCGCGGCTGGGCGCACGACCCGCCACGAGGACGTGGACGGCATGTTCGCGCACCTCGACAAGGAGAGCTGACCCCGACCCCCTGGAGGCCCTATTGCCGACCTTCGCGACGACTGCCCGCTTCGACCGCGACTTCAAGAAGCTCCTCCCGAAGGAGCGAGAGCGGTTCGAGGACACCGTCCGGAACAAATTCGTACCGGACGTCGCGACTGGGCAGTTTCGGCCCGGCCTCCGAATCAAGCCGGTCCAGGGAGTCAGACTCCCTGACGGCGAGCGCCCCGTCATGGAAATGACCTGGGCGCCTGACGGGCGCGCCACCTGGCAGTACGGAGATGAACTCCGCGCAGGCGAGCCGCACGTCATCTGGCGCCGGGTCGGTGGACACGAGATCTTCGATCCGGGTCCCGCCTGAGAAGCCGAGAGCGGCCCACATGAACACGTGCTGGGCCGCTCTCGTGTCGTTCCGCTGGGTTCGTGTCCACATAGACACCGGCGAAAGACATCGATCAGAAATTTGATCCTCTCGAACAGAATCGTTCGGGCCGCGCGTCATCGGCGGGCGGTAGCCGATGCGAGATGTGTGGCCTACGAGGTGCGTCACACTCGGGAATTCCTGCCGGGACAACGCCGCACGATCCCCTGACCGACAACATTGTTATGTGTTTTCACAGCGGCCCCGTGGGAATGAAGAACGCGTTGAATCGGCCACTCTGCAGGCCGGTTCGCGCGTACGAGGGTGGGGACCGGCGAGCGCGATTCTTCCTGTCCCCTGCCCGCATCCGGTCTGAGGGGGAGGGCTGGGTTGAGCCATTCACCGTCCGTCAGCGCGTTCGTGCCCAAGGTCGTCGCGGCCATCGATTTCGGAACACATGGCTCCGGATTCGCCTGGGCGACTGTTTCGAATCTGCAGAACATGGTCAACAACCGCTACATCGTCTACCAGGACTTCGTACCCCATGGCGGCAGCAGTTCCTATCCGAAGGATCTGACGGCCGTCCTGGTGGATCAGTCCGGAACGGCCGTGGAGTTCGGATTCGAGGCCCGCAAACGCTGGCAGACCGAACTCAGCCGGGGAAATCCGAACCGTCTCGGATACGCCACCAGGTTCAAGATGGCGCTGCGGTCCGACGCCCCGCGGGTCGACGTACCACGCTTCCTCGGCAGCCTTGCCGGGGCCGACCGCCAGACGGTGCGGAGGTTGATCGCGGCCTGTCTCGGCAAGCTGTACCGGACAGCCCTCCAGGAGATCGAGGCGACCAGCTACCGCGGCATCGGATTCACGGAGGACGACATCCGCTGGTGCATCACGGTACCCGCGATCTGGACGGACTCCGAGAAACGAGCGATGCGTGACGCCGCGGCACAGGCCGGCATGCCCGCCGACGCGGAACGGCTGCTGCTCGTCAGCGAGCCGGAGGCGGCGGCCGTCTACTGCGCCCTCACCCCCGGCACCCTGCTCGGACCGACGCGGCCCGAAGGCCGTCTCGACGTCGCGACGGCCGGCAGCCGCTTCATGGTGGTCGACTGCGGCGGCGGCACCGTCGACATCACGAGTTACCAGATCCGCCCGGAAGGCGTCGGTTCCAACCGGCTGGCCGAGATCGGCATCGCCGACGGCGGCCCGCTGGGATCGGCCTACATCAACCAGCACTTCGTCGAGCAGGTGCTCGCCGACCGCTTCGGCGTCGAGCAGTTGAAGGCGCTGACGGTCTCCCACCCGCGGGAGATAGCCATGCTGGAGGACCGCTGGGAGGAGCAGAAGCTCGGCCTGCACTCCGAGACGGAGCCCGACGGCACACCGACCCTCACCAGCTCCTGCGACATCGAAGTACCCGGCCGACTCTGGGAGGCACTCACGGAGTCCACCAGGGAGCGGCTGACGGAGCTGGCCTTCGACGACCCCTATCACCTCGTCCTGACCCCGCAGGAGGTCACCGCACTCCACGACTCGGTGGTCGAGCCGGTTCTGGACACGATCGAACGGCAGTGTCGGACCGTCCTCGACGGCGGCCCCGTCAAGGGCGTGGACCAGATCCTCATCGTCGGCGGATTCGCCCGCTCCACCTATCTGCGGGACCGGATCGCCCACCGGTTCGGCGGCGAGATCAAGGTCGTGATCCCGCAGGATCCCGCGGTCGCCGTCCTCGGCGGGGCCGTGCACTTCGCCTACGACCCGTCCGTCATCTGGGGACGCCGCTCGAAGTACACCTACGGCTTCGGGTGCTCCATGCCCTTCCGCGACGGGGTGGACCCGGTGGACAAGCGCTACACCAACGACGAAGGGGAGGTGAGGTGCAACCGGCGATTCCGCGTCATGGTGTGGCGCGGCGACCTGGTCCCCGTCGACCGGGTCGTCGAGGACAACCTCAGGGTGACGGAACGCAGCGTCCGCACCTTCGACATCCCTTTGCTCGCGACCTTCAGCGACGATCCGCAGTACACCGACGAGGAGGGCTGTGAACTCGTGGGGACGGTCACCGCGGATGTGTCCGGGTCCGTGAACCTGCCGTCCACCAAACGCAGGCTCGACATCTTCTACGCGTTCGGCGGCTCGGAGATCGCGGTCGAGACGTGCGACCGGGTCAGTGGCGCGCGCCGCAAGGCCACGATCACGTTCACGGAACTGTACGGACGGCACGGCAAGGCAGGTGGGTGATTCATGGACCGGAGCACATACGGCTTCGACTCCGAGGACCAGGAGCACGACGAGTTCGTGGAACAGGGCTCCGCGCGGGGGTGGGGAGCGGGCAGGAAGGAAAAGAACAAGCGCGACACCGCTGCCTGGTGCCTGTGGCTGCGCGAGCAGGTCGCCGAGGACATCGCGCGGCAGACCGCGGCCCTCACCACGCGGACGGAAGCAACGACGGAAGCCCTGCAACGCAGCGTGGACAGCCTCGGCAAGCGGCTCGACGCGGTGGCACGCAACGTCGAGTTGCTTCTGGACGCCCTGCGCGACCAGGGAGTGCGCGACGCGATCGACGCGGGTCGCGCCACCTCCGACGTCCATCGCCGTCACCTCGAACTCGCCCAGACGTACCGGACGCTGGTGACGCAGGCGCTGCGCGACCTGGGGCGCCTGCTGTGCCCCAAGGACGGGGACGAAGGACGCACGGAGCTGGCGCGGCGTCGCGCCCAGGCCGTCGCGCACCTCGTCGTGCTCCTGTTCCAGCCGCTCGACCAGCCGATGCCCAGCACTCAGGAAGAGATCGTCGACCGGCTGCGCGCGCTCGGCCTGGCCACCGAGGGAACGCAGTTCCGGGGCCAGTTCGCCGCCGTGTTCCGGAGGGCGGCGGAACTGCGCGAGGGCGTGGCGGGCCTTGCGCTCACCGCCGAACTGGACTTCGGCGTCGACCTGACGGACCTGTCGGCGGACCACTACCAGCCCTGGGAAGAGCGGCAGGCCGACGACGCCCAACCGGAGTTCCTGATCGCTCCCGCGTACGTCGTGGGCGGCGACCGGCCCCAGAGCCTCAGCCGGCCGATCGTGTTCGTGACACCGAAGGGCCGCCCGTGAAGCAGCCGTTGAACCCGCGCGAAGTCGCCCGAGGCGTCCCGCTGGTGGACGACCGACTGCTGCTCGAACTGCTCAACGATCTGCACACCGCGGACGACCTCGTGCGGGCCACGGTACGCCAGGGGTTCTTCGCCAGACTGCTGGGCCAGGTCACCGGGCGCAGGCGCAGACAGGACCTCGCCGTCACCGGCGCGCTGGTCGGCGCTCAACGCGACACCCTGGCCTGGCTGTCCAGCCTCACCGCACGGCTCGCGGTCACCGACCTGGTCGTCGCCGAGGTCACCGACGAGGTGGCCCGGGTCCGCGAGGACGTGAAGAAACTCGACAGCCGCCTGGAATGGGCCGAGGGCGATATCCGCGAACTCGCCCTCGTGCTGGCGGAACTCGCCGAACAGACCGGGCGCGGGCTGGCCGAGCACGACGAGCGGCTGCGCAAGGTCGAGAGCAGGCTCGCCATCGACGACGCGGTTCGACGCTGGCGCCACCCCCGCCCCGATCCGGGACTGGGCCGCCTCTTCGGGGCCGTACTCCTGGCCCGGGAGGTCGCAGCCGGCCCCGCCGGAGAGTTCTCCGACACCGAACGCGGCGCCCAGGTCGAGCAAGAGCTGGTCGACCGCATGCTTCAGGACCCGCCGACACCGTGGTTCGACGGCGTCAGGTCCGTGACCGGCCTGCTGGCCGAGGCCACCCGCCGGTTACCCGGCGACGACCACCGGGCCATGCTGGCCGAACTGCTGGGGGAGGGGCTGCGGGAGGAGCTGACCGGGGCGCGCGGGCCGCTGAGCACCGCACTCAGCACAGCGGCGGCGACCACGGTGCGGGGCGCGGACCCCGACGCCGTGGCGAGAACGGCGCTGCGCGGCGCGGTCCGCAACGGCACCCGCTACGTCGCCGCCAGCCTGAGCGCGGAGGAACTGCTGCGGCAACTGGTCGGAGAGCAGTTCGCGGAGGCGGCCGCGCGCCGCTCCCGGCTCCAGAAGGCGAGGAGCGCCTCATGACCGGCCCGGCGGACTTCACCGACCTCGGACGGAGGGCCCTGGAGGTGGCCCGGCGCCCGGGGCCCGGGCACCAGGGCCCGGGGACCCCGCACCAGGACCCGTCCCCCGGTCCGGTCGGCCGGTCCCGGGCGCCAGACACCCCGCACACCTCCGTGCGCATCGGGCTGGTGCTGGCCGGCGGTGGGGCCAAGGGCGCCTACGAACTCGGAGTTCTGGACTACATGGCGGAGCGAGGCGCCCGTGTGTCCGCGATCGCCGGCACCAGCATCGGCGCCCTCAACGGCGCCGTGCTGGCCAGCGAGGAGTCCTTCTTCCACGGCGTCGAACGGCTGGCCGCTTTCTGGGAACGCTTCTCCGTCCGCATGGGAGTCGCGCCGTCCGAGGCCCGGGGGCTGCCGCTGGACGAGGCCGGAGTCGCCATGGAGAGCACGGCACGCCAGCTACGGCGTCTGGGCCCGCGCCTGCGGGCTCTCAAGCAGCGGACCGCCCTGCTCGAAGAACTGATCGACGAGGCCGTGGACGCCGAACGCATCCGTGCCGGGCTGCCCCTGTGGGTCACCGCCTATCCCCTGGCGGGCCACCATGCCGTGCCCCAGCGGCTGCGGCACCTCAGGGAGATCGGCCGGTGGATGGGCGGTGCCCGGGCCACCATCATCCGGCTCAACGACCTGGCCGCACCGCAGGTCCGCGAGGCGGTCCTGGCCAGCGCCGCGCTCCCGTTCGTCTTCCCGACCCGAGTGATCGAAGGATGCGCCTACCTCGACGGCGGCCTGGGCCGCGGTGACCGCACCCCCGTACGCGCGTTCGCCTCGGAGGAACACTGCGACATCCTCGTCGTCCTGCATCTGCATCCCGATGCCCGGGTGGCGCCGGGCGCCGCGACCGGCCTCGTCCGCGTCGACATCCGGCCGAGCCTCCCGGTCGTCCCGCCGGGCCCGCTCGGTCCGCTGACCGGTCTGCTGAACTTCTCGCCCGATCGCGTAGCCGCCCTGCGCGCCCTCGGCTATCGCGACGCGGCCGACCGCTTCGGCGAGACGGAGCGGCTACTGGGACGCCGAGGCGCCCTCGATCAAGCCGAGTCCGCGTTGCTGTCCGCCCTGCAGCGGCTGAGGGGCGCATCACCGACGCCGTGAACCGCGCGTGCTGAGGAGCCGCCGATCTCCGAAGGAGCCTCGTTGTCCGACCACCTGCACGTGCTCACCGCCATCTACCAGTCCGACCGTGCCGACCGCTCCAGCACTCTCACCGTCAGCCTCGCCACCATGGGTGCCGCCGTCACCTATCTCGTGGGCACGATCGCCTTCTACGACAAGCTCGATCTGCTGGGCTGGGCCATCAGCCTGTTGCCGTTCCCCCTGATCTGCGTCCTGGCCTTCCAGGCCCAGTTGGTCAACCTGGCCGCCGTCCGGGCCCGCTCCATCCTCACCCTCGAGAAGGCGCTCCTGGACGCGGTGGAACCTCCGAGCGGCCCCCACTTGGACCGGGCCGTCCTCGGCGTGACCGCCAGCGAACGGGCCTCCAACCTGCACACGGCCGCCCGTCGGCAGCGCGCCGCGACCCTCGTCGCCTACCTGGGCGTCGGTCTCATCGACGTGCTCTACATCGTTCTGATGCTGGTCAAGGCCGCCCCGCACCTCTCAGCCTGGATCACCGTCCCCGCCACCATGTACGGCGCGCTCCTCATACTCGTGGCCCTGGCCTGGCACCACAGCGTCACCAACCTCGACTTCCACGCGGTCGGCGGCCCCTGACCCACAACCGGCGCCCGGCCGAGCACGGCACAGACGCAGGCATCGACGGCGCCCTCGGGCTGCCGGCACAGGGCAGGGGCCCTCAAGCCCCTCGTAAGGGTGTCTCGTAGAACACCTGCCCGGTGAACCCGCGCATCCATATGGCGCATCCGTTCGAGTCGCACCCCTCGAACGAGGTACACGCCATCGATTCTGCGATGCGTGATCAGAAACCTCAGGCGTGCCGCGCTCGCGGTCGCACTCGTAGTCCTTCCCCTGCTGGTATCCACCCCGGCCCAGGCGCACGGCCGGGCCGCCGAGCCTCGCAGTCTCCCGATGGCGACCGCGGTCGGCGTCCTGCCCCTGGCGGAGGAGGTGCGGGAGGGCTACCAGCGCACGAGCTTCCGGCACTGGAACGCGGGCCAGAACCCCACCGACGGCTGCAACACGCGCGCGGAGGTGCTCATCTCCGAGGCGGTCGACCCGCCCGAGGTCCTCGCGGGGTGCAGGCTCTCCGGAGGGCGGTGGTGGTCGTACTACGACGCGAGGTGGGTGACCGAGGCCAGCGGTCTGGACGTGGACCACATGGTGCCGCTCGCCGAGGCCTGGGATTCCGGGGCCTCGCAATGGACCGCCCAGCGGCGTGAGGCGTACGCCAACGACCTCGACGCCCTGACCTCCCTCATCGCGGTCACCGCGGCCTCGAACCGCAGCAAGGCCGACAAGGACCCGGCCGAGTGGCTGCCGCCGGCCGCCGGCGTCACGTGCCGGTACATCTCGGAGTGGGTCGGGACCAAGCTCCGCTGGGGCCTCACCGTCGACACCGTCGAGTTCGAGGCACTCACCCGGCTCGCGCAGGACTGTCCCGACACCACCGTGACGTTCGATCCCGCGCCGTAGGACCGGTTGTCCCGCCTCGGCGACGGGGCGGGGCCACCAGCGCCCACGGCTTGCCCCGGGGCTACGGCCCCGGAGCGGGCGGTATGTCTCCATGAGGTGCGGTACCGGTTCCCGGCGGCGGCGTGACTCCGCCCGGGACCCCGTAGGGGCGGCCGGGCACGGCCCCGTACGGCATGCCGTACGGCGGGTACGAGGCGTACGGCGGGTACGGGGCGGGCGGCGGGGTGGGTATCGGCTGGGCGTGGCGCTGCGGCCGGTGGCGTCGGGCCAGCCACAGGACGAGTGCCGCGTACATCAGGGTCGTCGCCACGTCCGCGAGGGCGAGTGGCCAGGGCGAGTCGGCCGCGGTGTCCTCCGATGTCAGCCCGTCGACGACCGCCGCGAGGGTGCCGAAGGCCACCAGGTTGTTCAGGACGTGCAGCGCGACGGCGGCCTCCAGGCCACCGGTACGGATGGTCAGCCAGCCCGCCACCACACCGAAGACCACCAGGCCGACGAAGCCCCACGTGGTGCCCCAGCCGTGGGCGGCGGCGAACAGCACGGCCTGCGGGAGCACCGCGAACCAGGGAGAACGGGCGAACGCACCGACCGACTGCGTCAGCCAGCCCCGGAAGACGTACTCCTCGGCCGCGGCCTGCGCGGGGACGAAGACGGCCAGCACGCCCATGGACGTGAGGAACGACCCCCAGCCCACCCACACCTCGGACTCCCCCGCGCCGGCCTCACCGTAGGAGAGGAGAAACGCGGTCCCCGTCAGCACGGCCGCTGGGAGCACGCTGGCCAGCAGACACCACCCCAGCCAGCGCCACCGCAGCCGTCCGGCCACCGACGACAGCGTCCCGGCCGGTCGCCGCCCCGGCCACAACGCGGCCAGCAGGACCAGCGGCAGGGCGATCGCGATGTACGTCAGGTTCAGTGCCGTATTGCTCAGCAGCCCGAAGTCGGGTCCGCCGTCAGGCAGTTCGGGGCTTCCGGCCAGTTCCCCGAAGGCGTAGGCGAGGGCGAGCAGCAGGAGGCTGAGGATGAGATAGGCACCCATGAAGAGCAGAGTGCCGACCACGGGCCGCCACCAGCGGTGACGGCCCGTGAGGTGGCCCATGCGGTGGTAGGGGAGGCCGTCCGGGCCGGGCGGCGGCAAGGGGGTCGTCATGATCGACAGCTTCCCAAGGACGCACCGCCTGGGGCGTCCGCCCGCAGCAGGAGCGGCCGCTCGGCCTCAGGGGGGATGCTCCGGCCGCCACGAGGAGATCTTCCGCCGTTCCCGGCAGGCGCGAGGGCCGCTGAACCAGCCTTGTCCGCGCCAAGAGTGAGACATGCCGGCGCCGGCCGCGCCCCCATCGCCTCTGCCTGGGCGAACCCTGGGTAACCGGCGATGGTCCGGAGTTGTGTTCACGGGGGCGCACGAGGGGGCGCGCGGGATTCGCGAGTGCATTCACGCCGCCGCCGCTCCCAGCAAACTCGGCACCCTGGAAATGTGAAGATCCCTTCGCCACCTCCAGCGGCGGGCACAGCCCCCAGACCCCCTTGCGCCAGCAACAACAGACCTCATCAAGAGGCACTTGACCGGACGTCACACCTCAACAGCCAGCACCCTCGCCACACTTCACAGGTATCAAAACAGTAAAGAGGGTTCCGCCTAGCGAATCTTTGTTGAACTATGAAGGTCCACAAATGAGGGGGGTTTGTGAAGATCATCGGTTGCGCTTCGCGCATGTTCGGGCAAGGGGGCCCGGCAGACCGGTGACGCGGTGATGGTGCCGTTCCCACACCGCTTCTCACGCAGTACCACGCCACGGCCGCCTGCTTCAGGAACAGGCGGCCGTACTTCAGGGGTGAGGAATCCACCATGCACATATGTGTGCTGGGGCAGGGCTATGTCGGCCTGCCCCTGGCCGTGAGGGCCGCCGAGGCCGGTCACAGTGTGACCGGCTACGAACCCGACCGGCCGCGTTGCGAGAGGCTGGCCGCCGGATCGTCGTACGTCGAGGACATCGAGTCCAGCCGCCTTCAGGCGGTGCTCGGTTCGGGCAATTACACCGCCACCTCGGACCCGCAGGACCTCAAGGGCTTCGACGTCGCGGTCATCACCGTGCCGACGCCGCTGACCGACCGGGCCCCGGACCTGAGCTGTGTCCGGGACGCCGGGCGGGTCCTGGCCGAACGGCTGGAGCCAGGGGCCACCGTGGTGCTGGAATCGACCACGTACCCCGGCACCACGCGGGATGTGCTGATCCCCCTGCTGGAGGAAGGTTCGGGCCTCATAGCCGGCCGCGACTTCCATGTCGGATTCAGCCCCGAGCGCATTGACCCGGGCAACACCACCTGGAAGCTGGAGAACACCCCGAAGGTCGTCGCCGGCCTCACCGAGGGCTGCCTGACCCGCGTCAAGGCCTTCTACGACTCCGTCGTCGAGGTCACCGTGCCGGCGTCCGGACTGGAAGAGGCCGAACTGGCCAAGGTATTCGAGAACACCTTCCGCCACGTCAACATCGCCCTGGTCAACGAACTCGCCAAGCTGGGGCACCTGCTCAACATCGACGTCGGCAACGCGCTGGACTGCGCAGCGACCAAACCGTTCGGGTTCATGCGCTTCACTCCGGGCCCCGGAGTGGGTGGGCACTGCCTTCCCATCGACCCGGTCTACCTCTCCCATCATGTGCGCCAACGCCTTGGAGAAACGTTCCGCTTCGTCGAACTCGCTCAGGAAGTCAACGAACGCCAGCCCCTCTACGTCGTCGATCGCCTGCAAGCCGCTCTGAACAAGCGCTCCAAGTGCCTCACAGGCGCACGCATCCTGGCCCTGGGCCTGTCCTACAAACCCGGCACCAGCGACCAACGCGAATCGCCGGCCCGCCACGTGATCGACGCGCTCGCCGCACGCGGCGCCTACTGCACCGTCGTCGACCCGCACGTCGGCGACGACACCGGACTGCCCGTGAGCACCCGGCTCGAAGCCGCGCAGCTCGCCGCCGCCGACGCCGTCGTGGTGCTGACCGATCACCCCGAATTCGACCCGCAGCTTGTCCATGCACACGCCTCGTACGTGCTGGACACCCGCCGAGCGATCCCGCCCGGCGACCACATCGAGCATCTGTAGCTCACCGCACCGAAAGGACACCCCTGCTCATGTACGGCAAGGGAACGCTGGCTCAGACCGGCGTCGGCTTCACCATCCTCGGGTTCTCCGCATCCCTCAGCCTCGTCGCGGCGCTCGTCGTCGCACTGATCGTCGCGGGCAGCCTCACCTACCGCGTCGCCACCCGAAAGAATCGGTATGCCGGCTAAGACCTCACGCAAGTGGCTGCAGACAGCGGCCACCGTGATGGTGATGGGGGCGGTGGCCATCTGGGCCACCGCCAACCATTCCATCAACCACGTCTCCGGGCTGTTCCTGGGGATCTACTACCTTCTGCTCACCGCGTCGGTGCTGCTGTACATGGTGCTGGCCGCCTTCCCCGGCCGCAGCAGCTACAAGCGGTCCGCGCCCGGGACTGTCGTCGCGATCATTCCGTCCTACAACGAGGAGAACCTCCAAGGGCTTTACGCGACGGTGTGGTCGCTGATCAACCAATCCCGCCCGGTGGACGCCATCCACGTCGTCGACGACGGGTCCACCACACCGGTCGTCCCCTTCGAACACCCACTCGTCACCTGGCACCGCCAGCCCAACGGTGGAAAACGCGCTGCACAAGCCGCAGCAATCCGTTACATGCGCCAACACGGCCAGAGCTTCGACTACGTCCTGACCGTTGACTCCGACTCCGAAGTCCACGAGGACGCCGTCTGGCAGATGATGCGCGTCATGAACGACCCGCGCATCCAGGCCTGCACCGGCACCGTCCTGGTGCGCAACCGGCATGCCAGCCTGCTGGCCCGGCTGTCGGACCTCAACCTGTTCATCTTCTGCGTCCTCAGCCGCGGCCTGCGCTCCACACTCGGCGTCGTCAACCCCACGTCCGGCGCCCTGTCCCTGTACCGGGCAGCCATCCTCTTCGACAACCTCAAGCACTACCTGGCCTCCGGTAAAGACGGCGACGACCGGCAACTGTGCGACTACGCCCTCCTGCGCGGCCGCGTCGTCTCCGTTCCCCGCGCCTACGTCACGACCGACATGCCCGTCACCATCAAGGGCACCTACCGACAGCGCCTGCGCTGGGGCAAGTCAGGATGGCGATTCATCCCCTGGGAACTCACCAATCTGCCCACTGCTCCCCTGACCACCCGGCTCATCGAAGTGTGCACGGAAGCCCTGCTGCCCATCCTCTACATCGGCCTGGCCGTAAACGTCTGGCGCAGCGGAACTCCCAGCTTCCTCCCCCACGCGTTCGCCACCGCCGGCGTATTCCTTCTGGCTGAAGCGCTCTTCTACGCCATCCTCCGCCCCGGTCTCAGCCCTACTGAACGGCTGACCGCGCCGCTGTTGGTGCCGCTGTACACACTGATGATGTTCTGCGTGGTCTACCCCGCCAAGTACTGGTCCATCACCAAGATCAAATCGGACAGCTGGCACACCCGCGAAGCATCAAGCCCAACACCCACGGCCCCTCAGCCCATCAACGTCCCCCCAGAGCGCCCCGTCCGAATTTAGAGAACCCCCGGCACCGCATCACTCGCCTCGGAGCGGCGGCCCGGGCCCTTCGAGGCACGCTCGAACCGCCGCCAGCGTTCCAAACATCGCGGCTAGGGGGACTGTAAGAAGGCTCACCTGGCCGAGGCCTACGGCACCGACGTCTCCCACCAGACGATCTCAACCATCACCGACAAGGTCCTGTGAGTGATGGGGAGTGGGCGCTGGTGCGGGATCTGCTGCCGGTCCCGGGATGGCTGGAGGGCCGGAGCGCCAGGCCGAAGGGTTACTGCCACCGGCAGATGATCGACCGATGCCACGAAGTCAAGGGCTCGTTGGCGATGTCAAGCGGTTCGGGGAAGGGCGCATCGGCTTTCCCTCCCCTGCTCCGCAGCAGTCCGTTTCCTCTCCGGCCTGAAGGCGGGCGTATCCACGGAGGAATCCCGATGACGGGGCGACCTCCTGCCCCGGCCTCGTCCGGGAGTACTTCGAGAAGACCGGCGCGGTGCTGGGCGGCCGGCCCGGCTGAGACGCCTCCTCGATCCCAGCAGGATCTACGGCGGCGCCTGGCGGGGCCCCGTTCTCGTGCCCGCCTGGCGTCGGGGACGACCACAGGCCGCGGTGGACATGCGGTACCGGCCGGTGCGGGCCGGGTCGCCTCAAGAAGTAAACGAATTAACCGAACTCACGTACAACCCTTACGTCCCCACACAGGTCTCCTGATCGCCGACCACCCGTGAACGCCCGGTCAACCACCGCCGAACACGGACGGTCCCGGCACTTCATCGACGGTGGATGCCCGCCAGGCATCCCGCGTGCCGCAGGAGACTCCCGCATGGACCAGGACCAGCACCGGCGACGACGCCCGCAGAGGCGTCCGCACCCGCGCCCCGCCCTCGCGACGGCCACCGCCCCGGCCGCGCCGACGGGCGGGTTGCTCATGCCCGCGACCGCCGGCACGGCCACGACCGGCACCGCTACGGGTACGACGGGCATCACAACGGCGACGACAGGCATCACTACGGCCACGACCGGCATCGCCACGGCTACGACCGGCAGGGCCACGCCCCCTCCCCGGACGCCCCCGACGCCCCCGCGTTCCGCCCCCACCGCCTGACCTGCCGCACGCCCCGCACCCCCGCCCTCCCCTCTCCACCTCTCCACACCGGGAACGACCGACCCCGCCCCCACACCCGGTCGCCCCACCCACCCCACACCGCTCCACTCCACGCCACTCCACCACTCCCCACCCGGAGCCCCGCCTTGCGCACCCGCACCTTCCTCCTCGCCGCCACCCTCACCACCGGCCTCCTCACCGTCACCACCCCCGCGACCGCCGCTCCCTCCGGGCTCGCCGGTGACTTCAACGGCGACGGATACCGGGACGTCGCCATCGGCGCGATGAGTGCCGACGTCGGCTCGGTGCAGAGCGCCGGGGCGGTCGTCGTGCTGTACGGCTCGGCGTCCGGCGTCTCGGCGGCGAAGAAGACCGTGATCACGCAGAACTCCGCGGGCGTCCCCGGCACCGCCGAGTCCGACGACCGCTTCGGCACCAGCCTCGCCGCCGGTGACCTGGACAAGGACGGCTACTCCGACCTGGTCGTCGGCGCCCAGTACGAGGCCATCGGCGACCGGGACGGGGTCGGCTCGGCCACCGTCATCTGGGGCGGCAAGAACGGCCTGTCCGGCGGCAAGGGCCTCCCCCAGCCGTCCGACCTGTCCGAGTGGGGCGGCTTCTCCTCCGGCGTCGAGACCGGCGACTTCAACGGGGACGGCGCGACGGACGTGACGATCACCGGCCAGAGCCGCACGCGTCTCTACATGGGCCCCTTCAGCCGTACGACCGGCCCCAGGAGCCACTCCAGCATCGGCGAGTTCGGATCGACGTACGAGGTGTTCGCGGGCGACATGAGCGGGGACGGCGCCGCCGAGCGCGTGTACCCCTTCCTCGTCGACGGCGACGCGGGCGGCGAGATCAGCTACCACCGCTGGACCGGCACCAAGTACGCCCGCACCTACCTGCCCACGGCGGACGGCGAGAAGGGCACGGTCGCCGACGTCAACGGCGACGGCTACGGCGACATGGTCCTCGGCGACTACCAGGAACCGCGTGCCGACAGGCCCGGCGGCCACAAGGGCGGCCAGATCACCGTCTGGTACGGCGGCCCCACAGGACCCGACCCGGCGCAGACGCCGACCGTGATCCACCAGGACAGCACGGGCGTGCCCGGCGCCGGCGAGAACGGCGACCTGTTCGGCTCGGCGATCAGCGCCGGGGACGTCAACGGCGACGGCTACGCCGACATCGCGGTCGGCGCCTGGGGCGAGGACCTCGGCTCGGTCGAGGACGGCGGCTCGGTGACCATCCTGTTCGGCTCGGCCTCCGGGCTGACCGGCAAGGGCTCCAAGTCCTACACGCAGGACACCGCCGGCGTGCCCGGCAGCAGCGAGACCATGGACGGCTTCGGCATGTCGGTGCGCCTCGTCGACCTCGACAAGAACGGCAAGGCCGACCTGGTCAGCGGCGCCGGCTACGAGAACGGCTACGGCGCGGCCACCGTCCTGCGCGGCGCCGCCTCCGGCCTGACCACCTCCGGGGCGAAGTTCCTCTCGGCCCGCGACGTCTCCCTCAAGGGCGGCGCCAACTTCGCCTGGGCCATCGCCCAGTGACGTACCGACGACTTCACAGCGAGGCAGCCACCCCCATGCGGACCCGTCTCTCCGCCGCCGTACTCGCGGCGGCCCTCACCCCGCTCGCCCTCACCCTCTCCGCCCCCGCCGCGCACGCCGCGCCCGCCGCCGCCCCTTACGACTTCAACGGCGACGGCCGCAAGGACCTGGCGATCGGCGCCCCGGGCGCCACGGTCGCCGGGAAGGCGAAGGCGGGCGCCGTGTCCGTGGTCTACGGCAGCGCGAGCGGGCCGAAGACCTCGACGCGCACGCTCCTCACCCAGGACACCGCCGGGATGCCGGGCGCCGCCGAGGCCGACGACGCCTTCGGCTCGGCCCTCGCCTCCGTGGACCTCGACACCGACGGCTACGCCGACCTGCTGGTCGGCACGCCCGGCGAGGACGGCAGCGACACCAACGACGGCACCGTCACCATCGTCTGGGGCTCGAAGTCCGGCCTGTCCGGCGCCCGTTCGCTGTTCAGCTTCTTCAGCTCCGACTACGACCGCTACGGCCAGACCCTCGCCGCGGGCGACTTCGACAACGACGGCGACCCCGACGTGGCGGTCGGCTCCACGGGCCCGATCACCCTCTCCCTCGTCGCCGGACCGATCGCCAGGTCCGGCGCGCACAGCGGCGGTTCGGGCTCGCGCAACGACGTGTGGTCCACGTCGTACGGCGTCACCCAGCTGTCCGCCGGCGCCGTCACCGGCGACGGCCACCCCCGGGTGATCCTGCACGGCCGCGCGAAGGGCACCGACGACGCCACCACCGCCCTGGCCGACATGGAGATCGGCAACTACACCGACTGGCTGCAGAACCTGCCCGCCGGCTACGTCTCCGCCGTGGCGGACATCGACAAGGATGGCTACGCCGACATCGCCGTCGGCAACGAACGCGAGACCTCCGCCGACCCGGCGGGCGCCCTCGGCGGCAAGGTCACCGTCGTCTACGGCGGACCCGAGGGCCGGGACACGAACCGCGCCCCGCTCGTCCTCACCCAGGACACCGCCGGTGTGCCCGGCGCCGCCGAGAAGGGCGACCGCTTCGGCAGCGGCGTCTCGCTCGGCGACGTCAACGGCGACGGGTACGCCGACCTGGCCGTGGGCACCGCGGGCGAGAACTCCGCCGCCGGTGCCGTCACCGTGCTGTACGGCTCGGCGTCCGGCCTGACCACCAAGGGCGCGACGTCGTACACCCAGAACACCGCGGGCGTGCCCGGCGGTTCCGAGAAGGGCGACCGCTTCGGCGAGCGCGTCACGCTCACCGACCACACCGGCGACCGCCGCGCCGACCTGTCCGTCTCCGCGCCGGGCGAGAACGGCGACGGCGCGGTCTGGTCCCTGCGCGGCACGGCCACCGGCCTCACGGGCACCGGCTCGACGAGCTTCGGCCCGGGCACGACGGGCGTCTCGACGGCCGGGGCGCCGGGCTACGGCACCGCGCTCAACTCCTGACCACCACTCCACAGCGAAACGGGGACTCGATGCGTAAGCGCACCCTCCTCCTGGCCACGGCCCTGACCACCGGCCTGCTCACCGCCCTGCCCGCCACGACGGCCACCGCCGCGCCCTCCGGCCTGTCCGGCGACTTCAACGGCGACGGCCACCGCGACCTCGCGATCGCCGCCCCGCTCGGCAAGATCGACGGCAAGGCCGCGGCCGGTTACGTCGCCGTCGTCTACGGCACGGCGAACGGCCTGGACAGCTCCAAGCGCCAGATCATCAGCCAGGCCACCAGCGGCATCCCGGGCGTCCCGGAGTCGCAGGACTACTTCGGCGACCGTATGACCACCGGCGACCTGGACGACGACGGCTACACGGACCTGATCGTGGGTGTGCACGCCGAGCAGATCGGCTCCACCGGCGACTCGGGCGTGCTCACCGTCGTCTGGGGCGGCGCGAGCGGCCTGAAGACCGCCACCGACGTGTCCGCCCCGCTCCCCGAGAACCGCAACGAGCTGGGCTGGTCCGTCGCCACCGGCGACTTCGACGGCGACGGCGACACCGACCTGGCCGCCGCGAACCTCGCCTACCCCGAGCTGAACGTCTTCGAGGGCCCGGTCTCCCGCACCGGCAAGGCCACCGAGCTCACCAGCGTCGACACCTCGGCCCAGACCGGCATCAACACCGACAACCTCATCGCAGGTGACGTCACCGGCGACGGCAGGACGGACCTGCTGGTCATGGGCCAGGAGACGGTCGGCGACGGCTACCGCACCCGCAGCGTGCTGTACAAGGGCTCCGCCACCGGCCCGACCCCGGGCGCCAAGGTCGCGGGCGGCTACACGGCCGTCATCGCGGACGTGAACAAGGACGGCTTCGGCGACATCGTCACCGGCAACTTCATGGAGAAGTCGGCGGACGAGCCGAACGGCGGCCCCGGCGGCGCGATCACGGTGACCTACGGCGCCTCCGGCGGCCTGAGCACCCGCACCCCCGTCCGCATCACCCAGGACACCACGGGCGTACCCGGCTCCGCCGAGAAGAACGACCGCTTCGGCTGGAGCCTGTCGGCCGGCGACACGAACGGCGACGGCTACGCCGACATCGCGGTCGGCGCGCCGTACGAGGCCATCGGCTCGAAGAAGCAGGCGGGCACCGTCACCGTCCTGCGCGGCTCCGCCTCCGGCCTGACCGGCAGCGGCGCCAAGTCCTTCTCCCAGGACACCGCCGGCGTCCCCGGCGCCGCCGAGGCGTACGACTCCTTCGGCTACGCCGTGCGGCTCACCGACGCGAGCGGCGACGGCCGCGCGGAGCTGGTGGCGAGCGCCTCCGCCGAGAACACCGCCGACGGCGCCGTCTGGCTGCTGAAGTCCACCGCGTCCGGCGTCACGGCCACCGGCTCCACGTCCTTCGGCGCCGCGACGGTGGGCGGCCCGGCGGGCGACGCCTACTTCGGCGACGTCCTCGCGGGCTGACCGCCCCTGCCCACCACCCCCTACCAGGAGGAACACCCATGCGCAGGCAGACAGCGGCCGTCATCGCCGCCGCCCTGCTGACCGCCGGACTCACGCCGCTCACCCTTGCGGCCCCGGCCTCCGCGGCACCGGCCGAGCACGCCGACGACTTCAACGGCGACGGCTACCGCGACCTCGCCGCCGCCGCGCCCTACACCCCGGTCGGCGGCAAGAGGGACGCGGGCGCCGTCGTCATCACCTACGGCTCCGCGAACGGCATCAGCGCCGCCCGCCGCACCGTCCTCACCCAGGACACGGCCGGCATCCCCGGCACCGCCGAGCAGGGCGACCGGTTCGGCAAGACCCTCACCTCCGGCGACCTGAACGCCGACGGGTACGCCGACCTGGTGATCGGCAGCACCGGCGAGGACGTCGACTCCGACGTCGACGGCGGCTCCGTCACCGTCGTCTGGGGCGGCAAGAGCGGCCTGTCGGGCGGCAAGGGCGTCTCCGACCCGGCGGCTTCGGCCCACAACGAGTACGGCATGTCCCTCGCGGTCGGCGACTTCTCCGGCGACGGCCGCCCGGACCTGGCCGTCGGCAGCACCGGCAGCGACGTCTGGGTCCACCGGAACTTCACCAAGGCCTCGGGCTCGACCGCCCGCGACGAACTCGCCACCGGCCTCCGCGGCGGCGCGGGCCTCGCCGGTGCCCAGAGCCTCGCGGCCGGCGACATCAACGGCGACGGCACCGACGACCTGGTGGCCACCGGCAGCGAGGCATCGACGTACGAGGACGGCGCGATGGTCTTCCTCGGCTCCGCCTCGGGCCTCACCCACCAGACGTTCCTCAAGAGCGGCGGCTGGGAGCTGGCCACCGTCGGCGACCTCGACGGCGACGGCTACGACGACGTCGTCACGGCGGACTACGGCGGCGACAGCAAGAGCCTCGGCGGCTCGGTCAGCGTCTACCCCGGCAGCGCCGACGGCGCCCGCACCAGCCCCCGGACGACGATCGACCAGGACACCCCCGGCGTCCCCGGCGCGGACGAGGAGGGCGACTGGTTCGGCAACGACCTCTCCATCGGGGACATCAACGGCGACGGCTACGGCGACCTGGCCATCGGCACGATCCACGAGGACGTCGGTACCGCGGAGATCGCCGGCGGCGTCACCGTCCTGCGCGGCTCGGCCACCGGCCTGACCACCACCGGCGCCCAGTCGTTCACCCAGAACACGGAGGGCGTCCCCGGCACCGCCGAGTCCGCCGACCGCTTCGGCGCGTCCGTACGCCTGTCCGACCTCACCGGCGACGGCAAGGCGGACCTGTCCGTGGGCTCCGACGGCGAGAACCACCCCTCCGGCTCCCTCTACAGCCTGCGCGGCTCGGCCTCGGGCGTGATCACGAAGAACGCGATCAGCTTCGGCCCCGGCTCCCTGGGCATGTCGACGACGGACTACCTGAGACTGGGCCAGGACATGCTGGGCTGACGCCACCGTTCGGGCCCGGGGCGGGGACCCTACGTCCGAACCCTGACAACCCATGAGTTCCTGAAGGGGCTTACCCCCTAAGGGATGTCACAGCTCGGCCGCAAAGCCGGGCCCGGAAGCCCGGGCCCGGCACGCCACCGCCCGGGACCAGGTACGTTCGAAGACGTGGCTGGATTCAGGATCGGACGCGGCCGGAACAACGGCGCTCCTCAGACGCGACCGCAAAACCCCCCGCACGGGCAGCAGACGCCGCAGGGACCGTCGTACGGTTACCCGCCGGCGCCGCAGCCGTACCCGCAGCAGCAGCCGTACGGCAACGGCGGCGGCCCCACCTGGCCGCAGGCGAACGCCGGGCCCGGCGGCGGCCCCCGTGGCGGCCCCGGCGGCGGCTACGGCGGTCAGGGCGAGCCGGAGTACTTCGGCGACGGCGCGTACCCGCCCGGCCCGCAGGGCCCGCCCGACCCGTACGCGGCGAACAACCCGGGCCACACCCAGGCCTTCTCGGTCGGCGAGGACCCCTACAACCAGGGCGACACCTACCGCGCCGGCGCTGCGGGCCCGCCGCCCGGCCCGGTCGGCCCGCGTCTGCACTGGAAGGCCCTGCTCCGGGGGATCGTCCTCTCCCCCAACCAGACGTTCCTCCAGATGCGCGACTACTCGATGTGGGGCCCGGCCCTCATCGTCACGCTCCTCTACGGCCTGCTCGCCGTCTTCGGCTTCGACGGCGCCCGCAACGATGCGATAAACGCCACACTGTCGAACGCGATCCCGATCGTCCTGACGACGGCCGTCGCGATGGCGATCAGCGCGTTCATCCTGGGCGTGGTCACCCACACCCTGGCCCGCCAGCTCGGCGGCGACGGCGCCTGGCAGCCCACGGTCGGCCTGTCCATGCTGATCATGTCCCTCACGGACGCGCCCCGCCTGGTCTTCGCGATGTTCGCCGGCGGCGACGCGACGTTCGTACAGCTCGTGGGCTGGGCCACCTGGATCGCGGGCGGCGCCCTCCTGACCCTCATGGTCAGCCGCTCCCACGACCTCCCCTGGCCGAAGGCGCTGGGCGCGTCGGCGATCCAGCTGATCGCACTGCTGTCGATCGTGAAGCTGGGCACGGTCTGAGGTTCCGCATGAGTAAGGGGGCTCCCAGGGAGCCCCCTTTTCCTCTGCCCTTCTACCGCCGACGGTCAGGCGTCGAGGACCTGCCCGTCCCGCCGCACGACCGGCGGTTCCACGGACCACGGGAAGTTGATCCACTCATCGGTCCGCTTCCACACGTACTCGCACTTCACCAGCGACTGGGACTTCTCGTAGACCACGGCGCTGCGCACCTCGGCGACGGTGTCGAGGCAGAAGTCGCGGACCAGCTTGAGCGTCTTGCCGGTGTCGGCGACGTCGTCGGTGATCAGCACCTTCTTCTCGGAGAAGTCGATCACGTTGGGGACGGGGGCGAGCATGACGGGCATCTCGAGGGTCGTCCCCACACCGGTGTAGAACTCGACGTTCACCAGGTGGATGTTCTTGCAGTCCAGGGCGTAGGCGAGCCCGCCGGCCACGAATACGCCACCACGGGCGATGCTCAGCACCACGTCGGGCTCGTACCCGTCGTCGGCGATGGTCTGCGCGAGCTCGCGCACGGCGACGCCGAACTGCTCGTAGGAGAGGTTCTCCCTCATCTTGGGGCCGCTCACACCTGGGTCCGATGGAAATTGAGGAAGGACCGGGAGGCGGTCGGCCCCCGCTGTCCCTGGTACCGCGACCCGTACCGCTCGCTCCCGTAGGGGAATTCGGCGGGCGAGCTGAGCTTGAACATGCACAGCTGCCCGATCTTCATCCCCGGCCAGAGCTTGATCGGCAGGGTGGCGAGGTTGGAGAGCTCAAGGGTCACATGCCCGCTGAACCCCGGGTCGATGAATCCAGCCGTGGAATGCGTGACGAGCCCCAGCCGCCCCAGCGAGCTCTTGCCCTCCAGCCGGGAGGCGAGATCGTCGGGCAGCGTGATGACCTCGTACGTACTGGCGAGGACGAACTCCCCCGGGTGCAGGATGAACGGCTCGTCCCCCTCCGGCTCCACGAGCCGGGTCAGATCACTCTGCTCGACGGAGGGGTCGATGTGGGGGTACCGGTGGTTCTCGAACACCCGGAAGTAGCGGTCCAGCCGCACATCGATGCTCGAGGGCTGCACCATCACGTCGTCAAACGGATCGATACGCACTCGTCCGGCGTCGATCTCGGCCCGGATGTCCTTGTCTGAGAGAAGCACGCCCCGAGGATACGCAAGGCGCGCGGAGCGACCACAACCGGACGACTCCGCGCGCCTTATGCCCTTTGGCTATGTCTTTGTCCGCTGCTCGCCACCGATCGTCACCGATCGCCGCCGATCGCTCCGCTCGCTACCGCTTCTGGTAGCTGACGGGCACGACGCTCCGGAGCCGCGTACACCGCGGGCACCGGAGCAGCCGACCCGGGCCGAGTCGCTCGGCCTGCTGCATCGGGAACGAAGCGGTGGTGAACACGTGCCCATCGGCACAACGGACGACGGTGCGCTCCATCAAGTCCAAGAGTCCCTTCCCCAAGAGCCGCGTCTGGCTGGTGCTTGCCTGACGACAAAAGCCACAGTACGGGATGAAAGGAACAGCCTTCGAGGCGGCGCTCCGGTCCCGCCCGACCCCTCGCCGACGCCCCCACCGTACGCCCCAACTCCGGTGACCCGCAGCCGCATCCCGCCCCTGAAACGCCCTCAGGCCCCACGGCATCAACACCCGGGGCCTGACATGGGGTAAAGTGGCGAACGTTCGCACACCGACTCCGTCGGCGTCTTACGCGGGTGTAGTTTAATGGTAGAACATCAGCTTCCCAAGCTGAGAGCGCGAGTTCGATTCTCGTCACCCGCTCCATGAACCCTCCAGGTCAGCGACCTGGGGGGTTGTTCGTTTCTCGGACCGCGGGCTCGGGTCGCGTCAGAACAGAATGGGTCTGAAGCCCGCGCTGGGCGGCCACGCGTCGGCCACGTCACAGGAGACCATCGTCCCTCCGAAGCGGCTGGGCCCGGAGTGCCACGACTCGGCGATGGAGTCGACGAGCAGCAGGCCGCGACCATGGGCGTCGTTGGCCTCCGGCTGCCGCATCTGGACGTTCGCGGGGAAGCCCGGGTTGTGCACCTCGATCCGGAGGGACGCCCCCACGCGGTACCACTCGACGCGCACCACCCAGGTCTCCTCCGCCCGTCCGTAGAGGACGGCGTTGGTCACCAGCTCCGAAATCATCAACACGCAGTCGTCGATCGAGCAGGCCGGGTTGTACGGGGCGAGGAACTTCCGGAACCAGTGCCGAGCCCGAGGCACGGACTCCGCGACGGGGTGCAAGGTCATGGCACCGAGTCGCGGTGAGTCCTCGGAAGGAAAGCGGTCGATCGTGTAGGCCATCCGCACTCACTCCTTGCCGCTGCCGTCACAGTCGAGGCAGCGCCGTTTCGATGTGACACGGTGGCGGTCGTTGGCCGTGGAGAGCGCCAGCGCCGCACGGGAGCCGACGCGCTTCCAACCGCGCCCACGACAACCCCGGGAGCTTAACCGCGCACCCTCGTCCGGCCACTGACTCGTCACCCGTGCCCCCTTCCGATCCAAGTGACCTTAGCCACTTTCTGGATAGTGGCATTAGCCACTTTGGATCCGCAACCCGTTCGCCGTAACTGGCGGGACCTCACCGAACCATCAGGTGAGCGGGTAGCCCTGCTCGAACGCCCAGCGATGCGGCGGGTAGGTGGCTTCGGCGAACTCCAACGGCCGGTCCTGGAGGTCGAAGACGACATGGTGGACGATCAGTACGGCCGAGCCGGGTTCCAGCTGGAGGTCCACGGCTTCCTCCTCCGTGGCATCCCGCGCGCACATCCGATCTTCCGCGTAACTGCCCTGCCGCCCCGTCATGTTCTCGACGTACATGAGCGTTCCCTCTTCGATGCGCTCCGGCTCAAGCAGCTTCGGCGCACGGTGGCCGACATCCGGAGCGAACCACGAGGTGGACAGTGTGATCGGCCCGTCCTGGTTGTTGGTCACGCGCCGCCGGTGCACTGCCCGACGGTCCTTGACCAGGCCCAGCCCTTCAGCGACGTGAGCCGGCGCCTCCATCCAACCGGTCGAGGTGATCACCGCGTACTCACCGGGCGTGTAGATCTTGCCGGTCTGCCGAGCCCGCCCGTACAGCTCACGAGCCCGTCGGTTGACCTCCAGACTCCGCACGTAGGTGCCCGAACCTTGACGCTTCTCGACGAGCCCTTGATGGCTCAGCGCCTCCAGCGATCGTGCAGCCGTGGGCCGGGACACCTTCCAGTCCGCTGCCAACTGCCGCTCGGACGGGACCTCGTCCCCCGGCCGCAGGTCACCCCGAAGAATCTGATCACGGATGTAGTGCGCGATCTGGAGATACTTCGGCTGAGCCTCCTCGATCTGTGGCATCAGTCCTCCTCACCCAACGTGGGCTCCAGGTGAGTAGTCGGGAACCCCGCTACCGGCCTGAGGCCGATTCTCGACACAAGTGGCTATGGCCTCCAGCCACTATAGGGTGAGTGGTCAACCCCGTACCCCGTAGGCTGAACCGCATGATGCGGTTGATCGTCGCAGCAGGAGGAGGGGGCGACGCAGTCGCCGCCGCAATGCTTCACGCCGCCCTCTACGGCGACGAGGACCAGGCGGTGATCCTCACGTACGCGTGGGACCGCCTCCTGATCGACCCAGTACCGGGCCCCCGAGGACCGGACAACTTCCTTGGCCTCAAGCCACTCACCCCAGCAGTTCGGGCAGTGCCGGCCGAGGCCCGCCCGATCGCTCCGGCAGGCTCCACCCTCCCTCGACTCGCGGCAGAGCTCCCGCACACCATCGCGCTGATCGACCCCCGCCACGGAGTCGAGGGCATCACGCACCAACTCGAAAACCTCGTCGACCACTTGTCGCCCGAGTCAATCGACCTCCTGGACGTAGGCGGAGACATCCTCGCCCGCGGCGATGAGCCGACACTGAAGAGCCCGCTTGCCGACGCGGTGACGCTCGCCGCGTGCTGCCAAGTGAACGCGCCGATCCGCCTCCTGGTGGCCGGCCCAGGCCTGGACGGCGAACTGCCCCTCGACGAACTGCGCAGCATGCTGGGCCCACTTGTCCACGCCTTCGCCGCGAAGGACGTTGAGCCGATCAGCTCGGTCCTTCAGTGGCACCCGTCCGAGGCAACCGGAATGCTGGCAGCGACAGCCCGGGGCGTACGCGGCACATGCGAGATGCGGGATGCCGGGCTCCCCGTTCCCCTCACCGATGAAGGCCCGACCGTCCACGAGGTCGACCTGGACGAGGCACTGAACCGCAACCAGCTGGCCCGCGCCATCCTGACGACCGCCACCCTGGACGAGGCAGAGGCGCACAGCCGCGAGATCTGCGGCTACTCGGAAATCGACTACGAGCGCAACAAGGCCGCATGGCTCAAGGACCAGCCACCATTGCGGCTCACCCCCGAAGCCGTACTGTCCCAGCTCGATCAGTTCGAAGCCGAGGCCCGGAACCGCGGAGTCACCCACACGACGTTCCGCCGCATCACCGAGGCCTTGAACCTCAACGGCTCCCTGCGCGAGGACCTGCGCCAACTGCTCATCAACAGCCGTCCGGAGCAGTACGACGCACCCCTGTGGCGCATCACATCCACTACTGAGTAACAACCTTCTTCACGGGTTCAAGGCGGCTCGCTCCGCTCACCGCGCGCGGCCCGGCCCCCGGCCGGGCCTGCGCTCCTGTCTCCGCCCCGCTCCAGCCCGGCCGGCGCCCGTGCCGCGCGCACAGCAATCAGCCACCTGGCGTCAGAGAAGGGGCACGTCGTGGCTGGGGCGGTCGGCTCCACGGCTTTAGGCAGCCACTTTGGCGCGAGCCTCGAAGATCATGGCCCCAACGTCGTGCTTTACCGGGCAGGTCCACAGACTGCCCGACGCGCCGAAAGCTTACGGGCCATGATCACTCGCGCCAAAGCAGCTCCAGCCCAAAGCCGCTCCGCCGACCGCACTATATCCGTGAGCCCTCGGAGCTGAACGCAAATTAACCTTCTTCCGGATCGATAATTCTCACTGGCTCGCTTCTTGTTGCGTTAGTACCGTCATGATCAGATACGTCGATAAGGAGGCGGAAAAGCCAGATCAATCGCACCGCTCGCAGAAGCCCTAGAAAGAGCAGGGATTCAACGAACCACCCCTGCCATCCGATTACCTTCCCCGTATCGCCCAGCATCGTGGCTAAACAGCCAGCAGATACCGTGGTCATCGAGGTTAGAATGCTCACCCAGTTCCGGCGAAGGCTTTCACCAAAACGCTCCCGCAGGAAGGTCATCCGCCTACCGGAGCTAGTCGCATACTGGCTAATGGCAGCAGTCCCAAACCCGCCGATAATTGCCGCAACTGAAGCGACTGTCGCATAGACATTCATGCGTTGATCCGCAGAGTGATCACGAAGAATGTGGCCATGCTGCCATAAACCCAGTACTGACACGCAAACTACTGCCCCCAGCCAATCAACGGAGGGGTGTTCACTCCACAGATTGTGAGCTTTCCGAGTAAATCGAACCCCGCTGACCATCACTGCCCCCTTCGGCTAGTGAGAGCCTAGGGCACGGGTCTGACAGCGTCGCGGAGTTCGACCTCGTGGGCCGACGCCACGTCGAGGACCGCATGCACAGCGGCCTCGTACCAGGGAGCCTGCCCTTCGCTCCGACGCAGGAATACTGGCTTCTGTGCCGTGATGTGGTCGGACACGAAGTTGATTTGATCCTCTATGAGTGACCCGTCTGAAGCCGACAGCGTCACATGTGCGATCGCCCTATCCACCGCCCCGTCAGGCCCGACAAGACTGCCAAAGTCTGAGATAAAGTGCTGAACGTCCTCACGCAATCGCCGTTCCCCACGCGAGCGCGAAGTGTCCCGCCCGAAACCACGCCTTTTAGGGATCTTCATGGTGAGCGTGATCAACGCATCCGGGTTCCGTTTGTGCGCTTGGCGAGAAAAATCCCCTAGCCCCTCGGCGTCTGAAGGGAACATCATTTGACCCGGGCGGAGCCTCATCTCGAAGAGATTCACCGCTTCGGCGTTACTCAACTTATCCCACGCCTTTTTTCCTACCAAAGGCATCACGGCTAAGTCTTCATTAACAACGTTCATGGCATTCAGCCAACGCTGCAAGGCTGTTGGCCGAGGTGCGGAAGCGCTTCCCTGAATAACGCCGATCACGTTACCGAAGGGGAGGAAACAAATGATCGTAGTATCGACCACACTCCGATTTCCGTCAAGCCGCAAGTCGGAGATGTGATTGTGTTCCCAATCGATCTGTTGGATGTCCCCATCCCGCAGCCTGGCCAGTACCAGGTGCTGACGGCCCTGCACTGATATTGGGTCACCTACGTAAACATCCGCGCCATGCGTGTACCGCCGCTGACGCATTTCGATGCGTCCAAGGTTGCTTAGAACTCTTGGCCAATCGAGGTGCTCAAACCTGGGGTCTCCCGCTTCTTTAGGCCTGACAATCTCATAGAAGGCTACGGTCTTTTTGCGGCCTGTGTTCCCCAACTGAAGCCACCCCCGAGAGAATTGACATCCTGGTGGGACATTATGACTCCTCGAACGGTCCGCTGCCAGCAAAAGGGGAAATCATTCCTCCTGGGGGCGACTCCCCAGTGCGCCGGGTACACGTGCTGCCAGCGAGCGCGGCATCGATTTCGCTTAGTTCTTGTGCTGAGGCATCGGTTCACCGACCAATGGCAGGGGCTGCGGTTGCTCCAGCGAAGGAAGCACAGGGACCGCGGCGCCCACTGGGTCACTTGCCCAGGTCCGCCAGCAGGAAATCTGCGAGGCCAGATCAGCCCGACAGCTGCTGCACACCGCCACTAAGCATCTCGATCAGGTGGTTGCGTCAACGGCTTGAGCTGTGGTGCTAGGTTCGCAGCTGTGGAACCTCAAGCAGGGTGAAGTAGAAGATCTCGCCAGGCTCACCGTCACGGTGCGGAGCCTCGATAGGCTCCCAGTCCTCCGCCAGCGCTTCTGGCACCGCAAGCTGCAAGACGATGTCGTGCACCCCTTCCGGAGCGGAACCGACAACTCGAAGGCCCAAATACAGCTCGTCGTAGCTACCAACGGCCCGGTACACGAACGCTTCTACCTGAGTGCCGAAAACCTGACCGCGCACGGGGGTGCCGGCGTCGTCTCGCGCTTCCTTAACCAAGTTGGGAACGAGCTCACGCGCCTCTTGCAGCAGCCTGTACTTCTGCTCGACATCTAGACGAAGCCGATCATCAGCGTCAGGCAGCAGATGCTTGCTGTAGGTCCGCTTACCGGGCGCCAGTTCTCTACCGGCCTGGTTGAGGACCGTGCGCTTGCGTTGGCAATCGTCACAAAGCTTCTGGTAGAAGTCGGATCGGTCGCCCTGCGTACGCATTCCAGCAGCAACAAGCCAGCCCAGCTCCTGGCTTTGATCTTGCCAGACGGCACCCCGCCAGCGGGAGCCACCCGGTTTGCACTTCAAGAGAACTGTGTCGTCGATGCTAGCGATCTTCTCGGTCGGCGCATCATCGGCCTGTCGCTGTATCCGCTCAATCAGTGGATGACTCAGCTCATCCAGCGGTGTGCCAGGCGGAGGCACTGCGATCCCGAGATCATCTTGCAGACAGCGAAGAGTGGGCCGGATGGGGTTCGGCATAGTTCGTAGCGGCGATGGTGGCTCAGGCAGCACCTACGCGGCGGAGATCCTCGACCGAGGCCCCCGTGAGCAGCGCAAGGCAAGCCGCGTCGCTTCCATCTAGACGCTCAAAGGACTCCTTGATGCGGGCACGCGTACTACGCTCCGCGTCGGTCGGATCCCCAATCCCCTTGGAGCGCTCGACACGACGGGAGCGCACCTGCTCGCGCACCTTCGGGTCCATCAACGTCGTCATGCGTCCAAGATAGGCGATCCGCCCAGTGAGTGCACTACCTGTTCAGGACACCGCTCTCGAAACGAGATGACTAACAGCTTCAAATCTGGACATACGGGGCGCTCAGTCCTAACCTGAAGGTAAAGACTTCGCCAAGGATCCATCAGTTTACGGCGCCGATGGGGTCGCACGGGTTACGCTCCGTGATCGAAGATCAGCGTAGCGACGGAGCGTAACCCGTGCGACCCCATCGGCGTAGGCCTATCGCATGAATTGGTGACTGACTGTAGCGATCAGGCGGATAGGAGAGGTGTGGACCTTCGATCCAGCTCCGCCGCAGTCGGCTCGATTCTTCTGCCAAAGCCGGAGCTCGTCAAGCTTTGATCCGCCCTATTAGCTCCGCCTGGTGCGCAAGCCCCTCTGAGCCGTGCTGTGCAGCAGTGGAGCACCGCCACCGGCGCCCCTAGCCGGCCACCAAAGCCGCCCATGTCCGCCTGCCATTGCTAGCTCGTCCGGTGCAACCGCAGATCAGCAGCACCGAGCGCCCCAGCTTCTCTTCGAAAGTGGTGTTCCGGCAGCCGCGGACTATCCGTGGACTTGTCCCGCCTGATGTGCCATGCGCAGGGGCGTGACCTGCTGCGTTGCCCAGGTCCCCAGCGGCCTCCGGAGCCGTGTGCACGTCGCCCGCTCCGCGCCAGCGGTGTGCGTCCACCGCTACGACCAGGCCGGCAGCCAGTCCTTTTTGAGGGATCATGGGTTTTTTATTTCCTTGATCCCTATAAGCTCTTCAGCTCAGTGCCGCACATGGGGAGGGCGAAGTGGCTGATCTTAGGGACACGGCTGAGGCGTGCGAGGACGAGGGCGGGCTGATGCAAGACAACTTGGGGCGTCTGCGGACCGCATTGGGCTTCGACAGACTCGGCAAGCATGTTCTCAGCTCCATCGCTCGTGAGCTCGAAGCTGTTGGCCTCGGATACTTCCCGCTCGCCGTCCTGGATCCTCGGTGTAACACAGAACCGCGTAAGGACCAGCAATTGTGGGTGTACATGCGGGATGGGGGCGAGCGTGCCCGCGTCCTGGATGCCATTCTGCGCCCTCAGTCATACAACGTTCGAAGCGCCTTGGACGGGTTGGTGAGCGGCGACTACTCGTCGCTGACGGCAGATGAAAAGCTGCGCGAGGTCCAGAAGATCGTCAACGCCTGAGGACGGTGCACGCCGCAGCTCGGTCTTTGGCTGAGCTGCGGCGTGCCATACGCGTGCCAGGTCCTACGGGGAACCACGGGGAATACCGGGGAACGAGTCGGCCGCCCGCCAGGTACCGGCACCGCTCCACCGCAGGTCAGCCCAACGGTCGACCGTAAAAACACAAGCTTCCCAAGCTGAGAGCGCGAGTTCGATTCTCGTCACCCGCTCTTCTTCAAGCCCCAGGTCAGCGACCTGGGGCTTGTTTCATAGGGGTGTCGTTGCCGTGGTTTGCGAGCGCTCCCGCGCTCCGAGATTTCACACAGATGAGCCGGAGGCGAGCTCTCAGCCCGCTGTTCCCGGGCGATGGCGGACGCCCGCCCTGCACCTGCTTCGTCGTGGGCGGCACACAAGCCCCTTGCGGGAACGGGCACTTGACCGCCCAGGAGCCTGCGTCAGAGGGGAAGGTCGTCAGGGAGCACCCGGAACGCCTTATAGCGGCCCAACGGGCGCACGGCCCGGAAGTCTCGTCGGTCGAGAGTCAGGATCGCGTCCGTGTCGTAGTCGGCGGCAAGCGCCACGTTCACCGCGTCGGCGAGGTCGAGGTCCAGCGCACGGTAGCGGACACGGACGGACTGGGCGGCGCCCAGGTGGCCCTCCGTGATCTCCGGCATGACGACACGACCCCGGCTCATCCAGCGCCGCAGGTCGTCGACCGCGCTGAGGGCGGCCTCCCTGCCGAGCTCACGCGTCGCCACGTGATCCAGTTCGGCCAGCAGGAGCGGGGACATGACCAGCAGGCCGGCCGCCATGATCGCCTCGTTCGCCGCCCGGTGTTCCGGATGAGCCGAGTCCAGGGCTGCCAGAAGGCCGGACGTATCGGCGATGACAATGATCACGCGGCGGATCCGGAACCCGAGCCGGTCTCACGCCGGACGGCCTCGGCGACCGTGTCACGGACCTCCGACTTGGACAGCGTATGCCCCGGCCCCTCGAAGGTGCGTGAGAACAGCGGCTCGTCCCAGACCCGGTTCGCCATGGCTGCAAGGTGGATGCCCTGGCGGATGATCTCGGCCTCGCTTATACCTCGGCGCTTGGCGGCCTCCTTGATGATGGCCAGGTCCTCGGGGTCGGCGTAGACGTTGGTGCGCTTCATGGACATGTACCAAGCGTAGTCCATGTACCGGACTGATGTATCCGCTGTCCCGTTGCCGAGAGCCGACCGAACGTGATGGGTTCGGCTTCGGTGTCGGTGTGCCTGGGATGCGTGTGCGGGTTTCCACGCGTGGAGTACGCGCCTCGATCGCACCATGTGCGGGCAGGCTCAGCGTGTGGGCAGCGGCGGCGCCAGGATGTCGACCGGGCTCGGCCCCTTCTACGCGTCGAGTTCTCTCGGCGGCAATCGACGGCGCACCAGTACGCGGCGTACGACACGATCTCGTACGGTCACCCCCCCCCCCCCGAGGGACGACCCTGCATGTGCTTCAGCAACGGCGCTCTCTGGGGCAGCGATCACCCTTCAGGGCCCGGCGGCGCTTCGACCTCTGAGAGGAACTCCCCCTTGGCCCCGAACCGACGGCGTGCCCATAAGACCGGTGGGCCACGGTCAACAAGGGCGCGATCCTGCGCTCCAGGGCGCCACACCAGAGCACGTATGCCCAGGTCAGAAGGCTACCCGGCAACCCGAACGCCGTCGCTTCCCAAGCTGAGAGCGCGAGTTCGATTCTCGTCACCCGCTCCATGCGAAACCCCCAGGTCAGAGACCTGGGGGAAAACCTCTGTGGCTGGGGCGGCCGGCTCCACGGCTTTAGGCAGCCACTTTGGGGCGAGCCTCTAAGATCATGGCCCCAACGTCGTGCTTTACCGGGCAGGTCCACAGACTGCCCGACTCGCCGGAAGCTTACGGGGCCATGATCACTCGCCCCAAAGCCGCTCCGCCGACCTCCGTCATGGGCTGTCACGTATGACAGAGCTGCTGTTTCCCCTAACCCTCCGCAGAGCGATGTCGTAGGCCCAGGCGTACGTCGAGGCCTTTTTATCGATAGAGAAGTGTCGTCCCGTCGCAGTGTCCAAGACACGGTGGAACTCATCCATAAGCTCCAGCCAATCAGCCTTCTTTAGATCGTTATCCGTCCAGCCGTAGAGTGACTTCAGTTCGCCCTTCACAGCGGAGAAAAAGGGTAGAGACTCGCGAGGCTCCTTCCCTATCTGGACATTATGCTTTCGGAGGAAGTCTTTCACTTCGTCGGAGGCGTTTACCCACTTGTCTGGACTGTCTCTGAGTTCGGCGTAGTCAACCCAGGCCCAGAAGCTCTCTGCATCTGCCACATCTGGGGCCTCGGCGTGATGCTCGGGGCATAGTAGTGCGAAGTTCCTGACATCCATGGAGCCTCCCAATGCGCTGGGTACTACGTGCGCCCGCTCCACAGGCTTGCGCCAGCACACCAAGCAGGCGGCTTCCTCGAGGCCTAGGTAGTCGGCAATCGCCCGAACCGTTGGCGCCGTCTTGCGGGTGACTGGCTTCTTCTCGCGAGGCTGGATGCCTAAGGATCCAGCGTCGTACCCGTACTTGCTGCCATCATCCGGATGGTTGATCTGCAAGACCTCCGGGATGTCATTGCGTTGCTTACCCGGATTCCGGACATGGTAGAGCGGAGTGTGAATCTCGGTTAGATAATCCCCGAGGAATCCGAGCGCAAAGTCCTTGATCAGTTCAAACGCGTCATGATCAAACCCGCCAGCCTCATTTCTGTGCCCCTGGATGTCGATGCAGAGGGAACGCGGGGCGCCGGGTGAACTCTTTTCTGCTTGCCTAATGCACTCGAAAATTCGAATGGCGCAGCGTTCGAAGTTTTCGTACACCTTCATGTCATGATAGATCGCTACGCCTTTTCGCTGCTTCTTTTTCCGTGTTTGCTGTCGCGTCTTCTTCGCCACAGCCCCCCCCTGGGTTACGTCTTGATATGACAATGCCGAGCATGGCAGAAGGCGCTGACATCGAGCAGGCGATGTAGCCGAACCTGGCCCCGATGTGCTACGGCGCCACGGTCCCCGCTGGCATCCAACGCTGACGTCAATGACCCCGAATAGCAGCACCAACCGACAGCCATGTACGCCCCCCGTGGTCGTGGTGGACGGAGACGGCACCGGGACGACAGCGAACTTACAAGGCGGCTGTCTCCCCAACGCGCGAGCGCCCTCCCGGGCCGTCCTCGGGCCGTGGAAGGGCACTCAAAACAGCTCAACAGCAGGTCAGGGCGTTGATCGATAGGGCGACCGCAGGTCACGGCCCGCCAATGATCAGTTGTGGCTGTGCAGCAGCCCGTCATCATGAAGCATGGGGATTGATCTGGAGCTGCACTCGGCACGGCCGGCACGCAACAGCTGGCGCAAGTCCCGCGCACCGCTCCTGCGGAGCTCCCACGGACATGGCGACGCACTGGCCGCTGCACTCGACTCGCTCCAACTCCTTGGAGTGCCCGGAAGGCTCACCGCCGTCGATCCGTACGGGGACACGTTGATGAACGAGCAAGGTGCCGCGACCGCCCTCCAGGAGATCCGCGGCTTGAGGGGGAGATGCGCTGATGAGCGTCAGCTCGCTGCGCTGGACGATCTCGCAGTGATGCTGGAGCAGTGCGCGGCTACCCCAGGCAGCTACTTGTGGTTCGCAGGCGACTGAAGCTCCCTTCAGCCTGCCGTGTGAGTGTCTAACTGCGTGACAACGCCGACGGACAGCGGCGGACAACCGCGACACCTGCGGACCATCGCAGCAGGTGAGAGCCGCACGGCCCCGAGGTCTAGGGCGCACCCATGTTGCTTCCCAAGCTGAGAGCGCGAGTTCGATTCTCGTCACCCGCTGCAGAGAGAAACCCCAGGTCAGCGGCCTGGGGTTTGTTTGTTGTCCAGGCCGATTTGAGGGCGGCGTGCCCTTCGCGTGCCCTAAGGCCGAGGCGTGTCGAGCACGCCGGGGGTGTCGTGCAGGATCACGCTCTGGTTCAGCGGGATGCGGCCCATGCTGATGTCGTGCATGGGTGATGTCTGATCGCCGATGCCGAAGGCGATACCGAACAGCAGCTTGAGCTCCTCGCCTACGCCGAGGGACCTGCGCACCGTTTCGGCGTAGAGGCCGAGGATGGTCTGCGGGATGCCGTGGTAGCCGCGTGCGGTCAGCGAGAGCAGGAAGTTCTGGGCGTACATGCCGATGTCGCCGGCGGTTCGCACCCCGTCGCCAAGTACCGGCATGAAGAGGAGGGCGACGTGCGGCGCTCCGTAGAAGCGCAGGTTCTCGCGGATGACCTCCTTCCTGCCCTCCCGGTCCGAGCGCTCTACGCCACGGGCCCCGTAGACGATGGCAGCGTGCTGGTGCGAACGCTCCCGGTAGATGCCTTCTCCGTAGCCGGAGGTGAAGTCGGGGGAAGTCCGGTCTTCCTCGTACGCCTTGAGGAGTTCGTCGCTCAGGGCGTCCCGTGCCGCGCCGGTGACGATATGGACGTGCCACGGCTGGGTGTTGCTGTTCGAGGGCGCTGTCTGCGCGTCTTCCAGAACGCCGCGGATGTCCGTAGCGGGCAGTGGAGTGGACAGGAACTGCCGGGGGGAGTGCCGGGTCCGCGCGAGATCGGTGAAGAACGACGTGGTGGAGGGCAAAGCGGGTCCCTTCGAGGGTGGTCGGTCCGACGGTGAGCGGGCAGCAGCCGGATCAGATGGATGACCTGGCCGGTGAGACGGGGCGGACATCGAGTGGTTGGGCCGACGGGGCGCGCGAGTGCGTCCGGGCTTCGAGGTCCGGGGTGATGTCCTGGACCATCACTTCCTCAACGCCGGTGGCCTTGCGGGCGCGTGGTCACCTGTGGGCGGCGCGGTTCATCTCGACGACGTCCTCCAGGGTGGGATCGGCACCGAGGGCGGCGAAGCGCTCCGCCATGCTGTCGCGGACGGCTGCGTCCTTGACGCGATCGGCCGCGGCCAGGGCTGCCGGCAGCTCGTTCAGGGTCAGCTCGGTGCAGTAGGCGGGGCCCATCGGCTGCTGGCGCCAGGAGTCGGCCAGCGCTCCCGCGTCGTAGGGGTCGAATCCGGTGTCGTCCACCAGGCGCATGGCCACCCGCTTCGCTTCCTCGGAATCGCCGGCGATCGGGATGGCGATCCGGCCCTGAGTGCCCGTCGGGACACCCTTCGTTCGCTGGGTTTCGGCCAGGGCCGCGTTCCATGCCTTGATCACGGGGCGTCCGAGGAGCTCGGAGGTGTACACGCTCTCTATGGCGCCGGCCTCCACCGCCTCGATCCGTCCGCTGAGGTGCGGGTAGTAGTTGGAGGTGTCGATGACCACCGTCCCGGCGGGGACGGAGGCGAACAGATCGGCCAGCTGTTCCGCCGCCCCGAAGGGGATGGCCAGGATGACGGCGTCCCTGTCCTTGACGGCGTCGTCAAGAGCCACGGCGCGGGCGCCGGTCTCCAGCACGCCGGGCGCGACGGCCTCGGGCCCGCGGGCGTCGGCCACCTGGACGTCGTGACCGGCTGTGCCGAGCTTGCGCGCGAGGTTGCCGCCGATCGCTCCGGCGCCGATAACAGAGATTTTCATGATTTGTCCTTTCGGGAGACGCACCGCTCCCAGGGCGGCGCGATGTGATCACTGTGGAAGCTGTGGAAGCTGTGGAAGCTGTGGAAGCTGTGAGATGAAGGCGCGGGAGATCGCCCGAAGTCCAGAGAGGCCTGGATGCTCCGGTGATCGATCGGCAGGGGCTTACGCCTCGGTGTTCCGTGCGCGGTAACCGGCGACGATGAGCGCGCGAACGCGGTCCAGCGACTCCTCTTCCGCGGCACCGGCACCCTTGAGCCAGGCGACGGAGATGGCCGCGAGGAACAGGTCGTGGCCCTTCACCGACTCGCGCACGTATCCCGTGCGCTGAGCGGCCCGCACGTACTCCTCGGTGGCGGTGATGACGGTGTCACAGGGGAGCGTGAGCGGGTTGTCAGGATCATGGGCCCTGGCCGCGGCCATGAGCGGTTCCGGCAGTCCGCTGAACGCGCTGAAGTACTCCTCCAGCGCGCGCAGCCACTGCTCCAGCGCCTCGTCGGCGTCGCCGAGCCGCGCGATCTCCTCCTGGCGCGTCACCAGTTCTTCGGAGCGTGTCTGCAGCACGGCCGCCAGCAGCGCTTCCCGGGTGGGGAAGTGCCGGTACAAGGTGCCGGGCCCGACGCCCGCCTCCTTGGCCACCGCCTCCAGGGACGTACCGACCCCGTACTTCAGGAAGTGCCGCTGTGCCGCTTCCAGGAGGGCGGCACGGTTGCGCTGGACATCCGCACGGGGTCTGCGCCGCTGCTGTCCACTGGCATCCATGCGTTCTCCCGACTCACGCGATCCTGCGGCTCCCATAAAACGGAGGCTATCTCCGCACTCGCTCCACAGTAAAACGGAGGCAGCATCCGGTCAAGCCGGAGGGGCCACGGGCAGGACGGTCCAGGACGACCGGCGGAGTGTCAGGCCACCGCGTTCAGCAGGTCGGCCGGCACGTCGGGCCGTTCCAGAGCTATGAAGTGGCCTGCCTTGGGGACCTGAGTGAACTCGGCGGCCGGAAGCAGGCTCTTGTTCGCCTGCCGGTCCGAGGGCCGCGACCAGTCCTTCTCGCCGTAGACGAAATGGACGGGGGCCTTGACCTCGGGGTAGCGCGAGCGGGCCGCGATGAGGCCGGGCAGGGCCTGGTACACGCCCCGCGCCACGGTCGGGTAGCCGGGACGGCCGCCCACCTGGAGGAGTTCGTCCACGTAGTCCTCCCGCAGCGCGCTCCTGTCGCCGAGGCCGCCCCGCAAAATCTTGCGGAGGGCGGGCTTGGGCTCCACCCCGGCGATCACCGGGCCCACTCCCGGCATGAGAACGCCGCTGACCACGACGCGGGCGAGGAGGCTGGACCGGGCGATTCCGCCGCGGAAGTCGTAGGTGTTGACCGCGACGACGCGCCGCACCCGCTCCGGGAGATCGGCGGCGGCGGTCAGGGCGAGCACCGCCCCCATGGACTCCCCCACCAACGTCACGTCGTGCAGGTCGAGTTCGGTCAGGAGCCGCTCGACGCCCGCGCGCATCGCCGGCTCGCCGTACGAGGCGCCGGGCACGATCTCGGAGTAGCCCATCCCCGGCAGGTCGAGGGCGTAGACGGTGTAGCGGTCCGCGATCAGCGGGATGAGGTGGCGGAAGTGCTCGGCCTGGGTGCGCACGGTGTGCAGCAGGACCAGAGGCGCGCCGGTGCCCGCCCTGAGGTAGCGCAGGGTTCCCTCGCGGCCGTCAGGTCCCGCTCGCTGGGCGAGGGTGTGGCTGGTGGTCCCCGGAATGTGGATCGTGGGACGTGGCTCGTGGCTGGGCATCTCGCCGGCTCCTTGTACGTGAAGGGGTTACGTCGCCAACTGGGCGTACAAGTCGGCCAGATCGCCGGCCAGGCCCGCCTTGACCTGCCGCGAGATGTCGTCGGCGAGCACCTCGTACGCGCCCGTCTCGACCCCGTCGAGGGCGAGTGCGGCGACGTCACGCGGGTCGGACTTGGGTGCGACGACGTTCGCCGCCAGGTCCGTGTCGACGTAGCCGACGTGCAGTCCGGTGACGGCGATGCCGCGCGGCCGCAGCTCCAGGCGCAAGGAGTTGGTCTGCGACCACAGGGCGGCCTTGGAGGCGCTGTAGGAGCCGCCGAGCGCGATCCAGGAGAGCACGGAGTGCACGTTGAGGAGGTGGCCGCCGCCGTTGCGCTCGATGACCGGTACGAGAGCCCGGGTGAGAAGGAGCGGGCCGTAGAAGTTGGTCTCGAACTCCCGGCGTACGTCGTCGACCGGGGACTCGAGGAAGGACGCGCCGACCGAGGCGCCCGCGTTGTTGATCAGCACGGTGACGTCCTGGGCCTGCGCGGCGGCCGCGGCCACGGAGGCCGGATCGGTGACCTCCAGAGCCACCGGGACGGCGTCGGGGTGCGTCACGCCGCGCGGGTCGCGGGCGGTGGCATAGACCTTGCCGGCGCCGCGTGCGTAGAGCTCTTCCACCAGGGCCTTGCCGATGCCGCGACTGCCACCGGTGACGAAGACGTGGGCGCCTTTCAGTGCGGTCATACCTGCCTCCACTACGAGAAAACCGGTCGGTTTCCCTAGACCGTAAACCGATCGGTTTCCGTGCGCAAGCCCTGGAGGTGAGCCGTCCGGGCTTGGGGCCGGCCGCCGGACTCGACCGCTGGCAGAACCCAGGCTTCCGGCGAAGCTGGCCGCCCACCCGTCGGTGCGGGCCGTACTCGCCCGGCGCCGGGCCGGTGACGCCGCGAGCCCGGCGCCGGTGATCGACGCGGCCTGGCTGCGCGAGCTGTGCCTGGCGGCCGGTGCGGACGACGCGGCGGCGGTCAGCCTGGACCACCCCGACCTGGCCGGTGAGCGCGAGCAGGCACGGTCCGCACTGCCGGGCACCCGCACCCTGATCGCGATGGCGGTCCGGATGAACCGCGACAACTGCCGTTCCCCAGCCCGCAGTGTGGCCAACCAGGAGTTCCACCAGACCGACGAACAGGCCAACCACGCCGCCCGCAGCGGCACCCAGGCTCTTCAGGACGCCGGCTACCGCGCGCTCAACCCTTCGGTCGGCTTCCCCCAGGAGATGGACCACTTCCCCAGCGAACGGATCTGGGTGGTGGCACACAAGACGGTCGCGGTGGCGGCCGGACTCGGCGTGATGGGCCTGCACCGCAACGTCATCCACCCCAAGTTCGGCAACTTCGTACTGCTGGCCACCGTCCTGGTGGACGCCGAGGTGAGCGAGTACGGGCAGGCGCTCGACTACAACCCCTGCATCGACTGCAAGCTGTGCGTCGCCGCCTGCCCGGTCGGCGCCATTCACAAGGACGGCGCATTCGACGCGCTGGCCTGCACGACCCACAATTACCGTGAGTTCATGAGCGGGTTCACCGACTGGGCGCAGACCGTGGCCGACAGCCAGGACGCCGCCGACTACCGCTCCCGGGTCTCCGATTCCGAGAACGCCTCCCTGTGGCAGAGCCTGAGCTCACCCCCCGGCTACAAGTCCGGCTACTGCCTTGCCGTCCGCCCCGGCGGCGAGGACGTCCTGGGCCCCTACCTGGACGACCGCAAGACCTTCATGGACACCGTGCTGCGCCCGCTCCAGGACAAGACGGAAACCCCTACGTCCCGCCCGGCTCCCCCGCGCAGGAGTACGCCCGGCGCCGCTTCCCCCACGAGCCGGTCAAGGAAGTCACCGGCGGCCGGCAGCCCCCGGCACCACGCCCGGCCTCCTCCTGACCGGGCGCACTCGCCCCCGACGCCATCCCGGAAACCGATCGGTTTTCATTTTGTCCGATTCGAGCTACCCTCACAGCATGACCACCGCGGCGAAGCCAAGTTCCAGGGAGCGACTGCTGGAGGCAGCGGCCACGCTTACCTACCGGGACGGTGTCAACATCGGCGTCGAAGCGCTGTGCAAGGCTGCGGGAGTGTCGAAGCGCTCCATGTACCAGCTGTTCGAGAGCAAGGACGAACTGCTGGCGGCAAGCCTGGAGCAACACGCCTCCGCCTACGTGGCGACGCTCCTGCCCGCGGCCGACGACGGCGGTTCGCCCCGCGAGCGGATTCTGCACATCTTCGAGCAGGTGGAGTCACAGTCGCGGGCACCCGAGTTCCGGGGCTGCCGGTACCTGGCCGCGCAGATCGAGCTCAAGGATCAGAATCACCCCGCGAGCCGGGTCGCCCGCCGGATCAAGGCCGACTTGACGGCCTTCTTCCGCACCGAAGCCGAAGAAGGCGGCGCGAGCGACCCTGATCTGCTGGCCCGGCAGCTCAGCCTTGTCTTCGACGGCGCCAGCGCCCGAGCCGGGATCGGAGCGGACCGACTGGCCGGGCTCATCGCACCCACGGTGACCACCCTGCTCGACGCGGCAGCCATGCGCTGACGCAAGGCGATCCGGAGCGGGCTGGGCACCGGTGCGCTCTCCCCGACTCACCGAGCCCCCGGAGCCGTTGGGAGCGATGCCGCCCTGCCGCTGCCAGGCCCTCCCGCCTTGGAACAACTCCGGAAGAGATCCACGCGGCAGCGAGGGAGGTCATGCCGGCCCAGGCGTACCCGATGGCCTTCGCGCACCCTGATGACCGGCATCTCCTCGCGGCCCTTCTGCCCGAAGTCGGCCCGCTGTACCGCCTTGCCGGGCCGCCAGCCGCCCATGGGGGCGCTACAGGCCCCGGGTCGACGACCCCCCGAAGGGCTTCGAGTGCGCCGGTGCCGCTGCTCATGCGGTCGTCGCGCGGCACCCCGCCGGACGGGGACATGCCTTCCACGCTACGACGCCCGCCCCTCGGGGTGGGGGGTCGAGCTTGTACCCCCCATAAACCCGACCTGCCACACCTGGAGCGGAAGCGGTTCTCTGGGATCGCGCCCGGGTCACGACACCACTGACCGTCGCGCCTTCCTCCACCGATCGGATATGAGGTCCCCTCCATGGAACGTCGCAAAGCACTCGGACTGATCGCCGGCGGCGGTGCCGCCACCGCCGCCTCCTTCACGGCTCTGCCCTCCTTCGGTGCGGAGAGCGGCCGCGCCGCGGGCGCCGCGGGACAGGGCAAGGCCGCGGCCAAGGGCGGCTATACCTTCGCGCTGGACAAGAACGTCGAGCGGACCTCGGTGCGGTTCAAGAACCGCTACGGCATCGAGGTCGCCGCGGACCTGTACGTGCCGAAGAACGCCCGGGGCAAGCTGCCGGCCCTGGTGGTCAGCGGTCCGTTCGGCGCGGTGAAGGAGCAGTCCTCGGGGCTCTACGCCAACGAGTTCGCCCGCCGCGGCTACGTCGCCCTCGCCTTCGACCCCTCCTTCACCGGGGAGAGCGGCGGCACGGTGCGCGACGTGGCCTCGCCCGACATCTACACCGAGGACTACAGCGCCGCCGTCGACTTCCTCGGCCTGCGGAAGATCGTCGACCGCGAGCGGATCGGCGCGCAGGCCGTGTGCGGACTGAGCGGGATGGCGCTCACCGCGGCGGCCGCGGACAGCCGTATCAAGGCGGTCGCCGCGGCCTCGATGTACGACATGTCGCGCAGCATGTCCCGCGGCCACGAGGACTACTACACGCGTGAGCAGCGCCAGAAGGTCGTGGACCACCTCAGCCGGCAGCGCTGGACCGACGCCGAGAACCGCACCTACGCGCGGCTCTCCCACGAGGTCCCCTTCGACGAGGACGGCGACGTCGCCCCCTCGAACCGCGTCCTGCCCAAGACCCTCCCGGCGGACGCCGATCCGATCACGAGGATCTTCTTCGACTACTACCGCACCGAGCGCGGCTACCACCCGCGCTCGATCAACTCCACCACCGCGTGGACCGGGACCACGCCGATGTCGTTCTTCGCCTTCCGGCAGATGACGAACATCGACATGCTGGCGCCCCGCAAGGCGCTCCTGGTGGCCGGTGCCGACGCGCACTCCCGCTACTACTCCGAGGACGTCCGGGCGATGGCCCCCGACACCGTCGACCTCGTGATCGTCCCGGGCGCTGACCACGTCGACCTGTACGACCGCAAGGACCTGATCCCCTTCGACAGGCTCGACGAGTTCTTCACCAAGAACCTCGCCTGACCGGAAGTGCCCGAAGACCTCCGTGCGGTGCAGTCCTTGACGGCTGCACCGCACGGAGGTCTTCGCCGTGATCAGGCCAGTACACCTCACCGCTCGTCAGGGCTCGTCAGGGCTTGACGAGGACCTTGAGGGTCTTGCGGTCGGCCATGTCCCGGTAGCCGGCCGGGGCTCCGTCGAGGCTGGTGGTGGCGTCGAAGACCTTGCCGGGCTCAATGGTGCCGTCGAGGATGTCGGGCATCAGCTCCTCGATGTAGGCGCGCACCGGTGCGGGGCCGCCGGCGAGGCGGATGTTGTGACGGAAGAGGCTGCCGAAGCCGATGGGTGCCTCCTCGTACTGGGGCACGCCGACGCGGCTGATGACGCCGCCCGGGCGGACGATGCCGGTGGACTGCTCGTAGGCGGGCATGTTGCCGACGCACTCGAGGACGACGTGCGTGCCGTGCCCGCCGGTCAGGTCGCGGACCGCTTCGATGCCCTCGTCGCCGCGGGCGGCAACGACGTCGGTGGCGCCGAATTCGCGGCCGAGGTCGGTGCGCGCCTGGTGGCGGCCCATCAGGATGATCTGTTCGGCGCCCAGGCGCTTGGCCGAGAGGACGGCGAGCAGGCCGACCGCGCCGTCGCCGATCACGGTCACGCGGGTGCGTTCGTTGACACCGCCCGCGACGGCGGCGTGGTGGCCGGTGCCGAGGACGTCCGAGAGGGTCAGCAGGGACGGGACGAGGGCGGAGTCCGGGGCGACGGGGAGCTTGACGAGGGTGCCGTCGGCGAGGGGGACGCGGACCGCTTCGGCCTGGCCGCCCTCCTCGGCTTCGCCGTCCCAGAAGTTGGCGTGGGCGTGGGCGCAGGAGGTGTGCAGTCCCTCGCGGCAGAACTCGCAGGTGTTGTCGGAGATGGCGAAGGGTGCGACGACCAGGTCGCCGGGCTTGACGGTGGTCACCTCCGGGCCGGTGTCCTCGACGACGCCGATGAACTCGTGGCCCATCCGGGCGGGACCGTCCTCCGGCTTGTGGGAGGCGTAGGGCCACAGGTCGCTGCCGCAGACGCAGGAGGCGGTGATCCGGACCAGCGCGTCGGTGGGGTGCTTGATGACGGGGTCGGAGACGTTCTCGACGCGGACGTCGCCGGCGCCGTACAGGAGTGTTGCGCGCATCAGTGGTGCTCCGTTTCCGGGTAGTGCGTGATGGAGGGGGGTGGTGTGGGGTCAGGAGTGCCTGGCGTCCGTGGTGGCCTATGCCGCTGCCGCCGAGCGGCGGCGGCGCTGGAGGAGCGCGATGGCGATGGTGGGGATCAGGGTGAGGGCGGCGATGGCGGTGCCGACCACGGCGGGGCCGGTCGTCCCGAGCGGTGAGTCGAGGGTGAGGCCGGCGATCCAGGAGCCGACGGCGGTGCCCAGGTTGAACGCCGAGACGGTCAGGGCGGAGGCCAGGACGGGGGCCTGGCGTGCGAAGCGGACGGCCAGGGACATCAGCACCGGGTTGGCGCCGAGGCCGAAGAAGCCCAGCAGGGCGACCAGGATGACGGTGGGCACGGCGTAGCCGGCCAGCAGGGAGATCGCCAGGAGCAGGAGGGTCGCCCCTGCGGCGGCCACAAGGGTCACCATATGCGGGCGGCGGTCTCCCAGACGGCCTCCGACGAGGGAGCCGGCCAGGGCGCCGAGGCCGAAGCCGACCAGGACCAGCGGCACGATCCCGGACGCGATGCCCGACCGGCCGGTCAGCAGCGGCGAGATGTAGGAGTACGCCGCCAGGACACCGCCGGTCGTGGTGGCGCAGGCCGCCAGGACCAGCCACAGGCGGCCGGAGCGCAGAGCGGTCAGCTCGGAGCGGATCGACACCGCCTGCTGGTCGCCGCCGTCGTGGGGGACGGTACGGGCGATGAGCGCGATGGACGCGGCGGAGAGGGCCGCGAGTGCCCAGAAGGGGCCGCGCCAGCCCATGAGCTGTCCGGCGAACGCGCCCACCGGCACGCCGACGACGTTGGCGAGCATGGCGCCGGCGCCGACCAGGCCCAGGGCGCGGGAGCTCGCCGCGGGGCCCGCGGCGCGTGCGGCGGCCACATTGGCCACGGCCCAGAACGCGCCGGTGGCGATCGCGGTCAGGAACCGTGCCGCCAGGACCAGGGTGAAGTTCGAGCTGAGGGCGACGATGACGTGCCCGGCGGCGAAGACGCCCAGGGCGAGCATCAGCGTCAGCCGCTTGGGCAACCGCAGCGTCAGCATGGCCATCAGCGGGGCGCCGACGATCATCCCGACCGCGAAGACGGTGATCATCAGGCCGGTCCGGGCGACGCTGACCTGGAGGTCGCCGGCGATCTCGGGCAGCAGGCCGGCCACGATGAACTCGGTGGTGCCCATCAGGAACGTGCCCAGCGCGAGCACGTGGACGACGAGGGGGAGCCTGGCACGCGGTGCCTGGTGAGGCTGCTCGGTCCGTGCTTCGGCGGGGGCGTGGAGGGTCGCTCCTCGCGTACTCAAGGTTCATCTCCGTGTGGGTCGTGATCGAGGTACGTCTCCCAGAGAACCCGTCGCCCCGTGCTTGAGGAAGGTCGCGTTTATAGGGGGTACAAGCTCAACCTCCCTCCACGGCAACGGGTGGCTACCGTGGATCGCATGCAGGACAGAAGCGACCACCGCACGGAGATCCGGGACTTTCTCGCCAGCCGACGCGCCAAGATCACCCCGGGGCAGGCCGGGCTGCCCACCAGCGCCCGCCGCCGGGTGCCGGGCCTGCGGCGTGAGGAGGTCGCCGTCCTCGCGGGCGTCAGTACCGAGTGGTACACCCGCCTGGAGAAGGGCCACATCAGCGGCGTCTCCGAAGAGGTGCTGGCCGCGGTCGCCCAGGCCCTGCAACTGGACGAGGACGAACGCACCTACCTGTTCGACCTGGCCCGCGCGGCCCGGCCCGCCCGCCGTACGCCGTCCCGCCGCAAGGACGTCGAAGTCCCGCCCCGCATTCAATGGATGCTCGGCTCCATCACGATGTCCGCCGCCTTCGTACGCAACGGCCGCCTGGACGTCATCGCCCACAACGCGCTCGGCAGGGCCCTGCACGCGCCGATGTTCGACAGCCGCACCACCGACAAACGCGGCCGTCCGAACTTCGCCCGCTACCACTTCCTCGACCCGGGCTCACAAAAATTCTTCGTCGACTGGGACTCCGGCGCCGCCGCCACCGTCGCGCTGCTGCGTGCCGAGGCCGGCCGCGAACCGCATGACCGGGCCCTGCGCGAGCTGGTCGGTGAACTGTCCACGCTCAGCGCCGACTTCCGCACCCTGTGGGCCGCGCACGACGTCCGTATCCGCCACGAGGGCGTCAAGCGGCTGGAACACCCCGAGGTCGGCCGTCTGGAGCTGACCTACCAGTCTCTGGACCTGCCCGTCTCGCAGCGGGCCACGCACGACCTGAGCCTCTACACCGCCGAACCGGACAGCACCTCCGAAGAGCGCCTCAAGCTCCTCGCCAGCCTGGCGGCCACTCCGGTCCAGGCGACGGAACCCACCGACCGGCTGCACTGACCGGCCTGGGCCGGCCGGCCTCGCTTTGACACCTTTGCCGGGCTGTCCAAGAGTGGAATGGACTCCTCAGGGCGAGTGACAGACGCCCGGATCGGAGGCCGGCGTGTCCACCACCGGACGTAGCAACGCGTTGGACCATACGGTCGTACTCATGTTCGAGAACCGGTCGTTCGACACCCTGCTCGGGCAGCTGTACCAGCCGGGCGAGGTCGCCTCCTTCGAAGGTGTCCTCGGCAGGGACCTGTCGAACCCCGTCCCCGACTGGGCCGAGGACCACTCGGGCCGGCGGTCGGTGCCTTTCGGGAGCGCCGAGACGATGGACATTCCGAACCCGGATCCGGGCGAGGAGTACCAGCACATCAACACCCAGCTCTTCGGTGTGATCGACCCCGAGGGCAACCGAGGGGTCCTGGCCGAGAAGATGGCCGCCCCGTTCAACGCGCCACCACCGGGGCGGGCGCCGACGATGGACGGGTTCGTCGCCGACTACATCAGCGCGTTCCGGGCGGAGCTGGGCCGCCCGCCGAAGTACCACGAGTACGCGCAGATCATGGCCGGGTACACCCCCGAGCAGCTGCCTGTGCTGTCCTCGCTGGCACGCGGTTTCGCCACCTTCGACCACTGGTTCGCCGAGGTGCCCTCGCAGACGTTCACCAACCGCTCGTTCTTCCACGCCGCGAGTTCGTCGGGCTTCGTCGTCAACGCGCCGTACCGCACGTTCCCGCTGCGGAACACCGCCGAGACCGTGTTCGAACGGCTGGAGGCCAGTGGGCTGACCTGGCGGGTGTACGTGGACGCGCCGAGCCCGCTCCCCTTCACCGGGCTGATCCACGGACCGCGGCTGCGCGAGCGGTTCGCCACACACTTCGTCACCACGGACCGCTTCCTGGAGGACGCCGCCGCCGGCACGCTGCCGGCCTACTCGTTCATCGAGCCCAACCTGTGGCACGGCCACAACGACATGCACCCTCCGGAAGCCGCGCTGCTGCAGGGGATTCCCTTCGACGCCCCCTCGTCCCTGCTGGGCGGCGAGGCACTGCTGGCCAAGGTGTACGACGCCGTCCGTTCGTCGGCCTCGCCCGACGGGTCCAACGCGTACAACACGCTGCTCATGATCGTCTTCGACGAGCACGGCGGCACCTACGACCACGTACCCCCGCCCGCCGCCACCGCCCCGGACCCCGGCGCGCCGCCCGGGCAGCTGGGCTTCACCTTCGACCGGCTCGGCGTCCGCCTGCCCGCGATCGCGATCTCCGCCTGGGTGCCCGCCCGGACCGTCGTCAACGGTGTCCATCACCACACGTCGGTCATCCGCACACTCCGCGAACGCTGGAACCTCGGCCGCCCCCTCACGGCCCGGGACGCCGACGCCCCCGACCTCGCCCCCGTCCTGAGCCTCGACCGGCCGCGCGACCCGCAGGACTGGCCCGATGTCGCCGCACGGCCGGTTCCCGGGTTCGACCAGGCCCTGGTCCCGCCGGACGCGCCGCTCAGCCCGCTGGCCACGGCCTTGTTCCACGGCTACCTCGGACTCGCCGAGCAGCTGGGCGCCACCGTGCCCGCGCTCGACGAGAAGGCCCGGCCGAACGGCCAGGAAGCCATGGCGATCGTCCACGAGAGCGCACACACCCTCTTCCCGGGCCTACGTACCGCGTCCGTCTGACTCGCCGGCCGTACGTCGGGCGCGGTCGGTCCCCTGCCCTGCGAACCTCACCTCAGCGGCGCATCATCGGTTGCGGCGCCCCGGGCCGACCCGTGGGGTGGAGGCATGCAGCCAGCCCCCTCTGCCCCGGAAGACCGCCCCGAGCCGCCGCTGGAGCAATCGCACTGGGTGGCCTTCGCGGGGATCCTGCTGTTTCTGAGCGGCCTGTTCGACATCACCAACGGCTTCGTCGCCCTGCTGGACCACGGCTACTACGAAACGGCCTACGACCACGGCCAACGCCTCCTCATCTTCAACTACGACGCCTGGGGCTGGATCTGGATCGTCATCGGCATGGCCCAGCTCCTGGCCGGCGTGGGCGTGCTCGTGGGGTCGCGGGCGGCACGGCTCACCGGGATCGTGCTGGCCTCGGCCTGCCTGGTGGGCCAGTTGATGTTCCTGTCCGCGTTCCCGTGGTGGTCGGTCGTCACCATGGCCCTGTCCGTGCTCGTCATCTTCGGGCTGGTCGCCGAACCCCGGCACGTCCCGGGTATGCGGGTCTGACAGCGAGGACCGGATCCCGGGATGGTGGCCGGGGAGTGCCGGGAGGTCGGTTGCGCGTCCCCGGCTTACGCTGGTCGGGGGGCCGCTGACCGGGTGACGGTGCGTGTCGGAAGGGGCTCCGCGATGGATGAGTACCCGCTGATCGAGAACCACGGTCTGATCGGTGATCTGCAGACCGCGGCGCTGGTGACCACCGACGGGACGGTCGACTGGTTCTGCTGTCCGCGCTTCGACTCGCCGAGCGTCTTCGGCGCCCTGCTCGACAAGGACGACGGCGGGCACTGCACGGTCAGGCCGGCTCAGGCGGCGTACGCGACCAAGCAGCTGTACCTGCCCGACACGGCGATCCTGGTGACCCGCTTCATGACCGAGGCGGGCGCGGGTGAGGTGGTCGACTTCATGCCGGTGACCGGCACGACGGCCACCCCGCGCCACCGGCTGGTCCGCATGATCCGCTGTGTGCGCGGCAGCATGACCTTCGAGATCGACATCGCGCCCCGCTTCGACTACGGACGCAAGCCGCACGAGCTGCACGTCACCCAACACGGGGCGGTGTTCGTCTCGGACGGGACGAACCTGACGGTGCACGCGGTCCGGGAACCGGACGACGAGCGTCTGCTGAACTCCCTCACCGTGGACAACGACCTGCGCCTCACGCTCAGCCTGCAAGCGGGGCAGCAGCGCGGACTGGTCCTGGAGTCCGCCGCCGACGGGCCGCCCAGGGAGTTCCGGCTCCCCGAGTTCCAGCAGATCTTCGAAGACGCCATCCGGTACTGGCGGTCCTGGCTGAGCAAGTCGCGCTACTCGGGCCGCTGGCGCGAGGCGGTGGAACGCTCCGCCATCACGCTGAAGCTCATGACCTACGCCCCCACCGGCGCCGTGGTGGCCGCACCCACCACGGGGCTGCCCGAGCAACTGGGCGGCGAGCGCAACTGGGACTACCGGTTCACCTGGATCCGGGACGCCTCCTTCTCCGTGTACGCCCTGCTGGGCATGGGTTTCACGGAGGAGGCGCAGGCGTTCATCGCGTGGCTCGGCAAGCGGATCAAGGAACGGGCCGGAGGCGACGGCAGCTCCGGGCCACTGAACATCATGTACGCGGTCGACGGCTCCTCCGATCTGAAGGAGGAGACCCTGGAACACTGGGAGGGCTACGAGGGTTCGTCCCCCGTACGCATCGGAAACGGCGCCGCCACCCAGCTCCAGCTGGACATCTACGGCGAGGCGCTGGACAGCATCTACTTCGCCCACCGGCACGGGATCCACCCGGGGCACCGGGAGTGGACCGAGCTGCTCGCCGTACTCGACTGGCTGGCGGACCACTGGGACCAGGCCGAGGAAGGCCTGTGGGAGACCCGCGGCGGCCGTCAGCACTTCACCTACGGCCGCGTGATGTCATGGGTCGCCTTCGACCGCGCACTGCGGCTCGGGGAGGCCACCGGCCGTCCGGCCGCGGCCCGACGCTGGAGCGAGGCGCGGGACGCCCTCTACCAGCAGGTCATGGCCGAGGGCTGGAACGATGCGCGCGCGGCCTTCGTCCAGCACTACGGCAGCGAGGTGCTCGACTCCTCGCTGCTGCGCATGCCGACGGTCGGCTTCATCACCCCGGACGACCCGCTGTGGTCCTCCACGCTGGACGCGATGGAGGAGGAACTGGTCACCGACAGCCTGGTGTACCGGTACAACCCCGACGCCTCACCCGACGGGCTGCGCGGCTCCGAGGGCACCTTCTCGCTGTGCACCTTCATGTACGTCGACGCACTCGCCCGGGCGGGGCGGGCGGACCAGGCCAGGCTCGTCCTGGAGAAGATGCTCGGGTACACCAACCATCTCGGCCTGTACTCCGAGGAGATCGCCCTGACGGGCCGCCAGCTCGGCAACTTCCCGCAGGCGTTCACGCACCTGGCGCTCATCGACGCGGCCATCACCCTGGACGCGTCGCTGAACCGGTGACGACGCCGCCGGCCTCGCCGACCGCCAGCAGGATGTCCTCTTCACTCACCCCTGGTCCCCGGCACCACGCCCCCGCAGATCGGCGTCGGTGAGGGATTCCAGCTCGCCGTGGGTGTCCAGCCAGTACAGGAGGGCGACCGCCGGGAAGACCAGCAGCAGGGCCACCAGCGTGACGATGCCGAGCCAGCGCAGCGTGCCGGACGCGCCCGCTCCCTCGGCGACGGTCAGGGAGGTGGGGATGAGGTAGGGCCGCTGGGCCAGGCCCCAGGCGATCACGGCGGAGGCGACGACCGCGACGGCCGTGACCCGCGACCAGGCGCCGGAGGGACGCAGCAGCAGGGCGACGGTGGCCAGCGTGGCCACGGCGGCCGCGATGACGCAGGCCAGGCCCGCCCCGTGGGTGAGGCCGTGCCAGACGTGCGGGGCGTCGTCGTGGGTGACGAACAGGGTGATCACGGCGAGTACGGCGACGGCGGCGAGGGCGCCCAGTGCCCGTCTGCGGAAGTAGCCGTCCAGGTCGGGGGCGTCGAAGCGCCGGGCGTCCGCGGCCAGGAACACCGCCCCCAGCAGGGCCGATGTCGCGATGGCGAGCAGGCCGAAGAGGAGGGAGGTGGGGTTGGACCAGGCGTCGTCCGCCGCGGGCGTGCCGGGGGCCACCCGGCCGGAGGCGATGCCGCCGGCCGCCGCGCCGAGGAAGAACGGCGTCAGCAGCGAGGAGACGGCGAACACGGCCCCGTACAGCCGTCGCCCGGCGAGCCGCCGGCTGGGCTTGCGCAGGGCGAAGCCTGCGCCCCGCAGGACCATGCCGACGGCGGCCAGCGCCAGGGGCAGCCACATCGCGGAGAACACCGTCTGGAACATCACCGGGAAGCCGGTCCACATGGTGACCAGGACGAAGACCAGCCAGACGTTGTTGACCTCCCAGACGGGGGCCATCGCGTGGTCGATGAGCCATCTCGGCCGCTTGCCGCGCCCGGCTCCGCCTGCCGTCAGGTCCCAGAACCCGGCCCCGTAGTCGCTACCGCCGCCACAGCTGTAGGCGGCGACCGCGAGCAGCAGGACGACGGCGATGACGTCGGCCATCACGGCCTGCCGCTGTCGGAGGCCGGAACGGCCGGGCGCGGTCCGTAGGGGGTGTCCGCCTCGGGGCCTTCGGCCGCCTGCCGCTCGTCGGCGAGACGCCAGCGGGTGCGCATCTTCAGCAGCACGAGGAGAAACGAGCCGAAGACGAACACGTACACGAGGACCACCAGTCCGAACATGGTCCACAGCCCGCCGGCGTGGGTGGTGGTCACCGCCTCGGAGACCCGCATGTTCTCGTAGACGATCCATGGCTGGCGCCCCACCTCGGTGGTGATCCAGCCGCATTCGACGGCGACGACGGAGGCGACGCCCGCGACCGCGGCGCCGCGGTAGAACCACGTCGACTCGGGCAGCCGGCGGCGGCGCCACCAGGCCAGGGCGTACCACAGGGCGAGCAGCACCAGCAGGCAGCCGATGCCGACCATGGTGTCGAACGCCCAGTGGGCGATGGTGGCCTGGGTGGCGTTGGGGCGCTGGTCGGCCGGTACGGAGGTCAGTCCGGTCACCTTGGTGTCGGGCCTGAACCCGGCCAGGATGGAGTCGAGCTGCGGGATCCTGATGCCGCCGGAGATGCTGCCGTCCGGATGGAGACGGCCGTAGAGGTACTCCGGCACATGGGTGTCGGTCTTCCAGACGATCTCCATCGCGGCGAACTTGACCGGCTGCTTGTGGAAGACCTGCCGGGCGATGGAGTCGCCCAGCATGAACTGGACGGGCGTGCAGACCGCGGCGACGGTGAACGGGACGGTGAAGCCGAGGCGGTGGTAGCGGTCCCGGCGTCCGCGCAGCCATCCGGTGGCGTAGACACCGGCCACGACATAGCCGGCGGTCACCAGCATGGCCACCACGAAGTGCCAGTACTGCGGCCCGAACATCGGCGTGAAGATCGCCTTCCAGATGTTCACGTCGGTGGGGTTGCCCCCGGCGTCGAGGGTGAAGCCACGCGGGGTGTTCATCCAGGAGTTGGCGGCCAGGATGCCGAAGGCCCCGAGCAGCGCGGCGGCGGGCAGGGGAAGCGCGAGCAGGAAGTGGGTGCGAGGCTTGAGGCGTCGCCAGCCGTACAAGTAGATCGCGATGAGCACGGCCTCCAGGAAGAAGGCCCAGGCCTCCACTCCGAACCCGATCCCGAAGACGTCTCCCCACCGGCCCATCAGGCCCGGCCACAGCAGCCCGAACTCGAAGGACAGGACCGTGCCGGTGACCACGCCGATCGCGAACTGCACCGCCATCACGGCCGACCAGCGCCGGGCCAGCAGCAGGGCGGTGGGGTCGCCCTTGCGCATCCCGTAGCCGTGCATGATGAGCGTGATCAGCGGCAGGGCCACGCCCAGCGGCACCAGGATGATGTGCGAGGCGAGGGTGAAGGCCATCAGCGATCTGGCCGGCAGCAGCTGGGGCGGTGCGTCCGCCAGCAGGTGAAGCGTGGTGTGCATACGTGTCTCCCCGGAGGCCGGCGACGCGGGCGGGCGAGGTCAGCCGCCGGTGGCGAATCCAGGGAAGAGGGTCATGCCCCCGTCGACGTAGAGGGTGGTTCCCACGACGTAGTCCATGAGGTCGGAGGCGAGGCCGACGGCCGCGTGGGCGATGTCCTGGGGGTCGCCGACACGGTCGTAGGGGATCAGCCGCAGGAGATCCCGCTCGGCGTCCGGCGTCTCCCAGGCGTCGCGGTTGATGGGGGTCCTGATGGCCCCGGGGGCGATCGCGTTCACGCGGATCTTCTTCGGGGCGAGTTCCTGGGCCAGGGTCTCCATCATCATCTGCACACCGCCCTTGGACGAGGCGTAGTTGACGTGCCCCGCCCACGGGATGACCTGGTGCACCGAGCTCATGCAGATGATCTTTCCCGCGGCCCGTGACACCTCGGGGACGACGCCCCGGCGCACGAACTCCTTGGTGGCCTCCCGGGCGCAGAGGAACTGTCCGGTGAGGTTGACGTCCAGGACCTTCTGCCACTGGGCGCGGGTCATCTCGGTGAAGGGGGCGTCGCGTTGCAGTCCGGCGTTGGCGACGAGGATGTCGATCGTGCCGAACTCGTCGACCATCCGCTTCGTCATGGCGACGACCTGGTCCTCGTCGGACACGTCCGCCTCGTAAGCCGCCGCCCGCACCCCGAATGAGGTGATCTCCTCGACGACCTTCTCGGCTTCGTCCCGGCCGGCCACGTAGTTGACGACGACGTCCGCTCCGGCCCTGCCCAGGCCGATGGCCGTGGCCTTGCCGATTCCGGAGTTGGCCCCGGTCACCAGGGCCTTCTGGCCCCGGAGCAGGTGAGTGGGGATCACACCCTGGGGTGCGCCTGCGGTGGAACTCACGATCGACTGCCTCCTGCGCTGCGTAGCCCCGTACGGCCGCCGGGCCGTGGCCCGGCGCGCTCGCGCGTCACACAATCACCCTGGGCGGGAGGGGTCGCTGACGGCGGGCCAGTGTTGCGCTGCCTGGCCGACGAGGTTCGCCCGGTCGGCGGCGAGGTCCGGTGTTCAGCCCAGCCGGTCCAGCAGATGGTCGCCCACCCGCAGGGCGTTCGCGATGGCGGTGAGGGACGGGTTGACCGCGCCGATGCTCGGGAAGAAGCTCGTGTCGACGACGTAGAGGTTGTCCACCTCGTGGGCCTTGCAGTTGACGTCCAGGGCCGAGGAGGCCGGGTCGGTGCCGAACCGGACGGTGCCGGCCTGGTGGGCGGTGGCGCCGATCGGCATGCCCTTGTGCAGATAGATGCTGTGGTCCAGCAGATGGTGCTCGTGCATGCCGAGATGGCCGAGCAGGTGCTGGAGTTTGTGCCGCAGCCGCTTGAGGCCGGCGATGTTGTTGGACTCGTCCAGCGCGAGGTGGATGCGGCCGTCGCCGTCCAGGGTGACGCGGTTGGCGGGCAGCGGGAGGTCCTCTCCGCACAGCCAGAAGTCGACGGCGTGATGGGCCAGGACCTCGAAGGGCATGTCCGGGGCCACCGTCCCGGCCCAGCGCGGGGCCTCGCCGTGGATCTGGTCGGCGTCCGACTTGCCGAGCATCTGGATCCCGCCGAGCGGATAGTCCCAGTCGTCCGCGCCGAGGTACCAGTCGTGCAGGGCGAGGGTCTTCTGGAACTTGGTGTCGTTGGGCTCCTCCGACACGGCCATCAGCGCGAGGTTGTTGTGCCGCATGTAGTGCCGGCCGACCACGTCGGAGCCGTTGGCCAGGCCCCGGGGGTGGTGGTCGTTCGCCGAAGCGAGCAGCAGGGCGGCCGAGTTGACGGCTCCGCAGGCGACGACCACGATGTCCGCCTGGTAGCGGACCTCCTCACCGTTCGCGAGCCGGGTGACGACCGTGTCGACACTGCGTCCGGCCGGGTCGGTCTCCAGCCGCACCACGTGGGCGTTGGTGAGCATCTCGACGCCCGGGTGCCGCAGGGCGGGTTCGACGCAGATCACCTGGGCGTCGGACTTGGCGCGCACGAGGCACGGGAACCCGTCGACCCGGTCGCAGCGGATGCACACGCTGGTGTGGCTCGCCTTGCCGTCGCCGTCCTGGGTCAGGTTGACGCCGATGGGCAGGTGGAAGGGGTGCAGGCCCTGCTTCTCCAGGTCGTCGCTGAGCCGCTGGATACGGGGCTCGTGTTCCACCGGCGGATACGCGTACTGCTCACTGGCCGGGCCCTCCCAGGGGTCCTCGCCGTGCCGTCCGTGGACCAGGTAGAGGTGTTCCGCCTGGGTGTAGTACGGCTCCAGGTCGTCGTAGCGGATCGGCCAGGCGGGGGAGATGCCGTCGTGATGGCGCAGTTCGCCGAAGTCCTCGGGCCGCAGCCGGAACAGGGCGGCCCCGTAGAACTTGGTGTTGCCGCCGACGTAGTAGTTGACCTCGGGCGGGAACTCCCTGCCGTGCTGGTCGAACCAGAACTCCGGGGCCCGGTACTTGCCCCTGACGAACACGGCCGTCGATTCCCAGTTGTCCCGCTCCCGGGGGAGGTAGTCACCGCGTTCGAGGAGGAGCACGCGTTTTCCGGAGGGGGCCAGCCGGTGGGCGAGTGTGCCGCCGCCGGCGCCGGTGCCGATGATGATGACGTCGTAGTGGGGGGTGTCACCCACGGCGACCACCGTCCTCGCGTTCACGGCCCCGCGTCCCCCGCGTCCCGCCGGGACCTGTCACGGCTGCGGCCCCTCTTCGAACGTAACCGCCCTCCCCGGGCCCGGCACCCGCAAGCGCCGTGCGTGTCCGTACGGCCACGCTGCGGCCCCGGCGTCACTCTCAGAGCACGGCGATCGGATTCACCGGGGAGCCGGTGGCCGCGGGCAGCCGCAGCGGCGCGACCACGCACAGGAACCGCCAGCGGCCCAGCTCCGCGCACAACGGTGCCAGTTCCTCGAAGTCCAGGTAGTCCAGCAGATGCACCCCCATGGCCCGCATCGCCAGCACATGCACCGGGAACGCGATCCCCGCCACCGGGCTCGGCGCCGTGTCGTTGTTACCATCCGAGCCCAGGACGGAGACGCGCCGCCCGGCCAGGAACTCCATCGCCGCCGGATGCAGCCCGGCCCGCGCGTGCGCCGCGTCCCACGCACCGGTCTCCCGGCGCCGGCGCCGGTGTCCGACCCGCACGAACAGCAGGTCTCCCGGCTCGATCCGGGCCCCCTGGGCGGCCTCGGCAGCCGTGAGGTCGGCGGCCGTCACCTGGTCGCCGGGCTCCAGCCAGGGCACGCCACGCAGCCGCGGGATGTCCAGGAGCACTCCACGGCCGACGATCCCGTCATGGACCAGGTCGACCGTGAGCGCACCGGCGCCGTCCGGCGTCACGGTGCCGGCCGGAACGCCTCCGTACAGCTCGCCGTCGAACATCACATGGCAGAGCGCGTCGAGGTGGCTGTCGGCGTCGCCGTGCACGTTCATGGCGAAGCGGTCGAGGGCGAAGTGCAGCCCGGTGGACAAGTCGCCCGGCTCGGTGGGTCCCGTCATCCGGTGCTCGGCGGGCCGGGGGTTGTCCGGTCCTGGCCGCGTCTCGATGGGGGCGGCGAGGGACACCGTCCGCCCCGACCTCACCTCGGCGGCGGCCGCCCGCACACACTCGGGCGTCAGCCGCGCCAGGGCGCCGGTCCTGCCGCCCGGGGCCTGATCACGCAGCCGCCGGTACAGGGAGCGGAAGGCCTCCTCGGACATCGGTCGCGACGCCGCTCGACCGGATGCCGACGGGCGCGGGTCCGGCGTCATGGGATCCGGCCGCCCGTGCGGGAGGCGCCAGCGTCACCGGGCTGCGACACGGGAGGCCGTCCGGTGCCGCGCGTACGATCCGTCACGCCGGTCTCCTCCTGGTCGGTCGAGGGCGGTCGAGGCCGCCGGTCGAGGTCACTACCTCCAATCTCCGGCGCCGCCGGTCCCCACGCATCCCGGGCGAAGGGGTCACCCCGCTCCGCCGTCGAGCAGTCGGCTGTAGCGCAGCCGTAGCGCCCGCTCGGTGCTGGCCGCCGCCGTGGCGAAGCCGAGTGCGAGGTTGCCCCACTTCGGCAGATCGACGGGCGAGGTGAAGGTTCCGGTGTGCTGGGCGATGCCCTCGGACCGGGTGAGCTGTTCGGCGGCTTGTGGAAGGAGAACGGCCAGGGCGGCGACGAGCACGCACAGCGAGAGGAGACCGATCGCACGGCTCAGCGCGGGGTGTTCGCGTTCGAGGCGCGCGCGGCGTCCCTCGGCGGATCGGGGCTCCGGTACGAGCCGGTACTCGTGACCTTGGTCGGTGACGTAGTGGCAGCGCTTGATCCCGAAGGCGCTCATCCTCACCTCGACGGTGCCGCCCGGGACGGGGAAGGCGGCGGGGAGCTTGGACAGGGCGTGCTGCCTGCCGTCGCGGTACAGGTGGGCCTTGAGGCTGTCGGAGGAGTGGTTCTGCCAGTGCCGGACGTCGACGGCGTAGTCCGTCTGCCTGCCATCGTCGCTCGTCAACCGAAGATGGAACAGCGCGCGGAACAGCAACTGCCACCAGCGGAAACGCTGCAGTGCTCGACCGTCTCCGGGTTTGACCCGCTGCACGGCCCGACGCCGCCGCCACTCTTTGATCATACGTTCGCTCCCGTTGCTTGATCGGTTCGCCGAGCGCCCGCCGGGCTTCACACCGCCGGCTCCGGCGATCAGCCGGCGGGGCAGAGCATGTCCTTTCCGGGCAGCTCGCCCTCGACGAGGTAGCGCGTGGTGGTGTTCAGCGCGCAGGGGTTGTCGCCGAGGACGTAGGCGCCGTGCCCGCTGTCGTCGACGCTGAGCAGCCGGGATCGGTCGGCGAACTTCTCGCGCAGCATCTTCCCGCCGAGGTGGGGCGTCGCCGGGTCGCGCAGGTTCTGTACGAGCAGCACGTTGCGGGGTCCGTCGTCGTTGACGGCGACCGGCGGCTCGGCCGGGGTGTGCGGCCAGAAGGCGCAGGGTGTGATGTTGGCGGTGGCGGCTCCGAACAGCGGGAAACGCGCGCGGTCCTCGGCGACGCCCTTCCGGTAGGTGTCGACGTTCTCGGGCCACTTGATGTCGTTGCAGGTCACGGCGGCGAACACCGCCAAGGGGTTGTCGACCGGGGACGACGCCTCGCCCGCGGGGGCGTTCGGCGACGGCATGCGGCGGACTGCCGTGGCGTCGCCGTCCGCCAGCGCCTGCCACTGCTGGGCCAGCTTGGGGTACTGCAGCTTCTTGAACAGGAGACCGAAGGTGTACTGCCGCAGCAGGCTGCCGTCGAAGCCTGCCACCGGAGCCTTGTCGAGTCGTTCGGCGAGGGCGAGGTAGGTCCCGCGGACCTGCGCGGGAGTGCGGCCCAGTCCGTAGCTGTCGTGCCGTGCGGCCGCCCACCTCGCGAAGTCGGGAAAGGTCTGTTCCATGCCGAGGGCGTAGCGGCGCAGGCCGTCGCGGTCGAGGTGGGTGTCACCGATGTTGCTGTCGAGCACGATCCGGTCGGAGCGCTCGGGGAACATCGACGCGTAGGCGGCGCCCAGTGCCGTGCCGTAGGAGTAGCCCAGGTAGCTGGTCTTCTCCTCGCCGAGCGCGGCCCGGATGCGGTCCAGGTCGCGGGCGGTGTTCGCCGTGGTCAGGTGGCGCAGCCGCCCGTCGCGGTCCTGGCGGGCGCACTGCTCGGCCACCCGCTCGGCGATCTTCGCCTGTTCGGTGACCGCCGCGTCGTCGGCCGCGTAGGGAGGAATGTTGGAGGTGTAGGGGCCGTCGAGCGTGAACCCGCATGTAACCGGTGCCGAGTGCCCGATGCCGCGGGTGTCCATGCCGATCAGGTCGTAGCTGTCCAGGACGCCGGCGGGAAGACCCCGGGCCACCAGCAGCGCGGGCAGCGCAAGGCCGGACCCTCCTGGGCCGCCCGGATCGAGCATGAGCGTGCCGCGCCGCTTGTCGGGATTCGTGCTGGCCAGCCGGGAGATCATGAGGTCGATCCGAGCACCACCGGGATCGGCGTAGTCCACCGGCACGGGCACGGTCGCGCACCGCAGTGCGGTCGGAGCCGCTTCGGCCACGACGTCCTCGGGGCAGCTGCCCCACCGCACCTGCGACGCCCGCGGCCCGTCCGCGACGGCGGGCACGGCGACCAGCGTGCCGCTGAGGCCGAGGACGACCGCCAGAGCCGAACTCCGGCCGATACTGCGTCGTTTCATGTCCAGTCTCCGATTACTCGTCCAGCGGCTGTGGTCGCCACCCATCGCACTCCGTGCCCCTGGGGCATGGTCAACACCGTCTCGCCGACGTGAAGGGACGGGCGCGGTCGAGGGTTGACCATGCCCCAGGGGCACGGTCTTGAATGGATCGCGTCCCGCCTGCGGTCTCGCCGACCGGCAGGACACCGACGGCGACGGGGAACGGAGCACCCCAGGAAAGGGCCTCGCGGTGGCGTGGAGCACAAGTCAGCTGGCCGAACTCGCCGGCACGACACTGAAGGCCGTCCGGCACTATCACCGGGTCGGTTTGCTGGACGAGCCGGAACGAGCGGCCAACGGCTACAAGCGGTACGGCATCCAGCACCTGGTCCGCCTGCTGCGCATCCGCAGGCTGGTCGACCTCGGCGTGCCGCTGTCGGACATCCCCTCCGCCGAAACCGCCGACGAGAAGGGAAAGCAGATCCTGCGTGCCCTGGACGCGGAACTCGCGGCGAGCATCGAACGCCAGCAGCGGATGCGACGGGAACTGGCGGCGATCCTGGACGACAGGGCCTCGATCGACGTACCGGCGGATTTCGAGGAGTTCGCCGACGACCTGCCCGAGGCTCAGCGGTCCCTCCTGGTGGCGTACTCCAGCATTCTCACCCCCTCGGCGATGTCCGCTCTCGAGGAGCAGCTCTCAGCGCCTCGTAGTGACGTCGGCGCGGAGTTCGAGGCCCTCCCCGAGAACGCGCCCGTGGAGGTTCGCCGGCAGCTCGCGCAACGCCTTGCGCCTGAGGCCCGCAGACAGCAGAAGGACCACCCGTTCCTGAGCGACCTGGAGGCCTCCTCCCGCCGGGGAAGGGAGATCACCCAGTCGGTGGTCGTGCAGGCCATGGTCGAGTTCTACAACGAGGCCCAGCTCGACGTCCTGCGACGGGTTCACGCGTTGCTCTCCGAGGACGACGCTGAGGCGCTGGGGCTTACAGCGGTTCGGCGGTCTTCCGAGGGTCGTCGGCCGTGATCCGGTTTATGAAGCGCCGGGCCTGTTCCTCGGCCGGAACGTCACCGGTGACAGGGAGGTCGAAGGTGAAACGGGGGCCCTGGGGCGACGCGTCCCGACGAAGCCTGAAGTACACCTCTACTCCCTCGGGCTCCTCGCGCCTCGGCTCCACCTGGTCCACCACGCAGTCCCAGCGCTCGAACCAGCCGCTACGCACCAGTTCCTGAGTCACGAACCGGGCGACAGTGTCCACGGGCTCTTCCCATCCGTTGTCCGCGACGGCACGCGTCAGTTCCGCGTCGTACTGAGCAGCATCGAAGTGGACCTCTGCGGGGACGGGTAGCCGGATGTCGTTCGTGTTCTGCCACGACGACCACACCACCCTGTCGCCCCGGCGGTGGATGGTGACGAAGATGCCTCCGCAGCAGCCCGTGTAGCAGTCGTTGTTGGACAGCTCGACGCGGCGAGGTTCCTCCAGCGCCGACAGCGGCCACTCCTCGGCAGGCCCGAACCACTCCCCGCGCGAGCAGCTCGACACCCCGCCGGGGTGGATCTCCGCCAGCACGTCGCGGCCGTCGATCCATGGGCGCACCTCTGCCCACTGGTCGATCGCGAGAGGGTGCGGAATCGTATGCCGCAGAGCAAGTGTGCTGATCCGGGTGGGGGTGTTCATGCCATGAATTCTCACCGACGCCAGCGTGCGCGGCTTGCCGTTGCCGGGTCGCCGGGGCAGTACACGGCGGCGCTCGCCGACGGAGCGGTGATGAGGCCCGCTGACAGGAGCGCGCCTGTCAGCGGGGAGGCTCCGACCGCGCCGCCGGATCTTGCGTGACTTCAGTCCACCCCCGTGGGACTGACGGACTCCGCAGTCTGATCGACCGGCACCATCAGACTGCCGGGTGATCAACAGCGTTTCGTTAGCGGGCTGTCCCCACCTGGCTGGTAATGCGTCTCCTCGGGGAAGCGCTGGGCTCTGTGGCGATAGTCCCTCGGGGGGATGCCGTAGGCGGAGCGGAAGGCACGGGTGAAGTCGGCGGCGCGGGGGAAGCCCCAGCGGGCGGCGATGGCGTGGATGGGGGTGGTCGCCAGGGCGGGCTCCGCGAGGTCGCGGCGGGCGCGTTCCAGGCGCTGTTCCCGGATCCAGGCAGCGATCGACCGCTCTTCGTGCTCGAAGAGTCGGTACAGGTAGCTGCGGGATATGTGGTGCGCCGCGGCGATGGCGCCGGGATTCAGGTTCGGGTCGTGAAGGTGGTCGCGTACGAACGCCCGGATGCGCAGGACGAGGGTCTGCTGCCGAGTCTCCGGTGGGAGGGAGTTCTCCGCTTCGAGGGCTTGGGCGAACAGCGCTGACAGCAGGTCGACCGCCACGGATCCGAGCCGCGGCCCGTCGGCGGGCTGGTACGCGTCGGTGCCTCGCGCCAGCTGAGTGAGCAGTTGTCTCAGCAAGGCGCCGAACCCTTCCCGGACCGACAAGTGGAGACCGGTCACGTGGTTCAGCCGGTTCCGCGGCACCGGCAACAGCGCCTTCGGTACCTCCAGCCCGACTCCCGTATGCGGAAGGGAGCCATCGCCCCCGTGGACGTCGACGGTGCGCGACGTGTCGACGACGCACAGGCTGTCCGGACCGTACTCGGCCACCTCCTCACCCCGCACGGTGCGCAGCGCCCCGCTCAACGGCAGGGACACGTGCAGCCCCTCGGGGTCGGACTGCCGGATCAGCTTCGGCGACCGTCGGAAGCACACCGGCTGGAACGTGGTGGGCCACACCGATACGGCACCGAGGTCCAGCACACGTTGAGAAGCCCGGAAGTCCGCCCGATGGTCACTGCGCAGTTCCAGCGGAGCATGGGTCCGGCTGACCAGCTCGCGCCAGCAGTCGAACCGGTCCGCCGCCGGCACGTCATCACTCCGGAACACCGTCTCGCTCAGCATGTCCCTCCTCGCCGCCCCACAAGTCCTGGCATGGCTCGCCTCCTACCCCCCGCAGCCGCCGAGTTGTCCCCGGTCTCCCCCGAGATTGTCCGTGCTCGGTAACGGAGGGATCCTGCGGCCGCCGCTTCTCGTCATGCCAGTTGGTCGCACGGTGACCGGGCATCGGCGAGGAACTGCGGGAGAGCGGGGCGGACATGGCGCGGCACGGTGGCGGGCGGGGCTGGTACGGCAAGGTGGTCGGGGCGGCGCTCGGGGTGACGCTGCTCGCCACCGGCGCGTCGGTGTGGACCGCGCAGGCCGGTGCCACGGGCGGCTCGTCGCCGAAGGCGAGCGCGTCGGCCACGCCCGACGTCAAGCCGGTCGCGGTGGACATCGCGCACGCCTCGGACAAGGGAGCGCGCGGCGTCAACATCACCATCGACGACGGCCCCGACCCCGTGTGGACCCCTGAAGTGCTCGACGTGCTGCGGGAGTACGGGGTGAAGGCCACGTTCTGCATGGTGGGGACGCAGGCACAGGCCCACCCGGACCTCGTGAAGAAGGTGGTCGCGGCCGGGCACCGGCTGTGCGACCACTCGGTGTCGCACGACACCACCATGGACAAGAAGTCCGAGGCCTACCAGTCGCGGCAGATCCTCGACGCCGAACGCATGATCACCAAGGCGTCCGGGGGCGTACGGCCGATGTACTACCGGGCGCCCGGTGGGGCCTTCACCCCCTACAGCCGCAAGCTGGCCGCCTCCCGGGGCATGCGCCCGCTGGGCTGGAACGTCGACTCCAAGGACTTCGAGCGGCCGGGCACGGACGCCATGGTCGCCACCGTCGAGCGGGAACTGCCGAACGGGCCGACGATCCTCTTCCACGACGCGGGCGGCGAACGCTCCCAGACCGTCGAGGCCCTGCGCCGGATCCTCCCCTGGCTCAAGGAGCAGGGCTACACCTGCGGCTTCCCGGTCCGCTGAGGAACACCCAATATGAGCGTGACCACCCTCGTTCAGGTGATTTTCGTCAAGTAAGCCACTTCGCTGGACCTACTATCCCGTCTCGTGACAGACAGGCAGACCCGGAGCACGGCCGACGTGGTCGTCCTCGGGGCCGGACCGGCCGGGCTCGTGCTCGGGAATCTTCTTCAGCAGCGGGGGGTCGACTGCGTCGTCCTGGAGCGTGCCGAACGCGCGTACGTCCAGACGCGGGCGCGCGCCGGGTTCCTGGCGGCCAACACCGTGCGGATCCTGGAGCGGCACGGGCTGGCCGAGGGGCTGCGGCGAGGTGGGCGGGTCCACAGCACCTGTGAGTTCCGCAGCGCGGACGGCCGGTTCCGGCTGGACTACGGGGAGCTCGGGCGTGGGGAGCGGCATACCGTCTATCCCCAACAGCAGCTCGTCACCGATCTGCTGACGCGGTTCCTCGCCTCCGGCGGACGCGTCGCGTTCGGCACCGAGGCCGTCGCAGTCCTCGACGCCGACACCGATCGGCCCTCGGTGACCGTGCGCGAGGCGGACGGGCGGCCCGGCCGGTGGCGGGCGCGGTACGTGGCCGGGTGTGACGGGCGGTACGGCGCGGCCCGGCGGTCGCTGCCGGACGGCTCGGTGCGCCGGTACCACTGCGACCACGGCGTGACCTGGCTCGGAGTGCTCGCCGAGGCGCCGCCCAGTCTCGACGCCGTCGGGTACGCCGTGCACGAGCGGGGGTTCGCCGGGCACATGGCGCGGACCAGTGAGATCACCCGTTACTACCTGCAGTGCGAGCGCGGTACGGCGGCCGATGCCTGGTCCGAGGAGCGGATCTGGGACGAGCTGGAGCTGCGGATGCGGGCGGCACAGTACGGTCCGCTGCGGCGGGGCCGGGTCGTGGGGCGGGGCGTCGTCGACCTGGAGTCCGATGTGCTCGAACCACTGCGGCACGGTTCGCTGTTCCTGGCCGGCGACGCCGCCGGCCTTGTCAGCCCGTGCGCGGCCAAGGGCGCCAATCTCGCGGTCCTGGCAGCGGAGATCCTCGCCGGCGCCCTGGCCGACGACCTCGTCCGCGGCGACTCCGAGGGGCTCGACGCCTATTCAGCGCGGTGTCTGGCGTACCTCTGGCGTGCGCAGGAGTTCTCGCACTGGATGGTCCGGTTGCTGCACGGCTCGTACGGCACGCCGGACGGCCCCGCACCGTTCCACGACGCCCTGCGGCGCTCCCGCATCGCTTCGCTGCGTACGTCGCGCAGCCACCAGGACTGGTTCGCCGAGCACTACGTCGGCGTCTGAGGTCCACCGTCCCCACCGTTCCGTCCCCACCGTTTCCGTTCCCGCCTTCTCCCCACGATCTGAATGAGGATCCCCGCAATGATCACGACGTTGTCGGGCGACACGTCCCGCCTGCTCGCGACGGTCGACTTCGTCAAGGAGCAGGACACCGCCGGCCTGCTCCCGCTCCTGTTCCCCGGGCTCGACGGTCCGGAGCTGCGGACTCTCGTGGAGCACTGCCGCTTCTCCCATGCCGCGCTGCTCGTCTTCCCGTCGGACGAGGCGGAGTTGCGCGCCATGCTCGCCGGCTGCGGGCTCGTCGCGGCCCTGCCGGCGCGGCCGAGTGTCGTCGTACGCGAGCGACTGGCCGTACGGCATCGGCGGCCGGCGGCCGGGCTGGACGTCGGGATCCTGCGCCCCGCGGTGGTCGGGGCGGACGGGGAGGACCGTACGGTCGAGGTGTTCGCGCTGACCGTGCCGCCGGGGTCGGGGCTGGACGGGCTCGCCGCGCACGAGCGGGAGCGGCAGCACGAGGCACATGTCGCCTTCGACGTCGTGGCGCCCGATCCGCTGGTGCTGCGCGGCCTCGTCGCGACCTTCGCGCGCTACGGGGCCGTCCCGGACGGCGGCGGCTACAACCCGCACGAGGACGGGACGGTCTTCTACTTCGGCGCTGCCGCCGAGTCCAAGGCCGCCGGGTACAGGCGGGTGGAGCTGTACGTCCCCGGCGACCATCGCGACGTGCTCGCCGACCACCTGGACCGGCATCGCGCCCGGCAGCCCGCCGAAACGCTCCTGCGGCTGCTGACCGGGGCGTGGACGACCCAGGCGCTGGCCACGTTCGCCCAGCTCCGGGTGCCCGACGCCATGGACGCCGAGCGAGGGACCGGCGTCGCGGAGCTGGCCCGGGCCGTCGGCGCGCGGCCGGGGAATCTGGCGACGCTGCTGCGCTATCTCGCGATGCTGGGCGTGGTGGAGGAAGGACGTGCGGGCTTCCGGCTCACCGAGGCGGGCGCGCTGCTGCGGGCGGGCGCCCCGGGGTCGATGCGGGCGCTGGCGCTGATGTACGGCGGGCCGTTCTATCGGTCCTTCGCCGGGCTGGAGCACACCGTACGCACGGGACAGGTCGCCTTCGAGCACGTCTTCGGCGAGAACCACTTCGACCATTTCGCCCGCGATCCCCGCCTCGCGGAACTCTTCGACCAGTCCATGGCCGCCGGATCCGCCATGTTCGATCCGGTCCCCGCGCATCCGGCGCTCGCCGCCGCGGCCGGGGCTCCGGCCGGGGGCACGGTGGTCGATGTCGCGGGTGGCAACGGGGAGCTGCTCGGGCGGGTCCTCGCCGCGCATCCGCGTCTGCGCGGGGTGCTGCTGGAGCGTCCGCACGCCGTCGAAGCCGCTCGCCTGCGGCTGGCGGAGGCCGGTCACGGTACCCGGTGCTCCTTTGTGACCGGCGACTTCGCGGACGTACCCGCGGGCGGTGACGTCTACGTCCTGTCCCGCGTCCTGCACGACTGGGACGACGAGCGCTGCCGCGAGATCCTGCGCCACTGCGCCCGTGCGATGCCCGGGCACGCCGATCTGCTCGTCGTCGAGCGCGTCCTGCCCTCCGACGGCTCGGTCTCGCTGGCGACCGCCTGGGATCTCCACATGATGTGCAACGTCGGCGGGCGGGAACGGCGGGCCGGTCACTACGGCCGTCTCTTCGCCGACGCCGGCCTGGCCCTGGTGAACCGGACTCCGCTGCCGCTGGACGGCAACGTGCTCCACGTCAGGAAGGCCCGGCCGGCCTCGGGGTGACGGGAGGAGCCTCAGCCGACGGGGGCCGGCATGGGCTGGACGTCGTAGTCGAGCCGGATCGTGTCCCCGGTGGCGGGGTCGGACAGTTCCACGCTCCAGCCGTCGGCGAACTGGTCGACGCCGGGGGTCATGGGGATGGTGCCGGAGATCAGGACGGTGCCGGGGGTGAGGGCGTCGCGTGCGCGCAGGACGTCGACCCAGTAGGCGGGGGCGAGGAGTTCGGCGAGGGTGCCGTGCTGGATCTGCGTCGAGGTGCCGCCGTGGGTGACCCAGGCGCGCAGGGTGAGGTCGTCGAGGCGGGACTCCACGTCGGCCAGGCGCCAGGCGCGGCGGGCGAGGACGTCGGGGCCCGCGTTCTTGCTCCAGGCCACGCCGTGCACCTCCAGGTCGCGGTCGGTGTGGTCGCAGGCGGCGGTCAGCAGCAGTTCCCCGCCGTCCGCCACGACGAGCGCCCACTCCGCCTCGCCCGAGGTGTGCCCGTGCTGGGCGTGGACCCGGTCGGTCTGCTGGGCGAGGTAGGGGGAGACGGGGTAGAGGGCGGGCGTCACGGACGGGCCGGGCACGCCCAGCTCGGCGAGTTCCGCGACGTGGGCGGCGACGTCCTCCTGGCTGCGTCCGGCGTATCCGGCGTTGAGGACCTGGACGACGTCGACCTCGCGCGTCGATCCGTCGGGCAGTTCGAAGGTCAGCACGGCCATGGGGGCACTCCCAGAGATCGGGTACGAGGTGAAGTTCTCGTCGCGCGGGGGTTGCGCATACGACCTGTATACAAGAAGTATGCCGGAAGGTCGATGTCCCCGAGCAAGGATGGGCACCATGCAAGACACCCCGAAGAGCGACGCCGGGGCCGCGGAGAAGCACTCCGGCGTCCGCCGGGCCTTCGTCGCGAGCCTGACCGGCACGGCGCTGGAGTGGTACGACTTCGCCGTCTACTCCGCCGCGGCCGCGCTGGTCTTCGGCGACCTGTTCTTCCCCTCGGAGGACCCGCTCACCGGCACGCTCCTGGCGTTCTCCACCTACGCGGTCGGCTATGTGTCGCGCCCGCTGGGCGGGTTCGTCTTCGGCCGCCTCGGTGATGTGATCGGCCGCAAGAAGGTGCTGATCGCCACGCTGGTGCTGATCGGCGCGGCGACGTTCCTGATCGGCGTCCTGCCCGCGTACTCGACGGCCGGTGTGGCCGCCCCGATCGCCCTGGTCGTGCTGCGCTTCGCGCAGGGCGTCGGCGTCGGCGGCGAGTGGGGCGGTGCCGTACTGCTGTCCAGCGAGTTCGGGGACCCACGCCGGCGCGGCTTCTACGCCTCCGCCGCGCAGGTCGGCCCGCCCGCCGGAAACCTGCTGGCCAACGGCGTCCTGGCGGCCCTCGGCGCGCTGCTGACCGAGGCGCAGTTCGAGTCGTGGGGCTGGCGTGTGGCGTTCCTGTTCTCGGGCGTCCTCGTCGGGTTCGGGCTGTGGATCCGGGCGAAGCTGGAGGAGACCCCGGTGTTCAAGGCGATGGAGGCCGAGCACTCCCGGCCCGAGGCGCCGATCCGCGAGGTGTTCACCACCCAGCCCCGCGCGCTGCTGGCCGCGATCCTGTGCCGCGTCGGCCCCGACGTGCTGTACGCCATGTTCACCGTCTTCGTCCTGACGTACGCCACTCAGGAACTCGGCATGTCACGCGGCTCCGCCCTCGCGGCCGTGCTCATCGGCTCCTCGATCCAGGTCTTCCTGATGCCGCTGGCCGGTGCCCTGTCCGACCGGGTCAACCGGCGTCTGCTGTACGGCGGTGCCTCGGTGGCCGCCGGGGTGTGGCCGTTCGTGTTCTTCCCGATGATCGGCGGCGGCACCTGGCTGCCGCTCGCCACGGGGGTCGTCGTGGGCCTGGTGATCCACTGTTGTCTGTACGGCCCGCAGGCCGCCTTCATCACCGAGCAGTTCGAGCCCCGGCTGCGCTCCACCGGCTCGTCCCTGGCCTACACCCTGGCCGGGATCATCGGCGGCGCCGTCGCTCCGCTGCTGTTCACCAGCCTGCTGAGCGCCTACGGCAGCTGGGCGCCGCTGGCCGTGTACATCGCCCTCGCCTCGGCGATCTCCCTCGTCGGCGTCTGGCTGGGGCGTGACCCCGAGGCCGCCGTCGACGAGGACGCCGCACTCGCCGCGCCGAAGGCGGACACCGTCCCTACCCGCCTCTGAGGAGGACGCACCGTGCGCATCGCCCTGAGCCAGCTCACCACCGGCCCCGACCCCGGCAAGAACCTCCTGCTCATCGAGGAACGGACCCGGCGCGCTGCGGACGCCGGAGCCCGCGTCGTCGTCTTCCCCGAGGCGTCGATGGCCTGCTTCGGCACCCCGCTGCCCCCTCTCGCCGAGCCCCTGGACGGGCCGTGGGCCGACGGCGTGCGGCGGATCGCCCGCGACACCGGCACGGTCGTCGTGGCCGGCATGTTCACCCCGGCGGCCGGGGGCCGGGTGGCCAACACCCTGCTCGCCACCGGGCCCGGGGTCGAGGCGTCGTACGACAAGATCCATCTCTACGACGCCTTCGGCTTCCGTGAGTCCGACGCCGTCGCCGCGGGCTCGGCTCCGACGGTCATCGACGTGGACGGCGTACGGCTGGGCCTGGCCACCTGCTACGACGTCCGGTTCCCGGAGCTGTTCCGGGCGCACGCCGACGCCGGAGCCGTCGCCACGCTGCTGGCCGCCTCCTGGGGCGCGGGGCCGGGCAAGGCGGCGCAGTGGGAGCTGCTGGCGCGGGCCCGGGCGCTGGACGCGACGGTGTGGCTCGCCGCCGTCGACCAGGCGGACCCCGACCCCGGCGCGGGCACCGGCCCGGGGTCCGCCCCGACGGGCATCGGGCACAGCCTCGTCGTCGGACCCGACGGGACCGTACGGCACGCGCTGGGCGCCGAGCCCGAGCTGCTGGTGGCGGACCTGGACGTCGACGAGGTCACCGCGGTCCGGCAGCGGATCTCCGTACTGGCCAACCGGCGCCCGGAGGTGTGGGGATGAGCAAGCCCGAGCTGGAGTTCCATCTCCCCGACGGCCCGTGGCGGACCCCGGCCGGCGCCGGCCCGGGTGTCGAGGAGCGCGTGCTGGCCGACGACCCCGTGCGCGGATCCCGTACGGCGCTCGTCCGCTGGGCGCCGGGCACGGACACCTCGGCGGACGGCGTGGCCCGCCACGACTTCTGGGAGGAGGTCTACCTCGTCGAGGGAGCGCTGCACGACCTCACGCTCGGCCGGACCTTCACCGCCGGCATGTACGCCTGCCGCCCGCCCGGCATGCCGCACGGGCCGTGGACGTCCCCGGAGGGGGTCACCATGCTGGTGATCACCTACCCGGACTCCGCCTAGCCCGCGAGCAGCACCTTCAGCGTCGACTCCAGGTGGTGGTCGATGGCGGCACAGGCGGCCCGCGCGTCGCCGGCCTCCAGGGCGTCGAGGATCGCCTCGTGTTCCCCCAGCACCGCTTCCTGGCGTCCCTGCTGGTTGAAGAGGGCGACGACTCCGGTACGGACCTGGCGGCTGCGCAGGCCCTCGTAGTGCCGGTCGAGGAGGGCGTTGCCGACGGCGGAGACCAGGGCCGCGTGGAAGCGGTGGTCCACGTCGATGAACTCCTTGGCCTGGTCGGCGCCGGTGAGCTCGCGCTGCCGCTCCAGCAGGGACCGCAGCTCCGCCACCGGCGCGCCCCCACCGGAGACGAGTTCCTGCGCGGCGTACCGCTCGACGATGCCCCGCAGCTCCATGAGCTCGCGGATCTCCCGTCCCGTCAGGGGCGACACCCGGGCGCCCCGCTTGGGCACCAGCTCGACCAGGTCCTCGGCCGCGAGCTGCAGCAGCGCTTCGCGGATGGGCGTGCGGGAGACGCCGATACGGTCCGCGAGCTCCTGCTCCGACAGAAAGGCGCCCTGCATCCCGGGATCCGTCAGCACCGTGTCCTTGAGATACGCGTACGCCTTCTCCCGACCGGACGTCACGGCAGCCCCCAGCTCTCGCATACACCTTGTATACGGACGCTACCACGCGGCTTCCGCCGGGGCCTCGGACGATTGACACCGATGCGTATATAATCAATGGCGTACTTTATATCTTCGGAGGTGCATTCGGTGAGCCGGACCGTGATCGATCTCGATGACCAACTGGTGGCGGACGTGGCCAAGGCCCTCGGGACCAGCACCAAGAAGGAGACGGTCAACACCGCCCTGCGCGAAGTGCTCGAGAACCGGCGGCGCGCTCTGGCTCTCACCCGTCTGCGCGCCGCAGCGGAGGAGGGCGCCTTCGATCTGGACCTCTTCGAGGACAAGGCGAACTACCGCCGGTGAACTCCGCACAGTTCCTCATCGACACCAGCGCGCTCGCCCGCCTGCTGCGCGGCGATGCCGAGCAGTACGGGTGGGACCAGGCGGCGGCGGCCGGGCTCATCGCCACCTGCCCCATTACCGAGCTGGAGTTCTTCTACAGCGCACGCTCCGCCGCCGACCGCATGCGAGGCATCGAGGACATGCGCCTGCTCTTCGGCTGGGCACCGGTCGACGATCGCGCCTACGACCGCGCCTGGCAGGTCCAGGAGATCCTCACCCGGCGCGGACAGCACCGCAGCGCGGGAGCTGTCGACCTCGTCGTGGCCGCGACAGCCGAGTTGCAGGGACTGACCCTCCTGCACCGCGACCGGGACTTCGAGTGCGTCGCCGCCGTCACCGGCCAGGCGCTCCAGTGGTACGGCCCCGACGCCGGAAAGTGAGCGTTCCGTCCCGCAACGGCGTTGACGACACGGGGTCGTTCGGTGAGGTCGTCGCCTACTGGCGTCCCCTGTGTACGTACCGCATGAAGCGGTTGGCGCAACTCCGCTTCACTCGGCTCCAACGAAGCGGGAGCGGCTGATCGCGTCGGCGGTGGGCGAGTTGCGGGCGACTCACGTCCACAATGACCCGTTCGAGGGACCGTTGACCTTGACCGGGGTGCTCAACGGACGTCCTGGCTGCGGAGGGGCCACTATGAGTGCAAGCAGCAACGAGGACCAGGAGGTACCGCAATGATTGTGGCTCCAACTCGCTCTGTACTGTCCATCGCCCGCCCGAGGGACTGGGCGGCCCTGCTCATCGTCATCGTGATCGTCTATGCGCCGGCGGCGCACATGCAGGACATCCTGACGAGCCTGATCGCTCTGTCGGGAGTACTCGTCTCCGGCTCGGCCGTGCGGGCCATGGCAGAGCGCCAGCGGCAGCCGGCCGCCTGAGGACGGGCCGGGCTCGATTCTCCGCCGGATCAGAGGGCCGGACCGCACAGTGGTCCGGCCCTCGTCGCATGACGAACGGCGGGAGGCTCCGGCACAGTGATGTACGGCAGCTTCGGGCGCAGGTGCGCAGTGAGGGGCAGACGCCCGTCGCACCTGACTCCTCCGTGGCGGTGGACAACCTGACCGGCAGGACTGAGGTGACCGTGCGGGGTCGTGCAAGGGGGATCTCTGTGTCTGGGTACCGCGTCCGTTTCTGCTCACACGGCGCGAGCGCACGCAGGGTCAGCCGCGTGCGGCCCCGTCCGGCCACACGATGTCCACCGGCAGCCCGGCGTCCCGGGCCTCGAGCACAGTGTCGGCTGTGCCACCGCCCTTGCCGGTCGGAGGCTCGCCGTTCCAGACGGCGACGAGACGGTCTGCGCGGCCCAGGAGCGTGCGGTTGGCGGCTTCGTACGCCGTACGGTTCGCGGTGTCGTTATCGAGCACGACCAACTCGTGGGCGGCCTCGGCGAGTCGATCAAACGTCTCGGCATGGCTGGGCTTGACCTTGGTCTGCCGGTAGTCCTTCGAGGGGACGACGACGACCAGGCGCCCGCCGAGCTCCAGCACCACGTCGGCGAAGACCGAGTCCGCGCCCTTGGCGATGCATGAGACTCCGGTCAGGTCGTCGGCGTACGGCCTGAGCGTCTCCCGAAGTGCGTCGCGTACCAGGGAGACGCTGGAGTCGGTCAGGTCCATGTGCCCGGTCACGGCGATGGTGGTCACTTCGCTCCTTCAACTGGACAGCACTTCGCGGATCCTCGCCCGCGCTTCGCCGACCGTACGCGATGCCGAGCGGCCCACGGTGTACGGGTACAGCTGGCCGAGCTGGGCACGGACACGACCTGACCGGGTGCGGGAGGCGGCATCGACGGCACGGTGTGTGTGGTCGACTGCGCCGGTGACATCGCCGATCAGGAAGTGGGACTCTGCGAGCCCGATCAGGTCCAGGGCGTAACTGCGTCCCGCCTCGGACCCGCGGCTGGAGAGGGCGTGCCTGATGCTCTCGGCGGCCGCTTGCGCATGCTGTTGCGGATCTTCACGGGCCATGTCCAGGAGGCGGCCGCCGGTGACTCCGGCCAGCTCGGCTTGGTCGAAGTAAGCGATCCAGTAGGGCTCTTCGTCTCCGGCCGTTTCGGCAAGCGCCTCAGTGGCTTCGCCGGTGGCCCGTCGGAACGCCGCAGTCCGCCCCATGGCCGCGTACGCCCAGGCCTCTCGTGTGTGAAGCAGGGCGCACACACGGGGACTGGCCGCGCGCCTTGCTCCCTTCTGCGCAAGGTGCACGAGCTCGAGGGCATCCTGCGGGCGGTCGCGGTACAGCATCTGCCGAGCCATGCCGGCCAGCACGTTGGCGCCGAACGCGACATCGCCGGCGGCGTGCGCCGCGCGCAGCGCCAGCAGGTAGTAGTCCTGCGCCTTCTTCTGAAGTCCCGAATCCCACGCCATCGTTGCCGCAGTGCCGCCGAGATACGCCATCACCCGGAACAGGCCCTGTTCGATGGGCGCCGCCTGGTGTTCCTCCAAGTGGAGCGCCACCTCGTCGAGCTGCCCGACGACCGCCTTGCGTCGGAGGCCGCCGCCGAACTTGTGGTCCCAGGCGCGGAAGGCGCGTGCCGTCGTCTCGAGTTCATGTACTTCCCGCTCACCGATGCGACCCCGTCTGCGGCCCCGGTCAGATGGCGGGGACGGCAGGAGCCAGCTTTCCAGGGAGTCGAGCAAGGGGGCGCCTGATATCGCGACGCCGGCCAAGGCGCGCGTTGCGGCGCGGCGGTCCATCACGAGGTCGCTCCTCGTCAGATCTGCGGCCAGGTGCACAGTCGCGGAGGGGGGCCAGGGTGCGTCATCGGAGAACTGTGCGGCTGGCGGCGTCGGCGGGTCTGGGGCGTCGGGCGTTCCCTCCCACGGCCGGTCGGCAAGACCGACCAGGCGCCCGGGGATGCGGAGCCCGTCAGCGATCCGGCGGATCACGTCGAAGCTGGTGACCCGCTGCTGCCCGCTGATGATCGTGGAGACCTTGCCAGGCGTGAGCTGGCAAGCCACGGCGATGCGGTTCTGCGACAGGCCACCCCACTTCTTGATGAGGGTGAAGGCCGCAGCGAAGTCGTGCTCTGCCAGGGCTCGTTTCACGTCATCCCGTTCGAGGACGTCGGGGGCGAGCGGGCCAGGGGTGGTGGCGTCCATGGCGGCGACTTCCGCAGTGTTGGTATGCGCTTCATCGCGCCCTTACGGAACAGGAACGAGTGTATTACCGCCTCGGTAACACCCGCCGGTCATTCCCGCAAGTAGCCGCTGGCCACGACCCTCGAGGCATGACAGATCAGACCCCGGCGACCGTGCGACCGGTCCCGGGGCGTGGCCAACGCTTCCGGAGGAGCGTCGACATGACGAACGCTACAGCCCTCGAAAGAGGTAGTAACTCGCCGGCTGGTCCATCATCCAGCGGTCCTGTTGAGGGGTGGCTGACCCGTGCCCCCCCGTCACCCACCACGGCGCTGAGCGAGTGGACCGGTGCCGCAAAACTCGCGCTCCTTCCGCTCGGCAACACCTTCGATGCGGTCCGTATCCCCGAGGTGATCGTGCACGCCGCTGTTGCGAGCGACGAGCTGGAGATCGTGGGCGAGCGGCTCGGCCAGTTACTCAGGGGCGGCCCGGTGATTCACGACCCCGGCTTCCGCCGCTACTACGCGCTCGTGCCGCCCGGCCTCGAGATGAAGCGGCTACCGACGGGCACCGAGTGTCTGGGTGAAGGCACGTACCTGGGTGTACCGCGCGTCGACTGCACGGAGCTGAACACGGAAACGCGCGTGTCGTACTGGAGAGTCCCGATGTCCCGTCCCGGTCGGCTGTGCTCGGCGGCAGACGTGGCGGGACTGGCTCTCGCTGGCGCCATGCTGTCCGCCGACGAAGACGACGACTCATGACGGAGCGCGCAACGAGCACAGGGACGCTCGATATCGCGACCATGCGTGCAGCGGCGGAGGGGTGGCTGCGGCCGGATGCCGCGCTGCCGGCGGACGGTGTGGGGCTCGAGGCCCTGCGGTGCCAACTGCGCAAGCAGATCCAGTTCCTTGTCCCGCACGTAGAGGAGCTGGCCTCCCCTCTTCCCTCGACGTACAACACGCGCGAGGTCGCCCTCACGTGCGCCGGACTGGGCCGAGTGCAAATTCGGATCGGGCGGGGCAACACGCTCCTCGTCCGCGTCGCGGTTGTGCAGAGGCTGGCCCGTACGGTGCGCGCCCTGTGTGCCTACCACGACCTGTTGACCGGCTCGGAGAAGTGCGTGTCCTGCCGGAAGCCGGTCGAGCCCGGCGAGGATTCCATGGACTACGACCACATCGTTCCCTCCGGCGGTGCTGGGTCGGCCGGATACCTCCATGCCCTCTGCGTCGACACGGTGCGCCCCACCCGGCGCTGAACCACTCGCCCTGGCCCAGAGGCGAGGGCCAGTACCGACCGCACGGTCAGATCGGCACCGCAGATGTCCGCCCCGGCGGCGAACCCTGGACAGGTCCAGCGCCGGGGCGGGCCCGGACCACATGAGCATGAAGGGGAACCATGACCACTCCGAACGTGGCAGCCATCCGCTCCGTCGAGCTGGAGATCACCGGCCGCTGCCAGCTCCAGTGCACACACTGCTGCACAAGCTCCGGCCCGAAGGCGTCCGCCGGCAGCATGACCAAGCAGGACTGGCTGGGCGTCATCGCGGAGATCGCCGAACTCGGCATCCCCGCTGTGCAGTTCATCGGGGGTGAGCCGACGCTCACTCCGTACCTGCCCCTCTACGTCGACCACGCCCTGGGCGCCGGCCTGACGGTCGAGGTGTACTCCAACCTCACGCACATCCGCCCCGGCCTGTGGTCCGTGTTCGAGAGGCCGGGCGTATGCCTGGCCACCAGCTACTACAGCGACCAGGCCGAGCAGCACGAGCAGATCACCAAGGGGCCCGGCAGCTACAGGCGCACCCGGGCCAACATCGCCGAAGCCGTCCGCCTGGGCATCCCGCTGCGCGTCGGAATCGTCGACGTACTCGAGGGGCAGAGGGTCGCCCAGGCGCAGGAGGAACTGCGGCACCTGGGGGTGACCCGCATCAAGGTCGACCGTGTCCGCAAGGTAGGCCGCGCCGCCGACCAGGCCGCGGCGATCCCGACCACGTCGGAGTTGTGCGGCAACTGCTTCCGCTACCGCGTGTCCGTCGACCCTGACGGCGCCGTGTCGGGCTGCATCCTGTCCCGGTTCCTCGTCGCCGGGAACATCCGCGAGGAACCCCTCGCCGACATCCTGAACAGCGACCGGTGGCAGCAGCTCACCGACGCGGTCCCCCTGCCGCGCGCCGCCTGCCCGCCGGACGACTCCGGCGACTGCGACCCGGCGAACACCGAGGCGTGCGATCCTGCGTACAGCTCCCTGACCTCGACGACGCCCATCCTCGGAGTGACCGCGTGATCTGGGAATCCTGCGCCGCCGACCTCGCCGACCGCGTGACCCATCGGACCTCACGCTGGCGGGCAGCCGTCTCCCGGACACCACGGCACCTCTTCGTCCCACAGTGGTGGGAAGTCGACGACGGCCGCTGGGTGCTGCGTGACCCGGTCAACGAGGAGGCCTGGTACCCCGCCGCCTACAGCGACCGGTCGCTGATCACCCGCGTCGGTCCGCTGCACGCGGACCGGGCCAAGCCGGAGGACCACCCCGTGGGGCGGCCGACCTCGTCGGCGACCCTGCCCAGCCTCGTCGTGCGCATGTTCCAGCACGCCCGGATCGACGATGGCGACGAGCTCCTGGACGTGGGCACCGGCAGCGGGTACGGAGCAGCACTCGCCGCACGCCGCCTCTGCGCCGAGGCAGTGACGAGCGTGGACGTCGACCACTACCTCGTCGAGGCCGCGCGCGACCGCCTCGAGCTGATCGGTCTGCGACCCACCGTCGAGGCGGTCGACGCCACTGGACCGCTCCCGGCTCGCGAGGGGAAGTTCGATCGGATCGTCGCCACGGTCGCCGTACGGTCCGTCCCGCACAGCTGGCTGACGGCCCTGTGCGTGGGCGGCCGGCTCGTCACCACGATCGCCGGAACGTCGCTGCTGGTGACTGCCGAGAAACGGCCCGACGGCAGCGCCGTCGGGAGGGTGGAGTGGGACCGCGCCGGCTTCATGCACGCCCGGCAGGGCGACGACTACCCGCCCGGCATGTCCGGCCTCCTCGCCGCCGCACACGACCTGGACGGCGAGGACGTGACAACCAGCCCGTACCCGGTCGTCGACGTCGCCAACGCCTGGGACCTCGACTCCATGCTCGGCATCACCGCTCCGGGCATCGAGCACTACTACCGGGACCTGGGCGAGCGGCGGATTGCGGTCATGGCTCATGGTGACGGCTCATGGGCTCGCGCTGCCACCAGCAGCGACGGGCGCACGTCCGTTCACCAGGGCGGGCCGCGCCGCCTCTGGGACATCCTCGACGAGCTGCGCGCGTACTGGCTGCAGCACGGTGAACTGCCGGTGCGCGGCGCCCGGGTACTGATCACGCCGGACGGCCAGACGCGCCTCGCCCGCGGCAAGTGGCGAGCGGTGCTCCGGTAGCGCGTCGCTGCTTGGTTGTGGCTTGTCTCAGCCGCGACAATCTACTGGCCCGAGAAGGGGACCGCGTCGGCGGGGGACGTGTGCCAGCTGGAGACGATCGGCTTGTCGACGATGTACGAACCGACCTTCAGGGACTCCGGGTTCGGGTCGTCGTTGGAGACGGAGACGATGAGGCTGTCCAGTTCCTTGCCGCCGTCCTCCTTGGTGGTCTTGGGGTTGACGCCGGCGTAGGCGGTGACGCCTGCGCGCAGCGTGATCGGCTGACCCGCCGACTGCTCCGCAGGCGCCGCCTCCGTACCGTCCGAGCCGAAGGCCACGACCGGCAGTTCGGCGGGGAGGACACAGGTGATGCCGGACTTGGCCGTGGCCTTGATCAGGAAGTAGCCGCCGGCCTGGTCCTCGGAGCTCACGCTCCAGGAGATGTCGTTGGTGCCGCAGCTCTGCCCGTAGCCCTTCTTGTCCCCGGACGCGTCGCCGCCGGACCCGTCGCCGCCGCCCGTACCGGACTTGTCCGACGAGCCGCTGCCCGCGGCCCCGCCGCCGGAGGACTTCGAGGTGCCGGAACCGCTGCTGTCGCCGCCGCCCTCGCCGCCGTCGGCCGCCGTCGGGCTCGCCTGGCTGGAGGATGCCGCCGAGGAGTCCGACGCCGACGACTCGTCACCGCCCCCACACGCAGTCATCAGCAGGCCCGAGCCGATCACGGCGGTGACGGCGAGGGCGGTACGCAGACGACGGTTCATCGCGGAATTCCTCCAAGGAACGACACATGCGGGACACCAAGTGATCGGTACCGCGCGTTTACGATCATCAAGACGAGCGCTTCCGAGTTCCGGTTCACGCCGTCTCACGTCCCGGACGTCGCCGTCACGTGCCTGTGACACAGCCTCAGCTGCGGCGGCGTGCGGACTCCGGCTCGCTCAGCTCGGCGGTGAACTGGGCGCCCGCCAGCAGGGCCAGGTTGGACAGCCAGAGCCAGACGAGGAAGACCACGACGCCGGCGAGGGAGCCGTAGAGCCTGCTGTAGGTGCTCAGCGCGGAGGCGTAGAGGGCGAAGCCCGCGGAGACGGTGAGCCACAGGGCGGCGGCGAGAGCTCCGCCGGGGAGGCTGTGGCCGCGGGTGCGGGCCGCCCTGGGGCCGGTGTGGAAGACGATGACGACCAGCAGGGCCACCACGCACAGCAGGAGGGGCCAGCGCAGCAGGCTCCAGGTCCACGCGGCCATCGTGCCCAGGCCGAGGTAGCGGCCGACGCTCTCGGCGGCGGGGCCGCTCAGCAGCAGGACGAGGGAGCCGACGACGAGGAGACCGAGCAGGGCGAGCGCGGTGAGCAGGATGCGGTGCGCCTTGCGCCAGGGCGAGCGGCTGTCGGCTTCCCGGTGCATCCGGTGCAGGGCCCTGCGGAAGACGGCGAGGTAGCTGGAGGCGGACCACAGCGCGCTCACGATGCCGCCGCACAGCAGGGTCCAGACGGCCGAACCGTCGTGCAGCGTCCGGGACAGCACGTCGTGCAGGGGGGCACCCGACTGGCCGGGCGCGTACGCGGTGACGTGCGCGATGAAGGCCTCGGCGGTGCCCGGGCTGATCAGGCCGAACGCGATGGCCGTGACCAGCAGGGCGGGCAGCACGGCCAGGATGGCGTAGTAGGTGAGGGCGGCGGCGAAGTCCGACACGTCGTCGCGCCACATCGACACCGGGGTGCGGCGCAGGGCGGCGGCCCAGGGCCTTGCGAGCCGGGCGCCCGGGCGCGGGGCGGCGTCGGCGGCCGGGCGGTGGACGGCCGGGGAGTGCGGTTCAGCGGACATGGGGGGCCTGACGTGCGGACGTGCTGAGGCGGACGTGGGTACGGCCACTGTAGGCGGCCGGGGCGACGGGGTGATGTCCTGCCTCGGGAATGAGCTGCTCCTACGCGGACGGCAGGGCATCGCCGGTGCGGTGCCCTGCCGTCCGCGTGGAACCGTCAGCTGCCCGGCATCAGGACGGTGTCGATGATGTAGACGTTGGCGTTGGCGGTCTTCACGTTGCCGCAGACCACCTTCGCGGAGTCGTTCACGGTGTACGACTCCCCCGAACCGGACGTGGTCAGCTTGGACTTCTCCAGCGTGTCGAAGGAGCCGTTCTCCAGGTCCTTCGGGGTCAGCTTCTGGCCGACCACGTGGTAGGTGAGGATCTTCGTCAGCTGGGCCTTGTCGTTGAGGACCTCGTCCAGGGTCGCCTTGGGGATCTTCGCGAAGGCGTCGTTCGTGGGCGCGAACACCGTGATGTTCTCGGCGTTGTTGAGGGTGTCGACGAGTCCGGCCTTCTTGACGGCCGTCACGAGGGTGGACAGGGCCGGGTTGTTGGACGCGGCGGTGGCCACCGGGTCCTTGGCCATGCCGTCGAAGGAGCCGGCGCCGTCCTCGGGCACCGTCGAGCAGGCCGGGCCGAAGGGCTCGTCGGAGGAGGCGCCGCCGGAGCCGTCCATGCCGGCGGCGGACGCCGAGGGGGACGACTTGCCCGCGGAGTCCGATGCGGCGGAGGAACCGCTGCCGTTCGAGCAGGCGCTCAGGGCCAGGGGGAGCACGGCTGCGGCTGCCACGGTCACGGCGATGCGGCGGAATCGGGTGTTCATGGTGTTTCTCCTGGTGGTGGGGTGGGAGTGGATGAGTTGGGTGGGGATGGAGGTGGGTCGGGGGGCTGGTCAGTCGACGGTCACGGCCACGGAGTGGCGGCCGCTCGCGCCGTCGGGGATGGTGCGGGTGCGCTTCCCGGTCTGGACGGCGCCGGTGCGGTCGGTGGCGCGCACCGTGAGGGTGTGACCGCCCTTGGTGGCCTGCCAGGGGAAGGTCCACTGGCGCCAGGTGTCCCGGGAGTCCTCGGCCGCGAGCCGGGCCTCCTGCCAGGGGCCGTCGTCGACGCGGACCTCGACCCTGTCGATGCCGCGGTGCTGGGCCCAGGCGACTCCGCCGACCATGACCGTGCCGGCCTTCGGGCGGGCGAAGGGCTTGGGGGTGTCGATACGGGACTGGGTCTTGACCGGTGCCCTGCGGGCCCAGCCGCGCTTGACCCAGTACGGGTCGTAGGCCGCGAACGTGGTGAGCTCGATGTCCCTGATCCATTTGCAGGCGGAGACATAGCCGTAGAGGCCGGGCACCACCATGCGGACCGGGAAGCCGTGTGCGAAGGGCAGGGGCTCGCCGTTCATGCCGAGGGCGAGCAGGGCGTCCCGGCCGTCCATGACGTCCTCGACGGGGGTGCCGATGGTCATGCCGTCCACCGAGCGGGCCACCAGCTGGTCGGCGGGTCCGCCCCGGGACGGCGGCCGTACCCCGCACTCGGCCAGGAGACCGTCCAGTCGTACGCCGATCCAGCGGGCGTTGCCCACGTAGGGGCCGCCGACCTCGTTCGACACGCAGGTGAGGGTGATGTCGCGCTCGACCAGTTCCCGTCGTAGCAGGTCGTCGAAGGAGAGGGTGACCGGCCGGGTGACGCCCCGGCCGTGGATGCGCAGCCGCCATCGCGTCGCGTCCACCTTCGGCACCACGAGGGCGGTGTCCACGCGGTAGAAGTCGCTGTTCGGCGTGGTGAAGGCGCTGATCCCGGGGATATGGGGCCGGGCTCCGCGGGGGACCGCGGGCGCGGCGGACGCCGGCGCCGGCAGGACGACGGCCGCACGGGAGGCAACCGCGTCCCGCCCACGCGATCCCCCCAGAACCCGGCCCAGCACACCGGCCCCTGCGGACGCGACAGCGACAGCGGACGCCGCGATCACAAACCCCCGCCGATCCCATGACGGCCCCCAGGACGCCCCGGGGTCCTCGCCGGGCGGCGGGCCGGGGGTGGCTTCGGCGGAGGAGGGGCCGGGGGTGGCTTCGCCGGACGACGGGTTCGCTGCGGCATCGACGGAGGGCGGGCCAGACGCGGCACTACCCGACGACGAGCCAGACCCGACACCACCGCCCGGCGGGCTCGACGCGGCACCGCTCGACGACCGGCCAGACGCGCCATCCCCGGATGACGGGCCCGCCGCGCCACTACCCGACGACGACCCAGGCACAGCACCACGGGCCGACGGGCCCGACGCAGCAGCACCCGACGACGGGCCCGGCGCGGCACCCCCCGACGACCGGCCCGGCACAGCGCGACCCGATGGCGAGCCCGACACCGCATCCCCCGGCGACCGGCCCGGCACGCCAGCGCCGGACAGCGGGCCCGGCACAGCGCCACCAGGCATCAGGTGTCCGGCAAGGAAGAAGAGCACCGCGGCTCCGGCCGCCGCTCCCACGAGGGATGGCAGGGCGTCGGACGGGCCGGGTGAGTCCGGGCGGGTGGTGGCTGCTGTGGCGCCGATGAGTCCGAAGAGGAGGACGCCGGCCGCGCCGGTGCGTCGGTGGCGGAGTGCGAGGAGGCCCAGGGCGAGGGCGAAGAGGGCCAGGAGGGCGAGGATTCCGAGTCGCAGTACCAGTTTGTCGTCGGTGCCGAAGGTGCGGATCGCCCAGTCCTTGACGCCGGCGGGTGTGCGATCGATCGCCGCGCCTCCGACCGCGATGACGGGGCCGGCCTGCGGACGCACACCCACCGACACGAGTTCGGCGACGGCGAGCGCGGCACCTCCCGCCAGCGCGCCGCTGAGCGCGCCGAGCGCCGGCCGCAGCGGGCTGCGGGAGTTGCGCGGTTTCTTCTCGTCCTGCGTCACGTGGGGAATCCGGCCCTGGAAGCGGGGCGGATTGGTCGGTCCGCTCGTTCGGATGAAGTCGTCCTTCCGGCCCATCCGCAGCCGGTTCCGCTACGGATTCCACGGCCACTCCGGCATCCGGACGGCGTCCGCGCCCGGAAGTACTGGGTAGCGGCCCAGTCCAATCCGCTCGCGCGGCGGCTCCGGATTACGCGCGGGATTTGAGTCCGGGTCCGGGTCCGGGTCCGGGTCCGTGTCCGTGTCCGTGTCCGTGTCCGTGTCCGACCAGGAGGAGAGGCAATGTCAGCAGTGCCGGGAAACGCCGCCGCGCGGGAGCGGCGGCGCACGGCCGTGATCGGCAGCGGGGTGGCGGGCCTGACCGCCGCGTACGTACTGGCCCGCGCGCATCACGTCACGCTGTTCGAGGCCGACGACCGGCTCGGCGGGCACGCCCACACCCATGAACTGGCCTCGTCCGGCGGCACGACGTACCGCGTCGACTCCGGCTTCATCGTGCACAACCGCCGCACCTACCCGAACCTCCTGCGCCTCTTCGGCGAACTCGGCGTCGCCACCCAGGAGTCGGAGATGAGCATGTCGGTGCGGTGCGAGGGCTGCGGCCTGGAGTACGCCGGTGCCCGCGGCCCCGCCGGACTGCTCGCCCGGCCCCGCAACGCCCTGCGCGGGGCCTATCTGCGGATGCTCACCGAGGTGCCCGCCTTCCACCGGGCCGCACGGCGGCACCTCGCGCGAGATGCGGAGCAGGCCCTCACCCTCGGGGAGTTCCTGGACCGCGAGGGCTTCTCGCCCTACTTCCGCACCCACTTCATGACCCCGCTCGTGTCGGCGGTGTGGTCCTGCGACGCCGGTGTCGCCCAGCGCTACCCGGCCGGCTATCTGTTCCGTTTCCTGGAGCACCACGGGCTGCTCTCGGTGAGCGGATCTCCGACGTGGCGCACCGTCACCGGCGGCTCCCGCGCGTACGTCGAGCGAGTGGCGGCCCGGCTGGACGAGGTGTGCCTCGCCGCTCCGGTCCGGGCCCTGCGGCGGCATCCCGACTCCGTCGGCCTCACCACGGCCGACGGCACCACACGGTCGTACGACTCGGTGGTCCTCGCGACCCACCCCGACCAGGCCCTGCGGCTGCTGGCCGATGCCACGCCGGAGGAGAAGGAGGTGCTCGGGGCGTTCCGGTACTCCCGCAACACCACGCTCCTGCACACCGACACCCGGCTGCTGCCGCGTGCGCGCGGGGCGCGGGCGTCGTGGAACTACCTGATGCCGTCGTGCGAGGCGGGCGCCGACCGGGTGCGGGTCAGCTACGACATGAACCGGCTGCAACGGCTCGACGCCCCCGAGACGTTCGTCGTCACCCTCGGCGGCGAGGACCGTGTCGACCCAGACCTGGTGCGCGCCCGCATGGTCTACGAACACCCCGTCTACACCCCGGAGTCGGTGGCCGCCCAGCAGCGGCTGCCCGAACTGGCGGGCCCCGTCACGGCGTTCGCGGGCGCCTACCACGGCTGGGGTTTCCACGAGGACGGCTGCCGCTCCGGGGTGGCGGCCGCCGCGGCACTGGGGGTGCGCTGGTGACGACTCCCGCACCCATACCCGTACCGGCGCCGGCCCCCGCCTCTGCCCCCGCACCCATACCCGTACCGGCGCCGGCCCCCGCCTCTGCCCCCGCACCCGCACCCGCACCCGCCCCCGCCCCCGCTCTCTACCACTGCGCGATCGCCCACGTGCGCACCGCGCCGCTGCGGTACGCGCTGCGCCACCGCACCTACATGTGGCTCGTCGACCCCGACCGGCCTCCCCGGCTCCCGCGCGCCCTGCGCCCGTTGGCGCGTTTCGAGCCGCGCGACCACTTCTCCGGCGCGTACCCCTCCATCCGTGCGGGACTGGACGCCTTCCTGGCCGGCCACGGGGTGGACCTGGACGGCGGCGCGGTCGTGATGCTCACGCACGCGCGGGTGTTCGGCTATGTCTTCAACCCGCTCACTGTCTACTGGTGCCACGGCCCCGACGGCACCGTGCGCTGTGTGGTCGCCGAGGTCCACAACACCTACGGCGAACGCCACTGCTATCTGCTGCGCCCCGACGCCTCGGGGACGGCGGAGGTGGGCAAGGAGTTCTACGTCTCGCCGTTCTTCCCCGTCGACGGCCGCTACCGCATGCGCCTGCCCGCTCCCGGGGAGCGGCTCGACCTCACCGTGCACCTGGAGCGGGAGGGCGGCAGGCCGTTCACCGCGACCGTGCGCGGGACGCGTCACGACGTCCGTGCGGGAACGCTGCTGCGGCTGGCCCTGCGCCGGCCCTGGTCCACGCTCGCCGTGTCCGCGGCCATCCGTCTGCACGGCATCCGTCTGTATCTGCGCGGGCTGCCCGTCCGGCCCCGCCCCGACCATCACGACAGGGAGAACTCCGCATGACGACAGCCGAGCTCCGACCCGGCCGCACGGGGCGGACCGCGACCGCCGCGCCAGCGGTGGCCGTGGACGCGGCCCGCTGGCCCGACGTGGCCCGGCCGCCGAAGGCCTCCCGGGCCCGGACCGCGATCACGGCAGCCGTCGTACGCCATGCCCTGCGGGACCTGCCGCTGCACGTCCGGTTCCCCGACGGCACCTCGCTCGGCAAGGGCGGCCCCGCCCTGGACCTCCACGACCCGCGGGCCTTCCACGCCCGGGTGGGCAGCCACGGCCTGGTCGGCTTCGGCGAGTCGTACATGGCGGGTGAGTGGGACGCGCCCGACCTGGTCGCCGCCCTCACCGTGCTCGCGGCGGACCTGGGCGAGCTGGTCCCCGCACCGCTGCAACGGCTGCGCGGCCTGTGGGCGCCACGCCGGCCGGACGCCCAGCGCAACACCGCCGACGGCTCGCGCACCAACATCAGCCGCCACTACGACCTGTCCAACGACCTGTTCGCGCTGTTCCTCGACGACACCCTCAGCTACTCCTCCGCCCTCTTCCGCGGCTTCCCCGCCGACTGGGACCTGCTCGCCGCCGCCCAGCACCGCAAGATCGACCGGCTGCTGGATCTCGCCGGCGTGCGGGAGGGCACCCGGGTGCTGGAGATCGGCACCGGGTGGGGCGAGCTGGCCGTCCGCGCCGCCGCGCGCGGCGCGCACGTCACCTCGCTGACCCTCTCCCGGGAACAGGCCGCCCTGGCCCGCGAGCGGGTCGCGGCGGCCGGTCTCGCCGAGCGGGTCTCGGTGGAGCTGTGCGACTACCGCGAGGCACGCGGCACTTATGACGCCGTCCTGAGCGTGGAGATGGTCGAGGCGGTGGGCGCGGAGTTCTGGCCCCTCTACTTCCGCGTCCTCGACGAACGGCTGGCCCCGGGCGGACGCGCCGCCCTCCAGGCCATCACCATGCCCCACGAGCGGATGCTGGCCAGCCGGGACACCTTCACCTGGATCGCCAAGTACGTCTTCCCCGGCGGCGTGATCCCCTCCGTCGAGGCCGTCGCCGAGACCGTGCGCGACCACACCCGGCTGCGCGTCACCCGCCGGGACGCCTACGGCGCCCACTACGCCGAGACCCTGCGGCTGTGGCGCGAACGCTTCGCCGGGCGCGCGGACGAGGTCGCCGCGCTCGGCTTCGACGAGACGTTCCAGCGCCTGTGGACGTTCTATCTCGCCTACTCCGAGGCCGGATTCCGCTCCGGCTACCTGGACGTGCAGCAGTACCTGCTCACCAAGGAGGCCACAGCCCGATGACTCCCCCTTCCACCCTCACCCGGCCCGGCGCCGCGCACCGGCTCGTCTCCGCCGTCGAGACGGCGCTCGGCGGTCCCCTGCCGGTGCGGGTCCGCGCCTGGGACGGCAGCGAGGCAGGACCGGACGGCGGCCCGGTGGTCGTCGTACGGTCCCGGCACGCCCTGCGCCGCCTGCTCTGGCAGCCCGGCGAACTGGGCCTGGCCCAGGCGTACGTCACCGGAGAGCTCGACATCGAGGGCGACCTCGGCGACGGACTGCGCGGCCTGTGGGCCGCCGCGCGGGAGCGCGGACGGCACACGCCCCGGCTGCGCGCCGCCGACCGCGCCCGGGCGGTCGGCACGGCGCTGAGCCTCGGTGCCGTCGGCCCGCCGCCCGCCCCGCCGTCCTCCCAGGCCCGGCTGCGCGGCTCTCTGCACAGCAGGGCCCGCGACCGGGCCGCCATCAGCCACCACTACGACCTGTCCAACGCCTTCTACCGGCTGCTCCTCGACGAGACGATGGCCTACTCGTGCGGCTACTGGGCGAGCGAGGCCCCCGGCTTCACCCCGGCCGACGCCCAGCGCGCCAAGCTGGAGCTGATCTGCCGCAAGCTCGGCCTGGCGCCCGGCGCCCGGCTGCTCGACGTCGGCTGCGGCTGGGGCTCGCTCACCCTGTACGCCGCCGAGCGGCACGGCGCGCGCGTCACCGCGGTGACCCTGGCCCGGGAGCAGGCGGCGTACGTCCGTGCGCGGGTGTGCGAGCGGGGTCTCCAGGACCGGGTGGAGGTGGTGTGCCAGGACTACCGGGACATCACGGGCGGCGGCTACGACGCGGTCGCCACCGTGGAGATGGGCGAGCACGTCGGGGACGCCGAGTACCCGGCCTTCGCCGCCGCCCTGCACCGGCTGGTGCGGCCGCTGGGCCGGGTGCTGGTGCAGCAGATGTCGCGCGGGCGGAACGCGCCCGGGGGCGGTGCCTTCATCGAGGCGTACATCGCGCCCGACATGCACATGCGGCCGGTGGGCGAGACGGTCGGGCTGCTGGAGGAGGCCGGTCTCGAGGTGCGGTCCGTGGAGTCGCTGCGCGAGCACTACGCGCGGACGATCGGCGCCTGGCACCGGACGCTGGAGGAACGCTGGGGCGATGTCGTAGGGCTCGTCGGCGAGGAGACCGCCCGGGTGTGGCGGCTGTACCTGGTCGGCGGGGCACTGGCCTTCGAGGAGCGGCGTATGGGTGTGGACCAGGTTCTGGGGGTGCGGCCGACGGGCGAGGGGTGTGCCGGGATGCCCTCGACGCCCGAGGACTGGTACACCGGGCTGGACCGGCCGTGAACGGGTTCGCCTGGGGCGCCTTCGCGGTCGGCCTCGCCTGGTCGGCGGGGGCCGCTCTCGCCGTGCTGCTGGTGACCTTCGCCGTCGCCGTGCGCAAGGGCCTGCACCGGATCGTCGACGTGGCCTGGGGGCTCGGCTTCACCGCCGTCGCCGCCGTGACCTTCGCGGCGTCGGCGGACACCGGCGACCCGGGTCGGCGGATCCTGGTCACCGTGCTGACGGCGGTGTGGGGGCTGCGCCTGGCCCTGCACATCGCCCGGCGCGGGCGCGGACACGGCGAGGACCCGCGCTACGAGGAGATGCTGGCCAAGGCGCCCGGCAGCCGGAACCTGTACGCGCTGCGGATCGTGTACCTGCTCCAGGGCGCCCTGGTCTGGCTGGTGTCGCTGCCGGTGCAGGCCGCGCAGTACATCACCGGGCCGATGACCGCGTGGGCCGCCGCGGGCGCCTGCCTCTGGGCGGTCGGCATGTTCTTCGAGGCGGTCGGGGACGCCCAGCTCGCCCGGTTCAAGGCGGATCCGGAGCAAAAGGGCCGGATCATGGACCGGGGGCTGTGGCGCTACACCCGCCATCCCAACTACTTCGGGGACTTCTGCGTGTGGTGGGGCCTGTTCCTCATCGCCTGCGACGCGCCCGCCGCGGCGGCGGCCGTGGTGGTGTCGCCGGTGGTGATGAGCCTGCTACTGACCAAGGGCAGCGGGAAGCGGCTGCTGGAGCGGCACATGGCCGAACGACCCGGGTATGCCGCCTACGCGGCCCGGACCAGCGGCTTCTTCCCGCTGCCGCCCAGATGAGCGGCAGGCGGGGAAGGCCATCGGGGCGCGTCAGGCGGGGAAGGCCATCGCGGCCACCGGGGCCGAGGTGGGCCGCTCGGATCCGCCGGCCGGTTCGACGGTGACGCCCATGCCCGACGCCCCGTCCACGGCACCCCGCATCAGGACGGCCTGGTCGGTGCGGCCGGGGTCCATGAGGCCGGCGGACCGCATGGTGCCGTCGTCGTCGAACCACAGCTGGTAGACCTTGCCCCGTGGCGGATCCGCCATCCCGGAGACCATGAACACGGCCCGGTCCTGGCCTGCGGAGACGACGACGGTGCCGGTGGCCCCGTCGGCCAGTTCCGCGGTGCGGGTCCTGGCGTCCGGTGCCGCGAGCACGCCGGCGATCCGGTCCGTGGCCTGTTCGGCCTGCCGGGCCTGGTCGAGGGCGTCCTCGGCTCGCTGGTACTGCCACACCGCCGTACCGCCGAGCGCGGTGGCCGCCGCGAGGCACGCCGCCAGGGCCCACCGCGAGAGCGGGCGCCCCCAGGAGGCCGTACGGCCCGCGCGGGGCCGGGCCGGCTCCCCGGGCGGGTCCTGGCGGACGGTGGTGATCCGGCGCAGCACCTGCTCGCGCAGCACCGGGCGGGGCGTGAGCGCGACGGCGAGCCCCAGGCGGGCGGCGACGGCCGTCAGTTCGGCGGTCTCCTCGGCGCACGGCTCGCAGGCCGCGAGGTGCCGCCCGAAGGCCTCCCGCTCCTCGTCGGACAGGGCGTGCAGGGCGTAGGCGCCGGTCAGGGTGTGCAGGTCGGCGGTGGTCACGCGGTCACCCCCAGGCAGTCGCGCAGCCGGATGAGCCCGTCGCGCAGGCGGGTCTTGACCGTGCCCAGGGGAAGCGTCAGGGCTTCCGCCACCTGCCGGTAGGTCAGCCCGCGGTAGTACGCGAGGGTGACGGCCTGGCGCTGGATCTCGGTCAGCGTGCGCAGACAGCGCCGCACCTGCTCCCGCTCCAGCCGTGCCTCGACCTGCTCGGTCACCTCGTCGTACTCGGGCGTGCGCTCCAGCAGGGCGGCCTTGTGGTCCCGGGCCGCGGCGGCCTCCACCGAGCGCACCCGGTCGACCGCCCGGCGGTGCGCCAGGGTGAGGATCCAGTTGATCGCCGTACCGCGGTCGGAGCGGTAGCGGGGGGCGGTGCGCCACACCTCCACCAGGACCTCCTGGGCGACCTCCTCCGACTGCGCCTGGTCGCGCAGGACGGCGCGCACGACACCGAGGACCGGGCTCGCCACGAGGTCGTACACCGAGGCGAACGCGTCCTCCTCGCCCAGCGCGACGCGGCCCACCAGTTCTTGCAGGTCCGGCTCGGCGGACGGGTTTCGGCCGATGTGCACGGCTTCTCTCACGGGGGTCCTCCGTGGTCGGGACGTCTCCGGTGGTAATCCGGTCCCCGGAGGGCGACGGATTGGTCCCGCTCCCAGGAAAAAACGCAGGTGGGACCGGACGGCCTGGGCAGGGGCCCGGGTTTCGGGGACCATGGCGTGCCGGCGGCCGGCCAATCCGTTCGCCGGACGGCTACGGATGACCAGTGAACGGATCTCCCCGGCGGGGGACACGCGAGGGGCGAGGAGCACGGATGACGGTTCACGAACGGGAGACCGTCCCCGGGGCGGCTCGCACGCCGGCCGCGCTGGTGCCGCGCCGCGCCCCCGGCGCGCCGCGGGCCGCCGTGCTGTTCCTGCACGGTGGCAGGTCCGAGGGCCGGTCCCCGTCGCGGCCCTGGCATCTGGCGGCCCTGCGGATGAGGCCCTTCGTGCGGGCCGTCGCCGCCGCGCTGCCGGACGACGGGGTGTTCCTGGGAGAGGTGCGCTACCGCGTGCGCGGCTGGAACGGCGACGCCGACGACTCGGATGCCCTGCGGGACGTCCGGCGGGCGCTCGACGAACTCGCCCGCCGGGCCGGTGACGTCCCGGTGGTTCTCGTGGGTCACTCGATGGGGGGTCGCGCGGCCCTGCGCGCCGCGGGCGCCCCGCAGGTCCGGGCGGTGCTGGCGCTGGCGCCCTGGTGCCCGGACGGCGAGCCGGTGAGCCAGTTGCGCGACAAGGACGTCGTCGTGATCCACGGGGACCGGGACCGTGTGACCGACCCGGGCGCGTCGGTGTCGTACGTGCGGCGGGCCCGCGCGGCCGGGGCCCGGGCGGACGTCCGCCTCGTCCCGGGCGGTGACCACGCGATGCTCCGGGGCGACACGAACTGGCACCGCCTCGCGGCCTCGACCGCCGTGGGCCTGCTCCCGCCCTGACGCCCGCTCAGGGCCGTCGCACGGCCTCTCCCCGCTGCTCGTGCCGTCCGAAGCCGTGGATCAGGGCCACGGCCAGCGCGCTGATCAGCAGCAGCACGCTCATGTACAGGACCACCGGCCAGGGTTCTCCCCCGGCCGCCTCCAGCAGCGCGGCCGCGACGAGGGGTGCGGTGCCGCCCGCCAGGGCCGCCGCGACCTCCCGGCTGAGGGCGACCCCGCTGAACCGGGTCCTGGTGGTGAACAGGTCCGCCAGGAAGCCCGCCTGGGCGCCGAGCTGGGCCCCCAGCAGCATCCCGCTGAGGCCAAACGCGAACCACACGTATCCGGCCTGCTCGGTGTCCAGCAGCCAGAAGAAGGGGAACGCGAACGCCGCCGCGGCGACCATGGCCCAGCCGAGCACCGTCCGGCGGCCGACCGCGTCGCCCAGCGCCCCGGCCACCGGTGTCACCGCCGCGCTGCACGCGAAGTAGATCAGCGCCCCGACGAGGGTGACCGTACGGGAGACCTCGAGCCGCTCGGTGAGATAGGCGAGCGCGAACACCACCGGGATGTAGGCGGCGACGTTCGGCCCGATGCTGCTGATCACCCCGAGGAAGAGGGTCCGCGGAGCGCGGCGGGCCAGTTCCACGGCGGGTGCCCGTGCGACTCCGCGCTCCCGCTTGACCTGCTCGAACATCGGGCTCTCGGCGACGCTGACCCGGATGTAGAAGCCGGTCGCCGTGACGACGAGGGTGACCAGGAAGGGGATGCGCCATCCCCAGTCGAGGAAGTCGTCCGGGGGCAGGGCCGCCACGGCGGCGACGGCCCCGGCCGAGAGCAGCGCGCCGACCGCCGCACCCGCCGGGGGGATGGCGGCGTACCGTCCGCGACGCTCCGGCGTGGCGAACTCGGCCAGGGTGAGGGAGGCGCCCGCGTACTCGGCGCCCGCGCCGAACCCCTGGATCATCCGCAGCACGACCAGCAGCGCGGGCGCCCACGCCCCGGCGGTCTCGTACGTCGGCAGCGCGCCCATCAGGGCGCTGGCCAGGCCGACCGTGACCAACGTGATCACCAGCATCCGCCTGCGGCCCAGCCGGTCCCCGTAGTGCCCGATGACCAGAGCGCCGAGCGGCCGTACGGCGAACCCGACCGCGAACGTGGCGAAGGACGCCAGGGTCGCCGCGACCGGGTCGCCGGGCGGGAAGAACAGCCGGTTCAGGACGAGCGCGCTCATGGTGCTGAACAGGATGAAGCCGTACCACTCCAGCGCGGTGCCGATGGTCGTCGCCAGCACCACGCGCGTCAGCATGGACGGTCCTTCACCGGCCATACGCCGCATATACCGCATCCGGCCACTCTCGTCGAGGGTCTCCGCCCGCCCTCCGAACCTCGCCGGTACCGGGGCGGATAACCGTCGGACGGACGCAGGGCCCGCTGCGGCCGGACGTTCCGCTCACGGCACGCGGCACCCGAGCGGTAACCGCCCCTTCACAAGCAACGCACAGGCCCTGTTCCGCCTCTTGCACAGCGTCACCCCCCAACTGAGAGGACCGTGCTGTGCGTTCACGTGCTCACATACGTCCACGTCTGATTCCGGCCGGGTCGCTGGTCCTGGCGCTCGCCGCGGCCGGGTCCGTGCTGGCCGGGCCGGCCGGCTCCGCCTTCGCCGCCGAGACGGCCGGCCGGGCCGATCTGCGCGCCGATGTGAACCGCGACGGGCGGGTCGATGTCACCGGCGGCAGCGACAAGACCGGCGAGGACGGCTGGTCCGTCGGGCGCGGTGCCGTCTACCTGCCCAACATCGACGACGACACCAAGCGGTGTCCCGTCACGGGGCCGGGCGGCAGACCCCTGTCCGACGCCAAGCTGGCCGCGTGCAACGACGGCACCGACACGAAGGTCAACGGCACCGCGGACGCCGCCGACCTCGCCCGGGTCCGTTCCGTGCCCATGCCCGGCCTGGCCTCTAACGCCAAGGGCAGCCTGAAGGTCACCACTGGGGGCAAGCACGCGCACCTCTTCCTCAAGCGGGACGGCAAGTGGGTCCTGGTGACGTCCGCGACCCGGCTGACCGCCGCCGAGCTGCGTTCCGGCGTGGAGTTCGGCGTCGAGGCCACCGACATCGTCCGGGACACGGCGAAGTGGGACGGCCGCGCGGTGGTCCGGCTGACGGTCACGTCCGGGCAGAAGTCCACCTCCGACGCCGTGACCCTGCGCGTCGCACCGCTGCTGACCCAGCATCACCTGCAGAACACCCAGCAGGTGATGGTGACCGAGGTCCAGGGCCAGGGCGAGTACAGCCGCCTCCAGCAGAAGTTCGTCGCCGAACTCGGCAAGGAGGTCAAGAAGGCCGGGGTCACCACGCCGCTGGTCAAGTTCACGAAATACGCCGACCCCTGGGCGCAGGACTTCGTCGAACCGGCCTACGTCAACATGACCGGGCCGGGCGGGCAGCCGCAGGTGATGCGCGTGATGCTGCGCTCCGCCCAGCCGGACCGGGACGCGGGCCGCGAGCTGTTCGAGAAGATCCGCGGCCGGGACACGGGGGTCGTGCAGGTGACCGACCCGGCGGAGCCCGACGACTGGTCGCTCAACTCCTTCGGGAACCTGGAGACCATCCCGCCCTACGCGCACAACGGGCGGTCCTTCCCGGCCGGGCGCATCATCATGGGCGAGCGCAAGGACAGCGGGGCACGTCCGTCGAAGGTGATGCGGACGATGCTGAAGTCGCAGGGCATGCAGGACCCGCTGCTGCTGGACACCTCCTGGCTGGGTGTCGGGCACGTCGACGAGTTCGTGCAGTTCCTGCCCGCCGACACCCCGCGCGGCTGGCGCGTCGGCGTCGCCGACCCGGAGGCGGGGCTGCGGCTGCTGCGCGACGCCAAGCGCGACGGCCACGGCGGGAAGAAGATGTTCTCCGTCCCGGGCCGCAGCGACAGCCCCGCGCCCAAGGAGACCATCGACCAGGCGCTCGCCTCCCGGCACCTGGTGTCCGACAACCAGATGGCGGCCCGGCGCATCGCCGCCAACCTGGAGATCCTCAAGCGCGAGACGGGCGTCACCGACGCGGAGATCGTGCGGGTGCCCGCGCTGTACACCCGTGAGTCGGAGGCCTTCTCCGCCGACGGCCAGGACGTTCCCGTGCCGCGGCTGACGCGCATGGGCGCCGCGTCCGACCTGGTGGACAGCCTCCGGGACCGCGGCCAGCAGAAGTGGCTCGCCGAGAACCCGGCGGCCCCGCGTGCGGCGGCTCCGGCGGTGCAGACCAGCGCGTACGTGCCCGGCGCCGTCAACGGCGTGCTCCTGGGCCGCGACCGCTACCTCGCCCCGCGCCAGTGGGGGCCCGTCATCGCCGGCAAGGACATCTTCACGGAGGCCGTCAACGCCGTCTACACGCGGGTCGGCATGAAGGTGTCGTACATCGACGACTGGTACACGTACCACCTCGGCATGGGCGAGGTGCACTGCGGCACCAACACCCTGCGCGACGCGTCGGCCGCGTGGTGGCGGATGCCGGTGCGGTAGGCCCTGTCGTGCCGCTCAGGTCCCGAGGACCAGGACGCGGAAGGGGCCCGGGGTGTCGCCGTCGAGGCAGCGCCACCCCCAGGACCGCAGGGCCTCGACGGTCCCGGCGTCGGAGCGGTTCACCAGGGTGACGCCGACGGTGGCGCCGTGGTCGGTGAGCAGCCGTCGCTGGAGGCGCCGGGCGAGGTTCCAGGCGCGGTCCTGGTTCTGCCGGCGCACCCAGGGCTGGACGAGGATCACGGAGACCATGAAGAGGCGCCCGGAGCCCGCGAGCCGGAGCAGGCTCCCCGGGAGGTATCCGTCGAAGCCCTCCCACCAGGGCCCGTCACGGCGTACGGGAAAGCCGTAGGCGCAGCCGGTCAGGGCGGTGGTCTCGGCGATCAGCAGCGAGAACCCCGGGCGTCTCGCGTCGGCCGCCAGCCGTCGCAGGAAGGCGCCTCGGGCCTCGTTCCACGCCCACGGGCCGCCGCCGGAGGTGTCCGCGTACAGATCGCCCAGCTCCCCCAGGCGGTCCTCTACCTGACGCCGGGTCAGCTCGCGGACGCGGGCGCCCTCACGGGGCGAGGAGCCACGCTCCGGCCTCGGCCCGGGCTGCCTCCGCGTGCCGCGCCGGTCCGGGGCGTCCCGCCGCCCGGGAAACTCTGCGGTCGTCGGCGCGACCCGAACATGCACCGTCATGAGGCAAGCCCTGCTCCGGGCACAGGAGGACCCGACCCGGGGTCGTCGGTCGCCGAGGGCGGCACCGGTGTCGGGGCCGGTGCGCGAAGCGCTCTCGGTACCTCCACGGTACTCCCGGCCGGGCACCCGTCCGCCGGGGCCGCGGCCGGGAGGCCCCGGGGTGTGCGGCTACCCGGAGGCGGCGGTGACGAGGCCGTCCGGCCAGGCCCGGTGCCCGTTGGGCATCGGGTCGGGACACTCGGCCCGGCGTGCGGCACGTCCAGCCGCTCCCGGGGTGCGCGTGGTCAGGGGAGCTTCTTGAGCAGCTCGGCGGCGAGCGGGGCGGAGGAGGCCGGGTTCTGGCCGGTGACGACGTTGCGGTCGACCCGGACGTGCGGTGCCCACGGCTCCCCGGTCTCGACCGTCAGTCCGGCCTCGGTCAGCCGGTCCTCCAGCAGCCACTTCGCCTTGTCGGCGCTGCCGGCGAGCTGCTCTTCGGTGTTGGTGAAGGCGGTGATCCGGTAGCCGGCGTAGGCGTTCGTGCCGTCCTCCTTCACCGCGGCCAGCAGCGCGGCCGGGCCGTGGCAGACCACGCCGACCGGCAGCCCGGACTCCACCGCCCGGGCGAGGAGAGCGCCGGAGTCGGTGTCGACGGCCAGGTCCTCCATCGGGCCGTGGCCGCCGGGGACGTACACCGCGTCGAAGTCGTCGAGGCGTACGCCGGTCAGGGTCAGCGGGGTGCGGAACTCCGGGGCGCCCTCCACCACGGCCTTGATCTTCGCCGCGTTCTCCGCGCCGCCGGCGGCCTCCGGGGCCAGGCTGCCCGGGTCGACCGGCGGGACGACGCCGCCCGGGGTGGCCACGGTGATCTCGTGACCGGCGGCCTTGAACGCCTCGTAGGGGGCGACCGCCTCTTCGGCCCAGAAGCCGGTGGGGTGCTTGCTGCCGTCGGCCAGCGTCCAGTGGTCGGCGCCGGTCATCAGGAAAAGGATCTTCGCCATGGGGTGCTCCTACGGTTCTCAGGGGTGGTGGGTCCGCATGGTCCGGCCGCGCCGGCGGCGACGCTGACGTCATGGAGAACCGGACGTCCGGGGCCGCCGGTACCGGCAGGCGGCTACCCGCCCACGCCGACCTGAACCCGACCGCGCGGATCCGCGCCCTGGAGCGGCAGACCGGGCGCGGTTCCTCGTCCAGCGGCCCGGCGCCGAGGCCGGCCCCGACGTGCTAGGTCGTGGCGCCGGGGCCGCCGTCGTTGCGGGTGTTCCTGGGGGTGAGGCGGCGGTAGGCGGCGCGGGCGTGGGTCAGGCGGGCCAGGGCCGTGCCCAGGAGGGTGGCGGCGAACAGGCAGGCCAGCCATGTGGTGTCGCGGTGTCCGGCCCAGGTGAGGGTGCCGGCGGGCGGGATGGCGAAGCCGTTGAGGAACAGCCAGCAGAGCAGGGCCGTTCCGGGGGCGGCCGTGAAGCGGGCGCACAGGCCGAGCACGGCGGCCAGCACGGACAGCGCGGGCAGGGCCAGTTCCGGACGGTCCGGCCCCACCACGGTGTTGAGGCACGCCACCAGCGCCGGCGCCCCCGCGAAGGCCCCGGCCCAGACCAGCGGGGTCGCCACCGGCTGAGGGACGGGCCTGGCTCCGGTGCCCAGGGGCATCCACTTGATCATGCTGCCGCTTCCGCTCTGCCGGCCGGTTCCGAAGTGCTCGTCAGGGTGCCATCAACGCCGCTCCGGAGAAACACCGAATCCGGACAGCCGGCCCGTGGGAGCCGAGGGTGCGGCACCCGATATTGCCTCGCCCGGGGCCCCCGAGGCGCGTACGGTCTCGTCGCGGACATCGCGAGGACGGGGGGAGCGTGGCCAGGAGACGTTACGTCGCCAGGGGTGTGCCCGGGGGCTATCGCATCTGGGACAACCGGGGACGGCGCTGGTGGGGCGACCTCTACGAGCTGTGCCCCGACGATCTGCTGACCGAGCTCAACGGGCCGGCGGACCAGGCCCGGATCACCGCGCTGCTGAAGCGCTACCGGGCACAGAAGCGATAGGCGCTCGCCCTGAGGGTCAGCGCGGACGGCGCAGTCCCGTGATGAGGAGGCCGACCAGGCGGCGTGCGTCGTAGCGGGGGTCGTGGTCCGCGCCGATGCAGAGGTTTCCCACGCCGCGCATGAGCTCGTACGCCTCGATGCCGGCGTCGATCTCGCCCGCGTCGGCCGCGGCGGACAGCAACTCGGCGCAGACCGGCACGAGTCGGTCGATGAAGTAGGCGTGCAGCGCGTCGAAGCCGGCGTCGTCGGAGTGCAGGGCGGCGGCGAGGCCGTGCTTGGTCACCAGGAAGTCGACGAAGAGGTCGATCCACTGCCGCAGTGCGGCGTGCGGGGTCGCGGCGCTCGCCAGCAGGGCCGGGCCGGCCTCGGCGCAGGCGTCGACCTGGTGCCGGTAGACGGCGATGACGAGGTCCGCCCGGTGGGGGAAGTGGCGGTAGATCGTGCCCACCCCGACCCCGGCCCTGGCCGCGATGTCACGCACCGGCGCCTCCACGCCCGAGGTGACGAAGACCGCGGCGGCCGCGTCGAGCAGCGTCGCCTTGTTGCGCCGGGCGTCCTTCCGCCGGGACGGGGTCGCACGCCCCGTGTCCTCGCCGTCGCCGATGTCGTTCACCGCGCTCGCCCTTTCTCCGCTCAGCACTTGCCGAAACGGAACAGTGTTCCGTATCGTCTGGATGAAGCGGAACGGCGTTCCGCTTCATCCATGATGCCAGAGGAGACACGGTCATGCAGTACCGCACCTTGGGCCGCACCGGCGTGCAGGTCAGCTCCCTCGCGCTCGGCGCGATGAACTTCGGCCGGATCGGACGTACCACCCAGGACGAGGCCACCGCCCTCGTCGACGCCGCCCTGGAGGCGGGGATCAACCTCATCGACACCGCCGACAGGTACAGCGACGGCGAGTCCGAGGAGATGGTCGGCAAGGCCATCGCGGGCCGCCGCGAGGACATCGTGCTGGCCACGAAGGCGAGCATGCCGATGAGCGACGAGCGCAACCACCAGGGCGCCTCGCGCCGCTGGCTGGTCACCGCACTGGACGACAGCCTGCGCCGACTGGGGGTCGACCACGTCGACCTGTTCCAGATCCACCGGTGGGACCCGCGCACCGGCGACGAGGAGACCCTGTCGGCGCTGACCGACCTGCAACGCGCGGGGAAGATCCGGTACTTCGGTTCCTCGACCTTCCCCGCGTACCGCATCGCGCAGGCCCAGTGGGCCGCCCGCGAGCGGCACCTGAGCCGCTACGTCACCGAACAGCCCGGCTACTCGATCCTCCAGCGCGGGATCGAGTCCCATGTCCTGCCCGTCACACAGGAGTACGGACTGGGCGTGCTGGTGTGGAGCCCGCTCGCCTCGGGCTGGCTGACGGGCGCCGTCCGCGAGGGCCGGGACATCACCACGAACCGCTCGGCGTTCATGCCGGAGCGCTTCGACACCTCCCTCCCCCACAACCGGGCCAGGCTCGACGCCGTAGAGCGGCTCGCCGGGGTCGCCGACGAGGCCGGCCTGACCATGGTCCAGCTGGCGCTCGGCTTCGTGACCGCGCACCCCGGCGTGACCAGCGCGCTCATCGGCCCCCGCACCGCGGACCACCTCACCGCGCAGCTCGCCGCCGCCGACACCGTGCTCAGCGCCGACGTCCTCGACGCGATCGACGCGATCGTCGCGCCCGGCACCGACCTGGCCCCGCACGAGAAGCACGACACCCCGCCCGCGCTGCTCGACCCGTCACTGCGGCGCCGCTGAGCGGCCGGGGACGCGTCAGGCGTCCTCGATGGTGATGAAGGGGTCCCACTGGAAGTACCCCTTCAACTGGCGGTGGCGGTCCAGGATCTGGAAGTAGAAGTGGTAGGTGACCCTGCCGGCGCTCTTGACGGTCGTCCGCCAGTAGTGGTCCTGGTACCGCTGGGTGTCGAACTCCGGCCGGCCCTCGCTGCCCTCCTTCGGCAGCGGGTAGATGCCGTCGATCACCTCGATCTCCGGTGTGCGGATGAGCTGGTGCCCGCTGTCGCTGCTGACGTAGCGGTACAGCAGCGCCTTGTACTCGCTGCCCAGGGAGACGGTCGTCTCGCGCCACTTGACGGTGTCACCGGGTTCGGCGCGGAGGTTCAGCTCGGCGCCCGACGTGCCGACGATGTGGTCGTGCCGGGTCGTCATGTAGATCAGGCTCTCGTCGACGTAGGTCGGCGCGTCGGGGTTCCTGGACGCGTTGGGGTTCTGCTCGACGATCGTGGCCGCGTCGAACGCGATCAGTACGTTGAGATCAGCCATGGTCCTGCTCCTTCTCTGTCGGAACCTTGTAGGCCATCGCCCGCGGGTAGTCGTGCCGGTGCAGCCGGACGCGCACCAGGAGCGGTCCGGCGTTGAGTGGGTCGGCCGGGTCGGTGAGGCGGGCCAGGAGGTCGTCCAGGTCCGCGGTGTGCGTGACGCTGACGCCGTTCGCCGGGGTCTTCCCGCCGGCGAAGACGGCCGCGAGACGGTCGTAGTGCCAGGGGTGCAGGACGTTGTAGAAGTCGGGGTCCGCGGCGTCCCGGTCCGCGTAGAACTCCGGGTGCACCAGCATCTGTTCGATGCCGTAGAAGTGGCCGTTGTCCATGACGAACACCACCGAGCGGAGCCCGAGCCGGGTGTGGGTGGAGAGTTCCTGGCAGGTCTCCTGGAAGGCGCCGTCGCCGACGAACACCATCGGGCGGGCGTCCTCCCGCTCGGGGGCGAGCGCGGCGCCGGTGGCCGCGCCGACCGACCAGCCGATGGACAGCCAGCTGACCTGCGAGAGGAACCCGCCCGCCGGCAGGGACAGGTTCATCGAGCCGATGAGGGAGAAAGCGGCGTCCGAGACGACCGTCCAGTCCTCGCCGGTGTCGTGGTTCAGGAAGTGGTTGATCCGGTCGAAGACACCGTCGTAGGTGAGGCGTTGCCCGTCCGGCCGGTGGGAGCGCGTGGCTGCGGTACGGAGGGAGGCGCGGTGGTGTTCGAGGGCCGCGGGGCGGTCGCCCGGTGAGCCGTGGTGGGCGTAGGACTCGGCGTAGTAGTCGGCGGCCAGGCCCCCGGAGCCGTAGGCCTTCACCAGCGCGTCCTGGAGGGCGGGCAGCAGGTGGCGGAGCTGGACGTCGGGGAAGTAGGAGGTGCCGACGCTGACGCCGCCGAGCGCGGCCATCACCCAGTCGCCGCCGACGGACTGCTCGCCGCCGAGGTTCTTCGACGTGGACCAGGCGCCGAGCCCGATGCGGCAGGTGGCCCAGTCCTTGAAGACGGCGTGCACGTCGGGGTGGCTGGCCGGGCCGTTGTAGACGCCGTGGAACCGCGGCAGGTCCTCGTCGACGACGGCCTTGGCGCCGACGGTGGTGCAGAACGGCACGCCGGTGGCCTCCACCAGGCCGGTGAGCTGCTCGCCGAGGCGGAACCGGTCGATCTCCTCGCCGGCCCACACGATCGGGCGGGGCCTGCCGTCCGGGCCGGGATGCTCCTCGACCAGGGTCAGGATCGCCTGCACGGCGTGGTCCAGCAGCTCCTGGTTGCGCGCGCTGAACGGCCGCTCCCGGGGGACGATCGGTATCTCGGGCGCGGGGCAGGGCTCGTCCCAGAGGTCCTCCATGATCTCCAGGTAGACCGGGCGGCGCTCGGAGAGGCACGCGGTGAGCGCGGCGTCGATCTGGCCGGGGGCGAGGCCCGGGTGGGAGACGACCTGCGCGTCGACGGTGACCTGCCGGTAGACGTCCAGGTTGCTCTCCGCGCGGGGGCTCATGTGCGAGGTGAGCAGGCCGACGGCACGGTAGTTCTGCCACTGCTCGTAGGGCGGGGAGGCGTTGATCGCGACCAGCGGTACCTGTTCGACGTAGGCGCCGCCGCAGGCGCCCAGCAGGTTGAACGCGCCCACGCTGTAGGTGACGGCGACCGCCCCCACGCCGTGGATGCGGGCGTAGGCGTCGGCGGCCTGGCCGGCGCCGCCCTCGGTGGGGGTGCCGACCCACTCGATGTCGTCCTCGTCCCGCAGGGTGGTCAGGAACGGGCCGAGGTGGTTGCCGGGGACGCCGAAGAGATGGGTGATGCCCAACTCGGCCAGCCGCAGGGCGAGATAGCGGGCGACCGTGCACCTGCGGTCGATCGCGGTCATGCCCCCTCCCCCGGGACGGTGACCGGCGGGGCCTGGTGGACGGCGAGCGCGGCCCGCACTGCGCTCTCCAGGGCGCCCTCGATCCAGGCGTGCTTGAGGGAGGTGTGCTCTCCCGCGAAGTGCACCGGGCCCTCGGGCCGGGAGACGTCCAGGTGGAAGCTGGTCATCTGGTGCGCGGTGTAGATGGCGGCCTCGCCGAAGGCGTACGGGTCGCGGGCCCAGCTCTTGGTGGCGCCCCGCCCGGTGAAGAACACCTCGACACGGCGCCCGTGCAGGGCCTGGAGGTTGCGCAGGGCGTAGACGTAGCGTTCGGCGCTCCGCATGGAGTCCCAGCGGGCGGCGTCGTCGGACCAGCAGTAGGAGGCGAGGACGACGCCGCCGGTGCTGCCCTCGACCCGGTGCGACGGGTAGTACATGAACCTGTTGGGGTTGTCGGCCGCGGAGCCTCCGCCGAAGCAGTGCGTGGCGGGCCGGACGGCGGGGCCGCGCAGCGGCAGGGTGCTGTCGAGCTGCCGCATCTCCTCGGTGACGGCGCTGTCCTTGACGGCGGCGCCGAGCAGTCCGGAGGCAGCGGGGCCGGCCCCCGCCTCGACGATCGAGAGGACCATGCCGGTGCCGTCCGGGCCGCCCTGTTGGTAGTACTCGTACAGCCCCGGCGAGATCCGGTCCAGCTCCTCGCGCCAGTCGTCCTCGGTGAACTCCCACCACCGGTGGCTGAACTCCAGCAGCACCTTGGTGGCCTGGTCGTAGTGGGTCTCGATGATCGCGCGGCGCTTCTTGTACGACATCGAGGGGACGATCTCCACGAAGCGCAGGGCGGAGAACGGGACGGTGACGATCGCCAGGTCCGCCGTCCACAGGCGGGGCGGGGCCTGTGGATCGTTCTCGGCGACGGTCTGCACGGCCACGCCCCAGCCGTCGGGTCCGACGGCGCCGGTGCCCTCGGGGTCGGTGTCGCGGCTGGGGTCGTGGTACTCCAGCCGGATCATGCGGTGGCCGAGCCGCACCTCGTCGCGCAGGCCCTGGTGGAGGGCGTGCGGCAGGCGCCAGCTGCCGCCGGGTATCTCCCAGTAGCGGACGCCCGGGTTGATGTCGCTGCGGCTGAGGAAGCTGTGGAAGAAGGACAGATGCAGCCGCGAGGACATGTTCTCCAGGGTTCCGACGGCCTCGACGGCCTCGTCGCTGAGCCCGGCGTGGTCGCGCAGGAAACCGCCCATCGAGTAGCCGTCGAAGTCGCGGATCACCCGGGCCCAGCCCTCGACCCACTCCTCGAACGGCTTGTTGACGCGCCGGCCGTCGACCACGTCGGAGTAGTAGTCGCGCACGCATTCCAGCGCGTCGTCGACCATTTTCACGACGGGGGACCGGACTTCGTCGCCGGTGAGGTGGAAGCCCTCGTTGACGCGCTCCGGCCCGGCCGAGTAGTCGGAGCGCCGCACCTGGACGCGGTTGACGCGGATCCAGGAGTTGCCGCGCTTGTCGGGCTCGCGGAATTCGGGGCTGTCGTCGCCGTAGGACCAGGTCCGGCCGGTGAAGGAGGAGTACGTCACCGGGGGCACGGGGACGTCGGGGCCGCTGCCGGTGCCGGGGTCCACGTCCACGTTGTAGAACTGGCGGCGGCCGAGCCCGAGTTTGTCGACCAGGGCGAGGACGAGCGGATGGAAGTCGGGCAGCCGCATGGCACCGGCCTCGGCGTACTGGGCCGGGTCGTCGAAGGGCTGGTGGTGCTTGGTGGCCCGGAACGTCTTGACGCGCCCGCCGACCCGGCTGGCGTTGGCCTCCAGAATGGTGACCTCGTGGCCGGCGTCCTTGAGTAATCGCCCGGCGACGAGGCCGGTGATTCCGGCGCCGACGACGAGGATCTTCTTACGCGGGTGGTGGGTGGGGCCGAGGCGGCCCGTGTCTATCAGGGTGTGCAGATAGTCGAGTTTGAGGTCCTTGCCGTCCGGCCCGACGAGCAGAAGTTCGCGGGCGAGCCGGAGACAGGTCTGCCAGCGCGCACGGGTGGCGGAGCTGTCCCGAGAAGTGTCGGTCATAGCCAGCGATCGTAGATATGACGAAACGATTTCGTGGCTTTACCGGCGGATAAAGTCCGGAAAGCATTGGTTGCCCTTATTGACGTAATATCACCTTGCTCGAATTCTTTTTCGACGAACGGGAGATTCACCAGAGGCGGAAGGGAATGGGGCGTGAAATCCCATGAATAATTCACTTCCGGAATACGTACCGCCACGGGTGGCCGGGCACAGGGAGAGGGGTCGTCGGATGGGTAACAAAGGGAGCGTCGCGGTCGTGGCCGCCGGGCTGGTGCTGGCCGTCGGGGGGTGTGGGAGCGGCGGGGCCGGCGACGCGGACGGCTCGGCCGGCGCGACGGGCTCGGCCGGAAGGAAATCGGCCTCGTCCACGCAGGTTCGGCCGCCGTCCGCGGAATTGGTGAAGTGGGCGGGCGGTGTCTGCGAGGCGACGATCGCCCTCGAGGATCTGCGGGCGGAGAGCGCCGCCGATCTGAAGGAGATCCGGGGCGCGGGCGAGGGAGATCTCGTCGCCGGTGCCACCGCCCTCGGCTATCTCGCCGGCACACCGTCGGCGGTGGACAGCGTGCGGAGCGATCTGGAAGACCTCGGCCCGACTGGCGTTCCCGCGGCCGACCGAATGCTCGATGCCTTGCGGAAGAAGGTGAACGGTGTCGCGGCGAAACTCGAAACGGTGTCACCGGCCGTGGGCCTCGAAAACGCCGCGGAGAGTGCCACGGACGTCGACAAGCACGTCCAGACCCTCACCCCGCCGAAGCCGGACCTGCCCGCGCTGGCCGATGAGGATCCGCACCTCGCGGCCGCGTACCGGAAAGCCGAGCAGTGCGCCCCGGGTTGGCAGCCCGGCGACACGGACACTCCCGCGCCCGAGGCGGCGGACGGCAGGAACTTCGCCGCCTGCGCTGACGGCGAGTGCGAGGTCCTGGTGACCTCCACGGCGGACATCACGGCGAACGGGACGAAGGTGCGCGTCTCCGTCACGGACGACCACGTCACCTTCCGAACCGACGGCACGGTGATGCAACTCGGTGGCACGGGCGGCGAGGCGGGCTTCGGCGACTCGCTGAAGGCGACCATCGTCGCGCACGACGAGGACGGTGCCGTGCTGAGGTTCAGCACCTCCTGAGCGCGACGCGTCGGCCAGGCCGTATGGCGCGGGCGAGTGAATGCGCCCGCTGAGCCGGTAGCCGCCGAGGTGACCCCGGGAAGGCATGCCCCATGCCGAAGTTCCTGATCCAGGCCACGTACACGCCCGAAGGCACCAAAGGGCTGCTCAAGGAGGGTGCCAGTGGGCGGCGGGCTGTCGTCGATCAGGTCGTCACCGGGCTCGGTGGGGACGTCGAGGCCATGTACTTCGCCTTCGGGGCGGACGACCTCGTGATGATCGTCGACTTTCCCGACACCGTCTCCATGGCCGCCGTGAGTCTCACCGTCAAGGCCAGCGGCGCCATCCAGTCCCGGGCGACCCCGCTCCTCACCCTCGACGAGATCGACGAGGCCACCCGCCGCCAGGTCGCCTTTCGCGCCCCCGGGGCGTGAAGCCGAAGGGCCCATTACCTTGTGACGCATGGGGGGTATACGCAGGGATCCGCGACTCTGGTGGGAGCGCGGGCGGGCGCTGACGGCCGCCAATCCGCTCGTCGTCGACATCGGCATCGCGCTGCTCGTGCAGTGCGCTATGACCATGCCGTTCGTCGTGCCGCGTGCGGCCGGGGCACCGCCCGCGACCTGGGGCGCCTACGCGCTGAGCACGCTCACCGTGCTGCCCCTGGTCTGGCGGCGGCGCGCTCCCGTCGCCGTGCTGTTCGCGATGCTGGCCACCACCGCGCTGTACGGGGTGGCCGTGGACGGGCCCGGGCAGCCGCTGCCGTACACCGGCCTCGTGATCACGTACACGGTCGCCGCGTTGTCGCCCGCGTGGAAGCGGCTCGTCACCGGGGGTGTGCTGCTGGTCGCCGTGCCGGTGGGGGTGTGGCTCAACACGCGGTCCGCGCGTGAACTGACCTTCTCGCTCATCGTGTTCACGGCCGCCTATGTCTTCGGGCGGCTCACCGACGCCCGTCAGCGGGCGCACCGTGTCGAGGCCGAGCGGGCCGCCGCCCGCGAACGGGCCCGGATCGCACGGGAGATGCACGACATCCTCTCCCACGCGGTGAGCCTGATGATCGTGCAGGCGGAGGCCGGTCCGGTGGCGGTGCGTGCCGCGCCCGAGCGTGCGGAGGCCGCCTTCGACGCGATCTCCGCGACCGGGCGGGACGCCATGACGCAGCTGCGCCGGATGCTGGGCGTGCTGCGGGAGGGGGACGACGACAGCGCCGCCCCGCGCGCGCCGCAGCCGGGGCTCGCGGAGCTGCCCGCGCTCCTCGACCGGGTGCGGGCCGGGGGCCTCGACGTCACGTACGGGACGGCGGGCGGTGTCCGGCCCGTGCCGGAGGCGGTCGCCGCCACCGTCTTCCGGATCGTCCAGGAGTCCCTGACCAATACCGTCCGGCACGCCGGAGCACGTACCGTCGCGGTGCGACTCACCTACGGAAGCGGCGACTTGGATGTCAGGGTGACCGATGACGGGCACGGGCCGCGACCCGGCCGCGGCGGGCGCGGGCACGGGCTCGCGGGGATACGGGAGCGGGCCGCGGCACACGGAGGGAGCGCGGTGACCGGGCGGGGAGCCGACGGCCGGGGGTTCGAGGTGCGCGTGACGATCCCCGTACCGGCCGCCGCGGAGGTGGGGCCGTGACGATCCGGGTCGTGGTGGCCGACGACCAGGAGCTGGTGCGCAGCGGCTTCGCGATGATCCTGGACGTCCAGCCGGACATCGAGGTCGTCGCGGAGGCGGGCGACGGGGCCGAGGCGGTCGAGGCGGTGCGGCGGCACGCGCCCGACGTGGTGCTGCTCGACATCAGGATGCCGCGCATGGACGGGATCGAGGCCTGCCGCGCGATCAGCGCCCTGGGCGACTGCCGGACCGTGATGCTCACGACGTTCGACTCCGACGAGTACGTCTACGAGGCACTGCACGCGGGCGCGAGCGGCTTCCTGCTCAAGGACGTGCGCCGGGACGATCTCGTGCACGCCGTACGGGTCGTCGCCCGGGGCGACTCGCTGCTCGCGCCGTCCGTGGCCCGGCGTCTGGTCGAGCAGTACACCCGGCCCGGCGCCGCCCGCCCCCGTCGCCCCGATCCGCGTCTGGACGTGCTGACCGGGCGGGAGCGGGAGACGCTGCTGCTGCTCGCACGGGGGCTGTCGAACGCCGAGATCGCCGCCGAGCTGGTGGTCAGCGACCACACGGTGAAGACACATGTCGGCAACGTGCTGGCGAAGCTGGGGCTGCGGGACCGGATCCAGGCCGTGATCTGCGCGTACGAGACGGGGCTGATCGCGGCCGGTGATCCCCCGCCGGGGGGAGGCGGCCGCGACGGTTCCTCCCCCGCGTCGGCGAGGAACTGACCGGCCGGGACCGCCCGCTGGGGCGATCCGCCGGGCGCCGCGGGTCCGGAGGATGGAACCGTCCCGAACACCGGTTCCGATCAACGGAGTTGACCATGACCCGTAGCCGTCTGCTGACCGTCGCCGTGCTCGTCGCGGGGGTGGTCGTGGCGGGGCCGTCGGTCGTCCCGGCCGCCGCGTCCGGCCCGGCCGCCCCGGCCGCCGTGGTGTCCGCGCAGTCCCGCGACACCGCCCTGGAGACCGCCATCGCCGGCCTGCCCACCGCCGACGCGACCGCCGCGCTCGTGCGGGTCGGCGGCAAGGAGGGCACCTGGCGGGGCAGTTCGGGCGTGCACGACCTGCGGAGCAACCGGCCCGCCGACCCCGACGCCCGCTTCCGCGCGGGCTCCGTGACCAAGGTCTTCACCGCCGCCGTCGCCCTGCAACTGGCCGAAGAGGGCCGGCTGGACCTCGACCGCACCGCCCGCTCCTACCTCCCGGACCTGATCCCGGCGGCGTACGAGGACGTCACCGTCCGGCAGCTCCTCAACCACACGCACGGCATCCCGGCCCCCGACTTCCCCGGCAGCACGGTCGAGGAGGCGTACGAGCACCGCTTCCAGGTGTACGACCCCCGCGCCATGGTCCGCTCGGCGACATCGAAGACACCGGAGTTCGCGCCGGGCGAGCGGCAGCACTACCTCAACATCGGGTACACGATCGCCGGGTTGCTCGTCGAGCGGGTCACCGGCGACGCGTACGAGGACCAGGTCGCCGAGCGGGTGTTCAAGCCGCTGAAGCTGCGCGACACCTACTACCCGGGCGCGAACCCGCGCATCGTCGGGCCGCACAACCACGGCTACCAGACGATGCGGCTCGACGACGGCACGGTCGGGCTCCGTGACGTGTCCGTGTGGGGGTCGACGGACGGCTGGGCGGCCGGGGACATCATCTCGACCACCGAAGACCTCGAACGCTTCACCAAGGCCCTGTTCCGGGGGCGGGTCGTGCGCGGGCCGCTGCTGGAGGAGATGTTCACCCTGCCGCGGGTGACCGACCTCAAGAGCGGCGAGCGAGCCGCCTACTCCGCCGGTCTGTCGATGAAGGTGCTGGGCGGCCGCGAGGTGTGGGGCAAGACGGGCGGCCGCTGGGGCTACAACGCTGCCATCGCCTCCACCCGCAACGGCTCACGCACCCTCGTCTACAGCGTCAACTCCACCGACGCCAAGGGCCAGGGCATGAACAAGGTCGCCGAGAACATCATGGTGGCGACCTACGGCAGGCCGTAGCCCTCCCCTCCTACGTCGCCGGCGGCGTCGCCCGTACCAGGCCCGTCTGGTAGGCGATGACGACCAGTTGCGCCCGGTCGCGGGCGTTCAGCTTGGTCATGGCCCGGTGGATGTGGGTGCGCACGGTCAGCGGGCTGAGCGTGAGGTCCTCGGCGATCTCCGTGTTGGACAGGCCCTCCGCGGCCAGGGCCATCACCTCGCGTTCGCGGACCGTGAGGTCGGCGAGGCGTTCCGGCGGGGCGAGGTGGGTGCCGGGGGCGGGGGCCAGCAGGAAGCGGGTGATGAGGGAGCGGGTCGCGACGGGTGAGAGGAGCGACTCGCCGGAGGCCACCGTGCGCAGACCGGCCAGCAGGGTGTCGGCGGTGACGTCCTTGCCGAGGAAGCCGCTGGCACCGGCGCGCAGGGCCTCGGCGACGTAGTCCTCGGTCTCGAAGGTCGTCAGGATGAGGACGCGGGTGGCGGACAGCTCCGGGTCGGCGCAGAGGGTCGCGGTGGCGGCGAGGCCGTCGGTGCCGGGCATACGGATGTCCATGAGGACGATGTCGGGGCGGTGGGCGCGGGTCAGCTCCACCGCCTCCGCGCCGTCGGAGGCCTCGGCGACGACCTCCATGTCCGCGCAGGAGTCGATGAGGATCCGGAACGTGGCCCGCAGCAGGGCCTGGTCGTCGGCTAGCAGAACCCTGATGCCCATGGCCTGGTTCCTTCCGCGGTGTCGGTGGAGGGTTGCAGCGGCAGCGCGGTGGTGACCTCGAAGCCGCCCTGGGGGCGCGGGCCCGCGCGCAGTTCACCGCCGATGGAGTGGGCGCGTTCGCGCATGCCCATGAGGCCGAAGCCGCGTCCCTGGGCGGGCTCCGGTTTGCTGGGGCCCTCGTTGAGGACCGTGATCAGCAGGCGGGAGTGGGCGTATTCGAGGCGGACGTGGGCGGCCTCGGCGGCGGCGTGTTTGGTGACGTTGGTGAGCGCCTCCTGCACGATCCGGAAGGCCGTCAGATCCACCCCGGGTGAGAGCGGCCGCGGCTCCCCTTCCGTGACGACGGTGACCTCCAGCCCCGCCGACTCGCACGCCGAGACCAGCTCGGGCAGCCGGGCCAGGCCCGGGGACGGTTCCAGACCCGGGGAGCCGGGGGCGTCGTCGTTCTCGCGCAGCAGGCCGAGCGTGGCCTTCAGCTCCCGCAGCGCGGAGGACGTCGTGCCGGTCAGGTCGGTGAGGATCCTCTTGGTCTGCTCGGGGCTGGTGAGCGCGAGGTGCGCGGCCGTGCCGGCCTGGGCGTTGGCCAGCGCCATGTGGTGGGCGACCACGTCGTGGAGCTCCCGGGCGATGCGCATCCGCTCCTCGGTGACGCGCAGCCGGGCCTCCTCCTCCCGGGTGCGCTCGGCGTGCTCGGCCCGGGCCTGCACGGCCTGGAGGTAGGCACGCCGCAGCCTGGTCATGTTCCCGGCGGCGAGGGGCAGCAGCAGCCAGAAGAACGGGCCGATCGTCCGAAGCAGCAGCGAGAGATGGTTCATGGAGTCGGAGAAGACGGCCGCGAGCGTCACCGCCACCAGGGTGGTGAGGCCGTAGACGCGGGTGGTCCCGCGGTCGGTGAGCGCGGCCAGCCAGTAGAGCGCCGCCATGATCGGTGCCAGCAGCAGGGGTGTGAGCAGATAGCCCATGGCCACGGCCGCCACGGTGCAGCCCGCGGTGACGGTGACGACGGTGCGCGGGTGGGTGCGGTGTCTGAGCAGGGGGAGGCAGGCCGCGAGCATCAGGACGGTACCGGTCTTGTCCTGGTCCGGCGGGTCGGCGCCGGGCAGCGTGAGGGAGCTGCCGAGGGTCGCGCAGCCCATCAGCGCCAGGACCATCGCCAGATCGACGAGGAACGTATGGCGTTCCGAGAACTCCTCGAGGCGATCCGCGTAGCGCCGCTCCAGGCTGATACTCATCGGGCTCTCCGGTAGGTGGGGCTGGGGACCATCGTGGTCGACTCCGGGCGGGAACGCCCGAGGGGCCGCCCGTGTCCTTCGCCACGGGCGGCCCTGGTGGGGGGTGGGTCAGGTGCGCGCCGGTTCCAGATCGGGAGTGCCGTCCGGGGCCGGTTCCGTCTCGGTCCGGCGGCTGAGCGCCTCTCCCTCCACGTCCACCCGGGGCAGCACCCGGTCCAGCCACTTCGGCAGCCACCACGCCTTGTCGCCGAGCAGGGCGAGCACGGCGGGCACGATCGCCATCCGTACGACGAAGGCGTCGAAGAGGACGGCCGAGGCGAGCCCGAAGCCGATCATCTTGATCATGGAGTCGCTCTCGCCGATGAACCCGGCGAAGACCGCGATCATGATCAGGGCCGCCGCCGCGACCACGCGGGCGCTGTGCCGGAAGCCGGACGTGACCGCCTGCGCGGGCGACTCGCCGTGGACGTACGCCTCCCGCATCCGTGAGACGAGGAACACCTCGTAGTCCATCGCGAGGCCGAAGACGATGCCCACCAGGAAGATCGGCATCAGGCTCATGATCGGACCGGTCTGCTCCACACCGAGGAGTTCCGCGGCGTGGCCCTGCTGGAAGACCACGACGACCGCGCCGAGCGAGGCCAGCACCGACAGCAGGAAGCCGAGGGCCGCCTTGAGCGGGACGAGCAGCGACCGGAAGACCACCAGCAGCAGGACGATCGCCAGACCGACGACGACGATCAGATACGGGATCAGCGCGGCCTGCACCTTCTCGGCGATGTCGATGTTCATCGCGGTGGTGCCGGTGACCTCGTAGCTCGCGCCGGTGTCCGACTCGATGCCGGGCCGTTCGTCCCGGATGGTCGTCACCAGGTTCTTCGTCTTCTCGTCGGTGGGCGCGGTGGACGGCACGACGGAGAAGACGGCGGTGTCGCCGGCCTGGTTGAAGCGCGCCGGGGAGACGGAGACGACGCCCTCCGTGCCGCCGATCTCCTTGGCGATCGAGCCCGCGGCCTCCTTGGGGTCGGCGGCGCCCTTGCCGTCCACGACGATGGTCAGCGGCCCGTTGAAGCCGGGCCCGAAGCCGTCGGCGAGCGCGTCGTAGGCCCGGCGCTCGGTGGTGGAGGTGGGCTTGGCCTCGTCGCCGGGCATGCCCAGCTGCAGGTCGGCGGCGGGCAGCGCGAGGGCACCGAGGCCGACGACGCCGAGGAGCAGGACGGGTATGGGGCGGCGCAGGACGAATCGGGCCCAGCGGGCGCCGCCGTTGGTCCCGGTGCTCTGCTCGATCCGGCCGCTCTTGCGGGCCCGGCGCGGGAGCACCGCGTTCGGCCAGAAGCCGAGGAACGCCGGGACGAGGGTCAGCGCGATCAGTACGGCGACGACGACCGCGCCCGCCGCCGCCAGGCCCATCTTGGTGAGCATCGGGATGCCGACCACGGCGAGCCCGGCCAGCGCGATGACGACGGTGAGCCCGGCGAAGACCACCGCGGACCCGGCCGTGCCGACGGCCATGCCGACCGCCTCCTGCGGCGTACTGCCCTTGGCGCGCTCCTCCCGGTAGCGGGAGACCACGAACAGGGCGTAGTCGATGCCTACGGCGAGGCCCAGCATCATCGCCAGGGTGCCGGTGGTGGTGGACAGGCCGAGGGCGCTGGACAGGGCGAGGATCGTGGCCATGCTGACGCCGACGCCGATGACGGCGGTCAGCAGGGGCAGCCCGGCGGCGGCCAGCGAGCCGAAGGTGACGAGCAGCACGACGGCGGCGATCGCGACGCCGATCACCTCGGCCATGCCGCCCGGCCCGCCCTCGGCGGCCAGCGCGGTGCCGCCCGCCTCGACCGTCAGCCCGGCGTCCCGGGCTCCCTCGATGGTGTGCTCCAGCTGGGTACGGCTGGCATCGGTGAGGTCGGTGGACTTGACCTTGTAGGTGACGGTCGCGAAGGCGGTCGTGCCGTCCTTGCTGATCGTCTTCGCCTGGAACGGGTCGACGGCGCTCGCGACCTGCGTGCCGTCGCCGAGGCCGGACACGGCCTTCTCGATGGCCTCCTTGTTCTCGGCGGCGGTCACCTTCTCGCCGCCCGGCGCGATGAAGACGACCCGGGCGGTCGCCCCGTCGGCCGTGGCGCCGGGGAAGCGCTGTTCCATGAGGTCGAACGCCTTCTGGGACTCGATGCCGGGCATCGAGAACTCCTCGTCCACGGCCCCCGGCGCCTTGAGGGCTCCGAGCCCCACGGCGGCCAGGACGGCCGCCCAGACCAGGGCGACGTACCAGCGTCGCCGGAAGGCCAGACGGCCCACTCGATACAGGAAAGTTGCCACGGCAGCAGGTCTCCACATCCGGTGTCGATCGTCCGCCCAGCGTGTCCGTGACAAGGCCCCCGCGTCGTCGTGCGGCTGCCGACAATCCGGGGTACTCGGAACGCAGTACGAACGGGCCGGCGGGTCCACCTCGGGTACGACAATCCCGGGCCTTCCGAGTCGACCTGTGCTACCTTGGCTGGCGTTGCAGTTTTGGTTCCCAGAGACTTCGAGTGCTCTTTCGACCTTCGTCGACGAGCACTCTTTTTAGTTTCCGAGGATTTTCGGATCTCTCCGAGGGTGATCATTGCGGCGACTCCGAGCCCGTAAAGTGCGGGTCTCGGGAACTTGCCCCTCAAGGGAGATTCACTATGGCAACTGGCACCGTGAAGTGGTTCAACGCGGAAAAGGGCTTCGGCTTCATCGAGCAGGAGGGTGGCGGCCCGGACGTCTTCGCCCACTACTCGAACATCGCCACCTCCGGCTTCCGCGAGCTTCAGGAAGGCCAGAAGGTTACCTTCGACGTCACGCAGGGCCAGAAGGGCCCGCAGGCCGAGAACATCGTTCCCGCCTGACGCTGACGCGTTCGACGTGACCGGGGCCCGCACCCTTGAGGTGCGGGCCCCGGCATGTCTCATCCCCCAACCGGCTCATTCTTGCGAATCCTGGTGCGGCCCCTAGAAGCCGTCTGACCTCCGGGAATTCCCCGATACGTGCCGCATCGAGGAAGGATCCCCTTGGATCGCACCGCTCGCAAGAACAACGGCTCGCCCCACTCCCGCAGGACGGGCGGCCGGAACAACTCCTCCCGTACCTCCGGCGCGGGACGCGGCACCCCCCGGCGTCGTACCGCCCCCGGCGGCGAATTCGCGCCGCCCGCCACCATCACCCCGGCGCTGCCCGCCGTCGAGGCGTTCGCCGACCTCGACCTGCCCGATCGGCTGCTGACCGCGCTGAAGGGCGAGGGCGTGGTGGAGCCCTTCCCGATCCAGGCCGCGACGCTTCCGAACTCGCTGGCCGGCCGGGACGTCCTGGGCCGCGGCCGCACGGGGTCGGGCAAGACCCTCGCCTTCGGCCTCGCCGTGCTGGCCCGGATCGACGGGCAGCGCGCCGAGCCCAAGCAGCCGGTGGCCCTCGTCCTCGTGCCCACCAGGGAACTGGCCCAGCAGGTCACCGACGCGCTCACCCCCTACGCCCGCGCCCTGCGCCTGCGGCTCGCCACGGTGGTCGGCGGGATGTCGATCGGCCGCCAGGCGAGCGCGCTGCGCGCCGGTGCCGAGGTCGTCGTCGCGACGCCCGGGCGGCTCAAGGACCTCATAGACCGCGGCGACTGCCGGCTGGACCGGGTCTCGGTCACCGTCCTGGACGAGGCCGACCAGATGACCGACATGGGCTTCATGCCGCAGGTGACGGCCCTGCTCGACCAGGTGCAGACCGGCGGCCAGCGGCTGCTGTTCTCGGCCACCCTGGACCGCAACGTCGACCGTCTGGTGCGTACGTACCTCCACGACCCGGTGGTCCACTCGGTCGACCCGTCCGCGGGCGCGGTCACCACGATGGAGCATCACCTGCTGCACGTGGAGGACGACGACAAGCACGCCACCACGACGGAGATCGCCGCCCGCGACGGGCGCGTGATCATGTTCCTGGACACCAAGCACGCCGCCGACCGGCTGGCCAAGAAGCTGCTGGCCGTCGGGGTGCGCGCCTCGGCCCTGCACGGCGGGAAGTCCCAGTCCCAGCGGACCCGGACCCTGGCCCGGTTCAAGGACGGCGAGGTCACCGTCCTGGTGGCCACCAACGTCGCCGCCCGCGGCATCCACGTCGACAACCTCGACCTCGTCGTCAACGTGGACCCGCCCGGCGACCACAAGGACTATCTGCACCGGGGCGGCCGTACCGCCCGGGCCGGTGAGTCGGGCACCGTCGTCACGCTGGTCCTGCCGCACCAGCGGCGCGAGACGGCCCGGCTGATGGCCGACGCCGGCATCACGCCGCGGATCACCCGGGTCCGCTCGGGCGAGGCCGAACTGAACCGCATCACCGGCGCCCAGGCGCCCTCGGGCGTGCCCGTCGTGCTCACCCCGCCGCCCGCCGAGAACCGCCCCGCACGCACGGGTGCCGCCTCGCGCAGCCGGCGCGCCAGGCCCGCCCGGGGCCGCCGCCGCTGAACCGCGGGTCTTATGTGTCACCGTTCCTAAAGGCTGAGCGGGAGTGAGTCTTGTTGCCAGGACTCGTGCTCAGCCGGTTGCCCCGAACGGTGTTGGGCACCCTGGTCGCCCGCTTTCGCTCCACGCCCCGGCGGCGCGCATCTGGTGCGCGGTCCGGGTGGGTGGGGGCGGGTTTCCTCACGCCGTCGGGTCTCCGGTCGGGCCTGGACGGTCCGATGCCCCACACGATCACTCTGGTCGTGTGGGGGCGGTGCCGTCCGTCGCCTGATCGGATGCCCGAGGGCGCGTCGCCCGACCGCGATGCTCGCCGCATCGTGCCGGGACATTGTGCGGGCCGGGGTGGCCAGCGGTTTCTGCCAGTGCTGTGCACCCCACCGGCTGGTATAGGCGGGATCGACCGCGACGATCGCGATGTCCTGCTCGGCCGCCATCGATACCAGCCGTGACTTGAGTTTCGCGGTGGGGAAGCGGGAGATCAGGCGGCGGAAGCGTTTGTTGCGGCCGTGCTTCTCCCGGCTGGTGCCTGCGGTGAAGTCGAGGTCCTCGATCGCGATCGCGGCCGCCCCGCACCGTTGCGTGTAGTGGAGCAGCCGGGTCAGTGCGTGCCGGATCTGGGCGTCCCGGTGCTCCGCGCTGGCGCTCAGGTCGTAGAAGTAGCGCTGCGGTTCGCCGACCGGGTTGCCGTGCACATCCAGTCGCCAGGCGGCCAGGTGGTCGTTGTTCATGTCCACCCCCACCACCCCGCGGGCGAGCGCCGAGTGAAGCGGGAGGACGGGGGTGGCGGCGCGCTGCCAGGAGGCGGTCACATACCAGCGGCCGCGTGCGGTGTCGTGGTGGATGCGGTAGGCCACCGCCCGATTCGAGGTGATCCGGTCGCGCCACTCCGCACCCCGGTGCTTGAACGCCACGGTGGCACCCAGCAGGTACCGGCCGTGCGGTGCGTTGGCCAGGTGGGACAGTTCAGCCGGGAGCTTGATGGAGAGGTGTCCGGTGTCGGTGATGCGGATGGTCTCGTTGCCGAAGCGTTTGCCGGACTCCCCGTCGGCGGTCAGGAACATCCGCTCCGCCTGCCACTGCTGCCGCCACGCCTGCTCGCTCAGCCCTGCCGCTTCCAGGTGGTGGCGGGTGTGGGCGAGGCGTTTGCCGCCGCGCACCACGTGCACCCGGCCCGCCGCCCAGTCCGCCTCCAACCCCGCGAGGCGGTCCTTCAACGCGTGCAGGCGGCGCGCCTTGGCATGCCACTCGCCGCGGGTGGCATAGCCGCGCACCAGTCCTGCCCGCTTGTCCGCCTTGGCGCGCAGGGGCCTGGCCAGCCGTGCCTCGATCGCGGTGATCTGCCCGCGCAGCCAGGTCCGGTGGGCGGCCTGTCCGCGCCGGGCCAGCGCCCACTGATCGTGGGTGGCCTTGGTGATACTGCCCGCCCAGCGCGCCGACGACCTGCCTGTCAACTCCCGCTTGCGTACCGCCCACGAGGCGGCATCATGCGCAGGCCCCTGCCGGGAACGCTCCGCGAGATCACCAGCCGCCAGCGAGCCCAGGAACATTCCGACTTCGGTCAGCACCGCCGCATCCGACTCGCTCACCCGCAGACCACCCACCCGTTCACCCCGTCCCGGCCCGAAGATCTCCGTCACCGCACTCAACGAGCACCCTCCGCAAAGGTCACCCATTCGACCCAAGAACTCTTGTTCCTTCCTCGCGGCGGACTCAGAACACACCGCATGCGGAGCAGATCGGCCTGCACGCCTGAGTGAAGCCACCCCCAGCACTCACTCACACTCACCAGAGATCACTACGACTCACTACTTCGACAACAGTTCACAACCCCCGGCCGGCGCCAGCCGCACCACCGTGCCCTCCCCGTTCGCGGAGAGCAGCAGGGAGCCGTCCGGGGCCGCGGTGAGGCCCGCGAAGCGGTGGGCCAGGCCGGGGACCTGGTGGGTGAAGAGCGCGGGAGCCGGGCGGGGAGCGGTGCCCGGCGGGATGCCCACCGCCAGCGATTCGGCCTCGACACGGGCGGCGCCCGTCGTCAGGGAGACCGACCACAGCCGTCGGTGTGCGGTGTCCACGGTGAAGAGTTCGTCGCCGTGGGCGGCGAGACCCTGCGGGGCGCCGAGGTTCTCCGCGACCGGCACCGCCTCGCCGTCGCCGACGCGCAGGATCGCCCCGCGCCGGTCGTCGCTGACGTAACAGCGCTGCTCGGCGTCGAAGGCCACGTCCACGGGGTGGTCGAGGCCCTCGGCGAGGACGGTGAGCGTGTCGGTCCCGTCGATGGCGACGACCCGGCCGGCGCCCGTCTCGGCGACGACCAGGGCGCCGTCGGCCCGGGTCGCGATGCCCAGGGGCTGGTTCAGGCCGTTCGCCCTGAGCCGGGTCGTGCCGGTGGCGGGGTCGTAGGTCTGGACGGTGCCGAACTGCGAGGTGGTGTGCAGGAGTCCGCCGTCGGCCGTGATGCCGTGGAAGAAGGGCTGGAGGATCTCCGTCGCGACGTCGCCCGAGCCGCCCTCGTCGGGTTGTTCCGGGCGGGCCAGCCGGTAGTGGTCGGCCGCGTACACCGTGCCGCCCAGGTCGATCGTCACGCCGTAGGGGCCGTCCAGGCCCCGGGGCACGATCGGGCGGGTGCGGCCGTCGGGACGCAGTTCCGTGATGCCGCCGCTGGCGAAGCTGGAGACGAACATGCGGTTCTCCGCGTCGAACGCGGCGTTGTCCAGGCCCGTGACCTCGCTGGTGACCAGCGTGCGCGCACCCGTGCCGTGCAGGTCGACGCGGGTGACGATGCCCTCGGGGCCGCGTGACAGGACGTGAAGGACGCCGCCCAGGTCGAAGCGGACCGCGACCGGGTCGTGCACGTCCTCGGCGACCACCTCGGGCAGCCCGCCGTCGGGCGGGATGCGCCAGACCTGCCTGCTGATCATGTGCGGGTAGTAGAGGCAGCCGTCCGGGCCCAGCTGCATGGCGTTGCCGAAGGCGAGTCCGTCGGTGAGGACGACCGGGTCGCCGCCCCCGGGGAAGAGCTCCAGCAGACGGCCGTTCATCTTCATCTCGTTGACGAAGAGCCGGTCGCCGACGCAGGTGATGCCGTTGGGCACCCGCACCTCCTCGGAGACCAGGCTGTACTCGCCCTCGGGACTACGGCGCCACACCCGGCCGGGGACCAGATCGGCGATGTACATCGAACCATCCGCCCCGAAGGCCAGGTCGTCGGGCGACTCGACGGGGCTGTCCATCGGGACGACGACCTCGACCTCCCCGGTGGCCGGGTCCACGGCGCTGATCTTCCCGGCGAGGAACTGGGCGACGTACAGCCGCCCGTCCGGGCCGAAGGCCACGCCGTTGGAACCCCACAGGGGGTTGGGGGAGTTCAGGCGCCGGGCCTGCCAGCGGGTGCCGCGCACCTCACCCCCGATGTACCTGCCCGTCACGATCCCAGCACCTCGCCCATGCCGCCCTCCGCGCGCCAGCGTCTGATCAGCTCGTAGAACGCGACCGGGCCGTCGCCGTAGGACTCGCTGCGGGGCCTGGGCATGCCCTCGCCGTTGTAGTAGCCGGGGGTGCACTCGGACTGGAACGCGTACAGGTCCGCCGACTTCTGGCGGATCGTGTCGCCCCAGGCGGCCTCCGCCTCGGCCGTCGGCTCGACGCACGGGACCTGGCGCTTCACCGCCTCCGCGATCACCTCGGCGACGTGGGTGGCCTGTTCGTCCAGGACGTGCACGTAGTTCACGGAACTGGCGCTCTGTACGGAGCCGAGCATGAACAGGTTGGGGAAACCCCGGCTGTAGAAACCGTGCAGGGTCCTCGGGCCGGTCTTGCGCCAGGAGTCCAGGAGGGCGGTGCCGTCCCTGCCGTACGCGGGGAGCTGCCCGGACAGCAGCCCGGAGACGCCGACCTCGAAGCCGGTGCCGAAGACGAGGCAGTCGACCTCGTACTCCACCCCGCCGACCACGACGGCGTGCTCGGTGACGCGCTCGACGCCTCCGTGGTCGGCCGTGTCCACCAGGGTGACGTTCGGCCGGTTGAAGGTCTCCAGGTACAGGTCGCTGAAGGTGGGCCGCTTGCACATGTAGCGGTACCAGGGCTTGAGCTTCTCGGCCGTGGCAGGGTCCTCGACGATGGTCTCCACCCGGGCCCGCAGCTCGTTCATCTTCTGGAAGTCGGCGATCTCCTCCAGGCGTTCGCGCTCCTCGGGCGTGAGGGCGTCGTAGCTGTTGGTCGGGATGAGCTTCTGCTGGAGGCGGGCGCTGCTGGTCCAGCCGTCGGCGACCAGGTCCTTCTCGGCGCGGCCGCCCGTGACGACGGCGAGGAAGTTGTCCCTGCGCTCCCGGGCCCACCCGGGCTTCAGCGAGCTGGCCCACTCGGGGTCCGTGGGGCGCTGTCCGCGCACGTCCACGGAGGACGGGGTGCGCTGGAACACGTAGAGGTGCTGCGCGTCCCGGCCGAGGTGCGGGACGACCTGGATGGCCGTGGCGCCCGTACCGATGAGTGCGACGCGCTTGTCGGCGAGCCCCGTCAGGCCGCCGTTCGCGTCGCCGCCGGTGTAGTCGTAGTCCCAGCGGCTGGTGTGGAACATGTGCCCCTTGAAGGTCTCGATGCCTTCGATCCCGGGCAGTTTGGGCTGGCTGAGCAGGCCGGTCGCCACGACGACGTGCCGGGCGGTCATCCGGTCGCCGCGGTCGGTGGCGACGACCCACACGGACTCGGCCTCGTCCCAGCGCAGTTCGCTCACCTGGGTCCGCAGGCAGGCGTCGCGGTAGAGGTCGAAGTGCCGTGCGATCGCCTCGGCGTGCTCCCTGATCTCCTCGCCCGGCGCGTACTTCCACTTCGGGACGTAGCCGAGCTCCTCCAGCAGGGGCAGGTAGACGTACGACTCGATGTCGCAGTGGATCCCCGGGTACCGGTTCCAGTACCAGGTGCCGCCGACGTCGGCGCCCTTCTCGATGATCCGGATGTCCCGCAGGCCCGCCTGGCGCAGCCGCGCGGCGGCGAGCAGACCACCGAACCCGCCGCCGACGACCACCACCTCGACGTGGTCGTGCAGGGGCTCCCGGGTGAAGCCGGGCTCGGCGTGCGGGTCCTCGTCGAAGTGGCCGAACTCGCCCGCGGTACGGCGGTACTGGCGGTTTCCGTCCGGACGGATCCGCCGGTCGCGCTCGGCGCGGTACCGCTCGCGCAGGGCGTCCGGGTCGAAGCCCAGGGCCGGCTCGGGGGTGTGGGGGGTGGACATGCGTGTCCTCTCGTTCAACTCGGGAAAGTCGAGGGGGATGGCCGGTCAGACCGCGGCCCAGGCGTTGTCCACCGGCAGGATGACGCCGTTGACACCGCTCGCCGCGTCGGAGGCGAGATACACGATGGCGGCGGCCTGCTCCTCCGGTGCGCAGATGCGGCCCATGTTGACGAAGTGCCTGCCGACGACGGACGGTCCGTGGGCCTCCCGGTCGATGTGGACATCGGCCGTGATGTCGGTGGCCGTGCCGCCCGGGGCTATGGCGTTGGCGCGGATGCCCTGGTCCCGGTACATCACCGCGAGGGAGCGGGTGAGGCCGAGGACCCCGTGCTTGGAGGCCGTGTACGCCGTACCGGCCGCGCTGCCCCGCAGCGACGCCTCCGACGCGGTGTTGACGATGGCTCCGCCGCCCGCGGCGATCATGTGCGGCAGGACGGCACGCGCCAGCAGGAACGGTGCCGTGAGGTTGACCCGCAGCACCCGCTCCCACTCGGCGTCGGTGACGTCCGCGGCGGCGGACATGCTGTCCATGACGCCCGCGTTGTTGACCAGGACGTCGATGCCGCCGAAGGCGCCGACCGCGGCGGCCACGACCGCGTCGGCCACCGCGGCGTCGCTCAGGTCGCCCGTGACGGCGAGGGCCGTTCCGCCCGCGGACTCGATGGCTTCGACGACGCTCTTGGCGCCCTCCGCGTTGAGGTCGGCGACCACGACCTTCGCTCCCTCCGCAGCGAACCGGAGGGCGGTGGCGCGGCCGATGCCGGAGGCGGCTCCGGTGACGATGACGCTCTTTCCTGACAGACCCGTCGCTCCCATGGCACTCCTCTGCTCGTCTGCTCGTCGCGGTGATGTGGTGCGGCTTGGTGTGGCGTCAGGCACGGTACTGGTTTTTGTCTCAGTGCGACATAAAGACGCGACGTGCCACCAGGTCGTTTCACGCCAGTCAGACGTGACGCGACGTAAAATAGAGTGAGCACGGCAAGTCGAGGAGGGCGCATGGCCGGACGAGCAGGTGGTGCCACGGGGCGGCCACCGCTGACGGAGCGGCGGCGCGCCGAGACGCGTATGGAGATCGCCGAGGAGGCGGTCCGGCTCTTCGCCGCCAAGGGCGTGGCGGCGGTGACCGCGGAGGACATCGCCTCCGCGTCGGGGGTGTCGACGCGCACGCTGTGGCGGTACTTCCGCTCCAAGGAGGAGTGCGTACGCCCCCTGCTCACCACGGGCCTCGAACTGCTGACGGAGCATCTGAGGGAGGACCGGAACGAGCACGGCTCACTCGCCGAGGCGATCCTGAGCGTCCGGTACGACGACGACGCCACACCCCGCCTGCGGACCCTGGGCGACCTGCTGCTGCTGTGCCGCGACGAGCCGGGGCTGCGCGCGGTGTGGCTGGAGGCGCACTACGACGCGGAGACGACGTTCGCCGAGATGATCGCCGACCGCACGGGCCGGCCCGTCGGCGATCTCGCGGTCCGGGTGGAAGCAGGCGCGCTGAACACCGCGATGCGCGTCGCGGTGGAGGACTGGGCGCTGCGGTCCGCCAGAGCGGCGGGGCCGTCGCTCGCGGAGACCATGGGGCGGGCGTTGCGGATGGTCGAGATCACCGAGAACGGCTGACGCCGTGTACGAGGCGGGGCTGGTGACGCCGGGGGCGCCGGGGGGGGCGCCGGGTGAGACAGCGCGACGCCCCCGGCCCGGCCACCGGAACGGTGGCGGCAGGCGGGGGCGCCGCAGGAGGACGTAGGGTGCGGGGCTGCTAGTCGGCCGTCACATCCGTCAGCTTCCATCGCTGGTTGGACCCGGAGTTCGGCGTCCACACGCCGACGGAAGCGCCGTCGTTCGTGGACTGGCCGGAGACGTCCGGGAGTTGACCCGTCGCGGCGTTGACGAGGGTCCAGGTGCCGTCGCCGGTGGTCGACATGATCCACTCGGTGGCCTTGTCACGACGGCCCTTGTCCGGCTCGGCCACCAGGGCGCCGTTCCGGATGGCCAGCCGCTTGTCCTCGCTCGCCTCGGTGAGGACGTACCGCTTGCGGTTGTCACTCCCTCGGATCTGCTCCACCTTCCACTCCTGACCGCTCGGGTCGGAAGCGTTCGCACTCCGGATGACCAGGCCCGTGCCGTTGTCGGCGAGGCTGAGGTCCTTGCCGCTCTGGGCGCCGGTCAGGCGGTAGGTGTGGCCCTTGCGAAGCTCCGCCGCGTCCTTCGCGACCCCCGACACGCCCTTGACGAGGAAGGACGTCACGGACTGGGCGGGCACGGTGAGCGTGGCCTGCTTGCCGTTGACGCGGACGGCCTTCTGCTGGTCGAGCTTGCCGTCGGCGCTGGTCACCACGGGGGTGACGGTGGCGCGGGAGGAGACCCGGCCGAACTTGGACAGGTCGAGGGTGACCTCACGGGCCTCGGCCGTGCTGTTGACGTGGACGACCGTCGCCGCGTCGCCCTTGCGGGAGACCGCCGCCGTGCTGGACGTGTCGTTCGTCTTGATCAGCCGGTCGCCGGGCTTGATGTAGTGCGTGAAGTTGCGGGCCGTGTCGAACTTGGTGTTCGTGTAGACCGGGCAGGACTTCAGCGTGTCCGTCTTGGTGCAGCTGAACGGAAGCTGGATCTCACCCCAGTTGCCGCCCTTGGCCGACTCGCCGCCCGGCTTCATGTTGTCGTAGTCCTCGACGGGCTGCCAGAACACCCAGGCCTTGGGCTCCAGTTCACGCAGGTCGTCGACCATGCGCTGGGCGAGGCCCAGCCCGGGCCGCATGTCCGTGAAGCTCTGGCCGTCGCCCCAGTCGCCCTCGACCTCGCTCATCCACAGCGGCTTGTCGGCGGCCTTGGCCAGGTCGCGGACGGTCGTACGCTGCCCGGTGCCGTAGGTGTGCACGTTCATCTGGTCGACGAGGTCGCGCACCTCCTGCGGGTAGGAGTTCCAGTTGGTGGCGAACGTGCCCGGGTTGGTCTCGTCCATCGCGGATATCTCCGCGTCGGACCGGGACTTGTCCAGCACCGGGGCCAGCGCCCGGATCACCTTCTGCTGCATCTCGGGGCCGATGTGGGCGCCCTCCTGGCGGCCGCCGGTCGGCTCGCCGTCCGGGCCGAGCTTGGTGCCCCAGTAGTCGGTGTTCGGCTCGTTGAAGGGGTCGAGGGTGTCGACCTTGATGCCGTGCGCCTTCTCAAGGCGTTCGGTCGCGCCCACCAGGTACTTGGCGAAGTCCTCGACGGACTCCGGCTTGAGCTGGTCCTTGCCCGCGTCGAAGTTGCCGGAGACGTAGCCGCTCTCGGTCATGAACCAGGGCGGGGAGTTGCTGAAGGTCTCCCAGTGGGTGATGTCCTTCTTGATGCGGTCGACCCACCAGCGCTGCGTCTTGTCGGCGTTCTTGTTCCAGTCGCCGGAGTCCTCGGCGTCCCACCAGTCGACGTCCTCGCGGGTCGTGCCCGCCGGCGCCTTCCACCAGCCCTCGACGGCCCCGCCGGCCCGCAGGTAGTCCTTGACGTCCGGGGCGTTGCCGCCGCCGATGTTGTAGCGGGCGATGTTCAGCGCGAGGCCCTCGTCGCCGAAGAGGAGCTTGTAGAGCTTCTCGCGTACCGCGGGCGGGTAGTCGCCGGTGGCGTTGGCGAACCAGACCAGGCTGGTGCCCCAGCCCTCGAACTTCTCCCCCGAGTAGGAGGGGTCGGGCCGGACGGTGACCGCGGCGGTGGCGGCCTGGGACGACGTCGTCGTCTCGGCGTGCGCGGCGGGCAGGGTGGTCGTGGCCAGGACGGTTCCGGTCGCCAGGGCGGTGACGCCGATGGCCCCGAGGAGCCTTCTCTTACGGGTGCGGTGTGCCATCTCGAGTACTCCAGGGCTCTGGTGCGCTGGCAATGTTTACGTAAACATTCACTGGCGGGATGTCTACACTGTCCGAATCTCAGGGGTCAAGGAGTCGTTCCGGACCTAATTTTTCGCGCCAGGTGGGCGGCGAGGGGAGCGAGGGGCAGGTGGGCACAGTGGACGGCGAGAGCGAACCCGGGAGCACCGGCGGCACGAGCCGTACGAGCCGTACGAGCCGTACGAGCCGTACGAGAAGGCGTACGGCCCGCCCCCGCCAGGGCGCGTCCATGGCCGACGTCGCCCGGCTCGCCGGTGTCTCCTCCCAGACCGTCTCCCGCGTCTCCAACGGCTTCCCGGGCGTCACCGAGGACACCCGCCGGCAGGTCCTGGACGCCATGCGGGAGCTGGGCTACCGCCCCAACAGCGCGGCCCGGGCGCTGCGCCGGGGCGAGTTCCGCACCCTCGGCGTGATCACCTTCTCCCTCTCCACCATGGGCAACATCCGCACCCTGGAGGCCATCGCCACGTCGGCGGCGCAGCACGGCTACGCCGTGACCCTGCTCCCGGTCGCCGTCCCCACCCAGGACGAGGTGAACGGCGCCTTCTCCCGCCTGGGCGAACTCGCCGTGGACGCCGTCATCGTCATCATGGAGATCCATCTGCTAGACGCGGCGACGGTCTCGCTGCCGCCGGGTGTGCAGGTCGTCGTCGCCGACTCGGACGCCGGCGACCGCTACACCGTCGTCGACACCGACCAGGCGGGCGGCGCGCGTGACGCCGTACGGCACCTCCTCGACCTCGGCCACGACACGGTCTGGCACCTCGCCGGCCCCGAGGGCTCCTTCGCCGCCCAGCGCCGCGCCAACGCCTGGGGCGACACGCTGAGGTCCGCGGGCCGGGCGACCCCGCCCCTGGTCCGCGGCGACTGGTCCGCCGAGTCCGGCTACCGGGCCGGACTGCGACTGGCCGACGAGCCCGACTGCACAGCGGTCTTCGCGGCCAACGACCAGATGGCCCTGGGCCTGCTCCGCGCCCTCCACGAACGCGGCCGCCGGGTCCCCGACGACATCAGCGTCATCGGCTTCGACGACATCCCCGAGTCCGCGTCCTTCCTCCCGCCCCTCACCACCATCCACCAGGACTTCGCGGAGGTGGGGCGGCTGTGTGTGGAGGGGGTGCTCGGCAAACTACGGGAGGACGGGGCGGAGTTCGGGACTACGTTGGTGCCTACGCGGTTGGTGCGGAGGGAGAGTACGGGGGGCCGCCGGCGGTAGGGGCGGGCATCAGGCGGTGGGCGCTCTGTCCATCTGCCGATGCGCCGACACGACTCGGTCTACAACCGTCCCCGCATCCCTTCACGGGGAAACAGCGCCAGTTCGCGTGGTCACGACTGGCGTCCGCTCCCGTAGAGCGGACCCCCTCGGTCGCGTCAGTCGATGCGGGCGCACAGGTCGTCCGTAGCCCCCCGGACGAGATGGACGGCCTTGTATCCGGTGGCGCTGATGTCCATCGTGTAGACGCCGTCGACGATGTACAGGCCGCGCGACAGGGTGCCCTGCCCCTCCCCGACGCCAGGGCTCGCCGCAAGGGCGTGCGCCAGTCTGGCCCCGGCCTCTGACCAAAGCCTCACCGTCGTCGGCGTGGATACGGGGGCTCCTTCCGCGTCCTGAGCGACACTGGTCGGGTGATTGTCGAACGTGCGTACGCCCACCTCTCCTCGTACGACGAGGACGCCTGGCCCTGGTCGGTGCCCTGCGTCCGGCAGCTGCTCGACGAGGGGCTGCGCTTCACCGCACCGGTGACCTTCCTGGTCGGCGAGAACGGCTCGGGGAAGTCGACGCTGGTCGAGGCGCTGGCGGAGGGGTTCGGCCTGGACTCCTACGGCGGCTCCCACGACTGGCGCTACGCCTCCCCGCGCGGCAAGTCGGCGCTCGGCGAGCGGATCAAGTTCGACGCGGCCTCGCGCGGGCGCCGTATGGTCACGAGCTGGTCGGCCCGCAAGGGCTTCTTCCTCCGGGCCGAGACCGCGCTGGACGCGCTCGGCAGGGAGGGCTTCTCACCGGACTCGGTCAGCCACGGCGAGGGCTTTCTCGCGGCGTTCCGCGGGAAGTTCCTGCACGCCGGGCTCTACGTTCTCGACGAGCCCGAGGCGGCGCTCTCCTTCTCCTCCTGCCTCGAACTGATCGGGCACATCGACCGGTTGGCCAAGGAGGGCGGCCAGGTCATCTGTGCCACGCACTCCCCGCTCCTGACCGCCCTGCCGGGCGCGGACATCGTCGAGGTCGGCGAGCACGGCCTGCGCAGAGTCGCCTGGCAGGAACTCGGCGTCGTGGACCACTGGCGCCGCTATCTCGCCGACCCGCACGCCTATCTGCGGCACATCGTCGGACCGTAGACGGCGCCACCGGAGCGTCATGTGGATCAGCCCTTTTAGGCCATTGCTGTGCCTCAGGATCCAGACCCAAACAGGGCAACAAGCAACCACACCCACAGTGCAGCGAAAATCACTGCAAGAGAGACATAAATGATCCTGGACCACTGCTCCGAGCTCACCAAGCTCCCCTTCCTGGAAAACAGTCGGCAACCCTACGACCGTGTCGCCACAGGAACCACACCATAAGAAACGATGTCTACGTAAGCTGCCCGGTACCCAGGGAGTTCCAGCTGCTCGGTCCGTTCGCCGCCCGCCACCAGGACCTGCCGTCGCGACCGAACGCCTCATCGGCCTGCTGCGGGACGGCGACCCGCCCGCCTCCGCCCGCGCCACCGTGTAGGGCATGCATGCTCAACACCGTGTCCACACACAGGAGTTCACCGATCTCGCCGGACAGGCGTCTGGCCCCGGGGACCCGGCGAGCGGATCCGCCTCTACGACGATGCCCTCGGGCTGCGGCGTGGCGAGCCGCTCGCGGACGTGGCCGCGTCAGACGACGCGCGCGTTCCCGACCGGCCGGAACAGGTCCGTAGCCGCCAGCACGGTATCCATCGTGGTGCCGCCCGACAGCCCGTGGCCCTCCCCGCCGATCAGCACGAGTTCCGCGTCCGGCCAGACCTGCGCCAGCTGCCACGCGATGTCCGGGGGCCCGCTGATGTCCATCCGCCCGTGGACCATCACACCCGGGATCCCGGCCAGCTTCCCGGCGTCGCGCAGCAGCGCCCCGTCCTCCAGGAAGCCCGCGTGCCGCCAGTAGTGCGTGACGAGGCGGGCGAAGCGCATCCTGAAGTGCGGGTCCTCGTAACGGGGATCGGGCTTGTGCCCGGGGTGGGTGGACACATGCACGTCCTCCCAACGGCACCACTCCCGCGCGGCCCGCTCCCGTACGGCCGGATCGGGGTCGGCGAGCATCCGTGCGTACGCCTCCACCAGGCTGCCGTCGCGCTCCCCCTCGGGTACGACGTCCCGGAACCGGGCCCACTCCTCGGGGAAGATCCGCCCCATGTCCCGCGTGACCCACTCCACCTCGCGGCGGCTGGTGTTCGTGACGCTGAACAGGACCAGTTCCGACACGGATCCCGGGTGCTGCTCGGCGTAGGCCAGCGCGAGGGTCACACCCCAGGAGCCGCCGAGGACCAGCCACTCCTCGATGCCGAGGTGCCGCCGCAACCGCTCGGCGTCCGCGATCAGATGCGGTGTGGTGTTGGCGGCGAGCGAGGTCCGCGGATCGGCGGCGTCGGGCGTGCTCCGCCCGCACCCGCGCTGGTCGAGGAGCACGATGCGGTACGCCGCCGGGTCGAAGAGCCGCCGCCAGAACGGCCCCGCTCCGGATCCCGGCCCGCCGTGGAGGACGAGGGCCGGCTTGCCCGCGGGATCCCCGCAGGTCTCCCAGTAGACGCGGTTGCCGTCGGCGTCGGCGATGTCGAGCATGCCGTGGTCGTGCGGCTCGATGGGGGGATAGAGCTCGGTCACGCAGGACACCCCTCCCGATACATAACAGCACTGTTAGATTAACAGGATGGCAGACACCCCGGCTCCGGCCGCCGTAGGAACCCTGCTCCGCCACGTCCTGGAGCTGCTCGACGGCGACGTGTGCAAGATCTACGAGGAACAAGGCCTCCCCGGATACCGGCCCCGCTTCTCCCCGGCCGTACGCGTCCTCCTGACCGAAGGCCCCCTGTCCGTAAGCGACTTGGCGGCAGCGATCGGCGTCACCCACTCGGCCGCGAGCCAGACCGCCGCCCAGATGGCCCGAGCCGACCTGGTCACCCACACCCCCGACCCCCTGGACGGCCGCCGCCGCCTCATCGACCTGACCCCGAAGGCCCGCGCCCTGCTGCCGCGGATCGAGGCGGAGTGGGAGGCCACGGCGGCGGCGATGGCGGAGCTGGACGCGGAGCTGTCGATGCCGCTGGCGGAGTTGTTGAACGAGGTGGTGAAGGCGGTGGGGCGGCGGCCGTTTCGGGAGCGGGTGGGGGCGGTGTATCGGGGCCTGGAGAGTGAGGGCTCGTCATGAAGTGGGCTAGATGCGGGTGCCGACGGCGATGGTGTCGTTGCCCGCGAGCCGCAGGATCGCCCGGAGGATGATCGGCAGACGGCGGTCGTCGAGGTCCTGCACGGCTGCGATGGTGGTGAGCCCGATGCCCACCATCGACAGGACCAGGCTCAGGAACGCGCGCTGCTGCTCGTCCAGGCCGAGCGTGTACTGGCGCCCCGCCAGCCTTTCGAAGCAGGCCATGGCACCACCGTTGGGGTCGACGCTCAGGGCGTACCGTGCCGCGGCGACGTCCAGAATCGTGCGCTCCTCGGCCAGCGCTTGAACGGCGGCCCGAGCACTCGGCGACTCCGCTGTGCGCACCAGTCGCTCGCACAGTTCCTGGAAATCATGGGTGGGGGTCACGCCGAAGCCTCCGCCGGCCGCCGATGGCTGCCGAGGCGAGCTGGGGTGAGGCGAGCACGGGCTTGTCGGTACTCCCCGTACAGCAGGTCGCTTTCCGCGCAGGGGAGCCCGGCGTTCGCGCCCGTCTCGTCCGCGGTTCGGCAGGTCCGGCAGCTTGCGCAGTGCTCGGCCAGACGCAGGAACGCGGTCTGCTCCGGTGTCCGGCCCGTTGGGCCGAGAGTGCCGAGGACCTCGTACTGCGCGCACAGGACGTTCAGGACCCGGGCGAGCCTGCGGGCGTACATCACGCCGCAGCTCGGTGCGGTCCTGCTGAGGTCGGGGGCACGGAGTTTGTCTCGGGCCTCCTCGACACAGGCCATGGCGCCATGGCCTGCGAGGCTCGCCTCCGGCAGTCGTCCGGCCATGCGCTCGACCTCGGGGGCGAGCAGCTCGATGTGGCCGCGTAGTTGGGCGACGAGGGTGTCCAGCTCGTCGGCGGGTGGTGGAAGGGTGTCCGGTCCGGAGTCCGGGCCCAGCACTCGTTGCGCGGTCTCGCGCAGGGGCGCGAGGTCTGGCGGGTCTGCGGCGCAGATTGTCGGGTCCGTGGCGTTCATGGTGTTCACGCTCCTCGCAGGGTCTTGTCGTGCCGACAGACGCTAGAAGCGCGGTGGAGGAGCCCACTAGCGATGTGCACATATGTGCATGCGAGGTCACTCCTGCGGATGATGGCAATCCGACGCCCTTGACCAGGGCCTGGCAGTGGGTCAGCTTGTTGCACAGCCCTGCACATCATCCTGATGGAGGCAGCCGTGCCGCTACTGTTCATCGGCATCGACCCGAACACCGGAGACCACGAATCACCCACCGTCTGGGTCGACGAGGAGAGGAAGGAGCTCGTTTTCCAGGGGTGGAAGCCGTCGCCTGAACTCGAAGCGGAAGTGGCCGCGTTCGAGGTGCCGGGCCACGCGGTCGGCATCCCCGAGAACGAAGCAGTGGTCCGCATCCCAGCCCGGATGGTGCCGATGATCAGGGAGGCATGCGATGCCGCCGAATGTGCCGCCGCCCGCGTTCACTGATCTGCTCGCCGGCACCACCCGGTCCGCCGTCCACCTTGAGATGCGGGACGCGTACGCCGTCGACTACGAGTCCGGACCGTTCGCCGAGTGGCGTCGCGGACACCGGCACGATCCCGCCGACCGGGCTTCCTGGTGGCGGCCCTGGCTGAGCCTGGTCGAGGAGACGGCTGGGCGTGGCGTCGTGATCCGCCGGGCCCGGATCGTGTCGGAACCGGTCAGCGAGTACACCCGGTTCCTGCACAGCTTCACCTTCACGAACGTCGCCGCCGGTGAGCTGGTGCGCTGGCTTCCTCGACGCCGGGCATCCGATCTCGCGCTGCCCGGCAACGACTTCTGGCTGTTCGACGACCACACCGTCTACTGGAACCACTTCACTGGCGACGGAGTGTCCGAAGGTGGTGAGGTCTCCGAAGAGCCGGCGGCGGTGAAGCTGTGCGCTGAGGCCTTCGAGGCCGTGTGGGCACGCGCGGCCCCGCACGACGAGTACGAGATCAATTAACCCAGCACGCACGGGACAAGCCAGCTCATGACTCTCTCCCCTTCCTCGTCTGCTCAGGCCGCGCGCGAGGTAGTCGCCCAGCGGCTGCGCGACCTGCGCAAGACGGCAGGACTGACGGTCACCGAGCTGGCCGACCGCTGCGCGTGGCACCACGCCAAGACCTCCCGGATCGAGAACGCGCGCACGGCGCCCACCGCCACGGACATCCGCAAGTGGTGCGGGGCGTGCGACGCCATCGACCAGACCGAAGTCCTGATCAGCCAGTCCCTCCACGCCGAGTCCATGTACACGGAGTGGCGCACCCAAGTGCGAGCCGGTCTCAAGGCTTTGCAGACCAGTGAGCCTCGACTCTTCGAGGACACAGAACTCTTCAGGGTCTACTCCTCGACGCTGGTGCCCGGTCTGCTGCAGACCGAGGGATACGCCGCCGGAATCCTCGGAATCAGCGCACGCTTCCGTGATGTCCCCGTCGACGACAGTGCCGAAGCCGCCCGAGCCCGCGTCGAACGATCACGTGTCATCCACGAGCCAGGGCACCGTTTCGTGTTCGTGGTCGAGGAGGACGCCCTGCGCCACCAGATCTGTGGCGCCGACGAGATGGCTGCCCAACTGGGCTACCTGCTCACCGCCGGAGCACTGCCCCAGGTGTCCCTCGGCGTCATCCCCATGTCCACACCCGGCCGGGCCCAGTGGCCGCGTGAGACCTTCCACGTCTACGACGATCGGCTGGTGTCCGTCGAACTCGTATCGGCCAGAGTAAAGATCACCCAGCCTTCCGAGATCGCCCTGTACCTCCGGGCTTTCGAGCAGCTCCGCGGCGACGCCGTGTACGGGGCGGATGCGCGGGCTCTGATCGTGGAGGCCATCGACGCCCTGAGTTGATCTCCCATGAGGGAAGAATCCCCTACGGTGTCACGTCATGACGGTCCTGATCACCGGAGGCAGCGGGTTCCTGACCCAGCCATTCGACCGTCATTCGCCCCGGAGCGCCGCGCGTACATCGAGGTTCTTGTCCATGAAGCCGTTGATGAACTCCACCCCGAAGGCATGAGTCTCCGGGGAGACGTCGGTGGGCGGCTCGCCGAACCACAAGACGGTCTCCGGCCTTTGCTCGGCCTCGGCGAGCCACGAACGAAGCCTGTCGACCCGGCCTCCGCTCAGCCGGACCAGGGCGTGGTGCACCCGTTCCCGGTCCACGCCCGCATACAGATCAAGGAGTGCCAGCGCACTCGCGGTGTCGGCGCGCGAGAACGTGGCGTCGCAGAGCTGCCGTGCTGTCGAGGACACCGCCATGCCCGTCATACTGCCCATCGGAGACAACGGCCACAACGGCGAGGACTGGCTGGAGTTGCCGGGATCGGCGCCGCTGAGGACTGAAGGCCGGGCGTGATGGATCCCTCACGGTCCCTTCGCACGAGCCCCTGGCCCCACCACCCCGCCCGCCCCGATCGTGAGCACCATGGACGATCACCGTGACGAGGCCGACGAGATCCGCCGCTTCTGGAGCCGCCTCGGGCTCCCCGGGCTCGTCGACGTGCACACGCACTTCATGCCCGAGCGGGTGCTGCGGAAGGTCTGGGAGTACTTCGACGGGCTCGGGCCGCTCACCGGTGGGATGGAGTGGCCGATCACCTATCGGGAGGAGGAGGCGGAACGGGCGGAGATCCTCAGAGGGTTCGGCGTGATGGCCTTCACCTCGATGCTGTACCCGCACAAGCCCGGCATGGCCTCCTGGCTGAACGGCTGGGCGGTGGACTTCGCGCGGCGTACGCCCGACTGTCTGCACACCGCGACCCTCTTCCCCGAGCCGGGGGTGGAAGCGTATGTCGGGGAGGCCGTGGCGGCGGGGGCGCGGGTGTTCAAGGCGCATGTGCAGGTGGGGGCGTACGACCCGGCCGACGAACTGCTGCGGCCGGCGTGGGGTGTGCTGGCCGAGGCCGGGATCCCCGTGGTGATCCACTGCGGGTCCGGGCCCGCGCCCGGCAAGCACACGGGGCCCGAGCCGATCGCCCGGGTACTGGCTCAGCACCCCCGGCTGCGGCTGATCGTCGCGCACATGGGGATGCCCGAGTACGAGGAGTTCCTCGACCTCGCCGAGCGGTACAAGGAGGTGCGGCTGGACACGACGATGGCGTTCACCGACTTCAGCGAGGGATTCATGCCGTTCCCCCGCCGCGCCCTGCCCCGGCTGGCCGCGCTCGGCGACCGCGTTCTGCTCGGCTCCGACTTCCCCAACATTCCCTATCCGTACGCGCACCAGCTCCACGCGCTGGAGCGGCTGGGCCTCGGGGAGGACTGGCTGCGGGCCGTGTGCCACGACAACGGGGCGAAGCTCTTCGGCCTGTGAGGCCCGCCCCCGGCCGGCCGAGGGGCGTGGGGTTTTCCCCAGGGGCCGGGTCCACCGACCGGTGGACGGCAGGTTCAACCGAGTGCCTCTGTCTGTCAACTGCCCTGTTCAGCAAGTCTTTTGGGCATGAATTCATTGACTGTGCGCGTGGCGCGCTGGAGTGCGCGGCACCCCTGGCGGGCGATCGCCGGGTGGCTGGTGTTCGTGGTGGTGTGTCTGGGCGTCGGCAGTGCCGTCGGCACGAACAGTGCGAAGACGGCGGACTACCGGGTCGGTGAGGCCGGGCGGGCCGAGGCCCTCGCCGCCGAGGGCCGGCTGGAGCGCAGGGCCGCCGAGCAGGTGCTGATCTCCTCCCGTTCGGGCGGTGCTCTCGACCAGGGCGCCGCCCGGGCCGCCGCGGAGGATCTCACCGAGCGGATGCGGCGACTGCCGGAAGTGGCGGGCGTGGCCGACCCGTTGTGGTCCGGTGACCGCCGGATCCTGATGGTCGAGGTGGCGCTGAAGGGCGAGGAGCGGGACGCCAAGGACAAGGTCGACGCGCTCGTGGCGCAGACCGAGGTGGTGCGGAAGAGCCACCCCGGGCTGCTGCTGGAACAGACCGGGAGTCCCTCCGTCAGCAAGGGGGTCGATCAGCAGCGCAGTGACGACCTGGCGCTGTCCGAGGCGATCACCCTGCCGGTCACGCTCCTCACGCTGCTGGTCGTGTTCGGGTCGGTGACCATGGCCGGGGTGCCGTTGCTGCTGGCGCTGTCGTCGATCGCGGCGGCGGTCGGACTGTCGATGGTCGTCTCGCATGTGTCGCCCGACGCCGGGATCGGGACGAACGTCATCCTGATGATCGGCCTCGCGGTCGGCGTCGACTACACGCTCTTCTATCTCAAGCGCGAACGGGAGGAACGGGCCCGCTCCGGCGGGCGGCTGTCCTCCGAGGCGCTGGTGGAGCTGGCCGCCGCGACCTCGGGCCGGGCGGTGGTGGTCTCCGGGATGGCGGTGGTCGCCTCGACGGCGACGCTGTATCTCGCCTCCGACGTGATCTTCTCGTCCCTCGCGACCGGCACGATCGTGGTCGTCGTGGTGGCGGTGGCGAGTTCGCTGACGGCCCTGCCCGCGCTGCTCGTCAAGCTCGGGCAGCGGGCGGAACGCCGGGCGCGGCGGCGGGCCGAGCGCGGAAAGGCCGTACGCCGGGTGCGGGGTGAGCGGGGCGGCGGCCGGGTGTGGAGTGCCCTACTGCGGCCCGCCGCCCGGCACCCCCTGGCCACCCTGTGCGTCTCGGTCCTCGCCCTGCTCGCCCTCGTCGTCCCGCTGGCCGGACTGAAGATCACCGAGATGAGCCGGGACACCCACTCCCGCGACATCCCGGCGATGCGGGTGTACGACCGGCTCAACGAGGCGTTCCCCGAGCAGCGGGTGACCCATCAGGTGGTCGTGCGGGCCGCTGCCGCGCGGTCGGCGGAGGTCGTCGCCGCGCTGAGGGAGGTGGCCGGGCGCGCGGAGGACGACCGGCTGTTCACCGGGGCGTCGCGGATCCGGACCTCGGCCGACGACCGCACCAGCACCCTCGAACTGAAGGTGCCGTACCTCGGCAACTCCGACGAGGCCTACGACTCCCTCGACCGGCTCCGGGACGACTTCCTGCCCGCGACCGTGGGCCGGATCGGCGGCGCCGAGTACGGCGTGAGCGGGGACGTCGCCCGCTACGCCGACTATCCCGCCCACCAGAACGGCAAACTGCCCCTGGTCCTCGGTGCGTTGCTGCTGGTGACGTTCGCGATGACCGTGTACGCCTTCCGCTCGGTGGTGCTCGGGCTGCTCGGCGTCGTCCTGAACCTGTTGTCCGCGGCGGCGGCGCTCGGGCTGCTGGTGCTGGTCTTCCAGGGGACGTGGGCGGAGGGTCTGCTGGACTTCGACTCCACCGGGTCGATCGGGTCGCGGGTGCCGCTGTTCCTCTTCGTGATCCTCTTCGGACTGTCGATGGACTACCAGGTGTTCGTGGTCAGCCGGATCAGGGAGGCGGCGCTCGCGGGCGTGCCCACACGGCAGGCGGTGCTGGACGGGATCCGGTCCTCGGCGAGCGTGGTGACCAGTGCCGCGGTGGTGATGACGACGGTGTTCGCCAGCTTCGTCTTCCTGCACATCATCGAGATGAAGCAGATCGGCTTCGTCCTGGCGGCGGCGGTGCTGATCGACGCGTTCGTGGTCCGGGTGATGGTCCTGCCTGCGGCGATGCTGCTGCTGGGCGAGGCGAGCTGGTGGCCCTCTCGGCCCGCGGCCACGTCGGCCCCGGAGAAAAGCCCCGCCTCCCGTGCGGTGGCCGACGTACGTTGACCGCCATGACCGCTCTCACCGAGTCCACCGCCGACGCCTTCTGGACCACGTCGCTGCGCCGCTGGAACGCGGTGTGCTGGCTGCTGTTCGCCGTGATGGCCGTCGGGCTGGCCGCCATCGACCGGCCCGGCGGGAGCAAGTACGTCGCACTGGCCCTGCTGGGCGGGGTGGTGGTGTCCTACGCGGTCCTGTACCGCTTCCCGGCCAACCCCGTCGTACGGCCGCATGTGTATCTGTCGGTGCTGGTGGTCGCGCTGGGCGGGCTGGCGTATCTGCGGGGCAACTACGCGGGGCTGTTCATGGTGACGCTGCCGCACTACTGGCTGTTCGGGCGGACGCCGAGGGCCTCGGTGGTGTTCCTGGGGCTGGCCACGGCCGCGACCCTGGTCGCGAGCGTGCTGCGGCAGGACGGCTGGACGGTGGAGTTCTTCACCGAGACGCTCGTCTCCACGGTGCTCGTCGTCGGCGTAGGGGTGCTGATCGGGCTGTGGGCGCACTCGGTGGTCGGGCAGAGTGCCGAGCGGGCCCGGCTCATCACCGAACTGGAGGAGACCCAGGCCCGGTTGTCCGAGGCGCATCAGCGGCAGGGCGCGGCGGACGAGCGGGAGCGGCTGGCGCGGGAGATCCACGACACCCTCGCGCAGGGCTTCGCCTCGATCATCGTGCTCGCCGAGGCGGCCCGGGCCGGGCTCGGCTCCGAACCGGCCCGCAGCGCCCAGCAGTTGCGCTCGATCGAGTCCACCGCCCGGGAGAACCTCGCCGAGGCGCGGGAACTGGTCGGCTCGCCCCAGCGCGCCGGCCAGGCGGCGGGTTCGGTGGCCCAGACCCTGCGCCGCACCCTGGACCGTTTCGCCGAGGACACCGGCCTCACCGTGGACGCCGAGCTGGCGGACCTGGAGTGCGACCAGCAGACCCGGATCGCGCTGCTGCGCTGCACCCAGGAGTCGCTGGCCAACGTACGCAAGCACGCCGGTGCCTCCACGGTCGGCGTGGTGCTGGCCCGGCAGCCGGACGGTGTGGAGCTCGAGATCACCGATGACGGGACGGGGTTCGTGGTGGCGGAGTCGTCGGGTTTTGGACTGGACGGCATGCGCAAGCGGCTGGCGGAGCTGGGCGGGAGGCTGACGGTGACGAGTTCGCTGGGGGACGGGACGCGGGTGCTGGCGCTGATACCCCTGACGGCTGACGCGAGTGGGGCCTGCGCATGACCGACGGACCGCTGCGCGTCATCGTCGTCGACGACCACACCGTCATGCGGGCCGGAGTGCTGGCCCTGCTCGCCTCCGAGACCGGCATCGAGATCGTCGGCGAGGCGGGCGACGGCCGCGCGGCTCTCGCCCTCGTCGAGCGCCACGAGCCCGATGTCGCCCTGGTCGACCTGCGGATGCCCGTACTGGACGGGGTGGCGACCACGACCGAGATCGTCGCGCGCTTCCCCCGCACCCGGGTGCTGATCCTGACGACGTACGACACGGACGCGGAGATCGAGCGCGCGGTGGAGGCCGGGGCCATCGGCTACCTCCTCAAGGACACCACCCGTGAGCAGCTGGCCGACGCCGTCCACGCGGCGGCGCGCGGCGAGACCGTACTCGCGCCACGGGTCGCCGAACGCCTCGTCGCCCGGATGCGCCAGCCCGCCCAGATCCCGCTCACGGCCCGCGAGGCGGACGTCCTGAACGCGGTCGCGGACGGGCTGACCAACGCCGAGATCGGCCGCCGCCTCGTCATCGCCGAGGCCACCGTGAAGACCCATCTGCTGCGGCTGTTCGCCAAGCTCGACGTCAACGACCGTACGAGGGCGGTGGTGGTGGCGATGGAGCGGGGGCTGTTGCGGCGGCCCTGAGCCGTCATGACCCGATGTCCACGACCCGGGCCCAGTCCGGTGGCGCGTCCGGGACGTACTCCGGGTCGGACTCGCCGTGGTGCAGGTCGTCGTAGGACGGGGCCTCGTAGCGGCGTGGGAAGAGGCCCACGACCGTGCGGCACGGAGGCCGGGTGCTCGGCCAGGGCGTCTGGCCGTCGGTGAGGGCCACGATGACGTCCGGGGCCGGGCGGGAGCGCAGGGCGCGGGTGAAGCCGGCGCGGAGGTCCGTGCCGCCGCCGCCCGTCAGGGGGATGCCCTCGGCGCGGCAGAGGCGGCGGGCGAGACCGGCCGAGGCGTCGCAGGGGACGACGGTGACGAGGTCGCGGCGTCCGCCCACGGCCCGGGCGATCTCGGCGACCTCCAGGAGCGCGCTGCCCAGTTCGGCGTCGCTGACCGAGCCGGAGGTGTCGATGATGACGGAGACCCGGGGCGGGCGGCGGCGGAGGCTGGGCAGGACGATGCCGGGGAGCGCGGTCGAGCGCCGGGCGGGCCGGCCGTAGGTGTAGTCCTCGCCCGCGCCGGGGGCGGACGCCGCCGAGCGCACCGCCGCGCCCAGCAGCTGCCGCCAGGGCTGGGGCGGGTGGAAGGCCTCGTCCGCCCAGCGCCGCCAGCCCTGCGGGGCGCTGCCCGGGCGGCCGGTGATGCCCCGCGCCACCCGGAAGCGGACCGCGTCCCGCTCCTGCTCGCTCAGACCGTGCGCGCCGTCCGGGCCGAACTCCCACTCCCGGCCCCGGCCGTCGGCGCCGCTGCCGCAGTCCAGCCAGGCCAGGTCCTGCATGCGCGGGCCGATGCTGAACTGGCGGAGGTACTCCTCCATCAACTCGCCCTCCGCCAGGCCCAGATCACCCGGCTCGACGGCTCCCTCGGGGCGGGCCAGACCGTCGCCGTAGACGTCGTCGTTGATCTCGAAGTCCGCGGCGATGTTCATCCGCAGCCGCTCCCCCGGTCCGCTCAGCCCTCGTTCCCCGGCGACCCGGTCGCTGCGGCCGTGGTGGTCGCGCAGCAGGTGCGCCACCTCGTGCACCCATACTCCGGCCAGTTCCTCGACGGGCGTACGGTCCACGAACACCGGCGAGACGTAGCACCGCCAGTGCCGGTCGACGCCCATCGTCGGCACCCGGCGCGACTCCACGACATGCAGGGCGAACAGGGCCGTAGCGAGGTAGGGGCGGACGCGGGCGGCGTGCAGGCGGGCCGTGAAGAGCTTGTCCCGGTCGAGGGTGCCGGTCGCGCCGGAGAGGCCCGTCGTCATCGGCCCGCCTCCGACGCCGCCTTGGCCCGGTCCGCCCTCCGCGACAGCGACACCACCCCTGCCAGGCGCTCGATCGCCGCCGGTACGTCCCAGTCCTCCCGGCGCAGGGCGGCGAGCGTGGTCGCGGGGACGACCACGACGTCCGGGGGCCCGCTCTCCACCGCCTTGACCAGCAGGGCCCACGCCGCGTCCCAGCGGGGCCGCTCCGGGCGGCTGCGCACCGCGGCCACGACGGCGTCCAGCGCGGCCTGGCGCAGATCGCCCCGCTCGGGCAGGACCGCTCCGGCCGGGTCGGCCAGCAGGGTCTCGGGATCCGGGAGGTCCATCCGGTCCAGGCTCGCCAGCAGTTCGAGACCCGGCCCGTCCCCGACGGTGCCGCGGACCAGCAGGGACAGCACGTCACGGGAGGAGCCTGCCGCGGTGGCGAAGGCGATGAGATGCAGCGTCATCTCCCAGCTGCGGGGCGACGGCCAGGCCCCGCCCCGGCGGGTCTCTCCACCGGGCAGCCGGTGCACGAGCCCGGGGCGTGCGGTGAGCAGCTCGCACACGGCACGGCGGGCGAAAGCCACGGCCTCCGGCAGCTTCCCCGGGTCGAGTCGGGGCAGGGTCGCCCGGGGCCAGGTTCCGCCGAGGCCCCGGACGACGACGTCGGTGTCGTGCGCCCACTGGAGGTGGACGAAGCGGTTGGCGAGCGGCGGGCTCAGTTCCCAGCCGTCGGCGGCCGAGGAACGCGGGTTGGCGGCGGCCACGATCCGCACGCCGGGCGGCAGCCGCAGCGCGCCGATCCGTCGCTCCAGCACGAGCCGGAGCAGGGCGGCCTGGACGGCGGGCGGCGCGGTGGACAGTTCGTCGAGGAACAGCAGTCCCCGGCCGGCCCGCACCAGGCGTACGGCCCAGTCCGGCGGGGCCAGGGGCACGCCCTGTTCGGCGGGGTCGTCGCCGACGATCGGCAGCCCCGAGAAGTCGGACGGCTCGTGCACGCTCGCGATCACCGTGGTCAGCGGCAGGTCCAGGGCGTCGGCGAGCTGGTTCAGGGCGGCCGTCTTGCCGATGCCCGGCTCCCCCCACAGCAGCACGGGCAGATCCGCGGCCACGGCCAGGGTGAGGGCTTCCAGTTGGGTGTCGGGGCGGGGTTCGGTGGTGGTGTCGCGCAGGAGGGTCAGCAGGTCGGCGGCGACGTCGAGTCGGGCGGTGGTGTCGGCCAGGGGTGTGCTGCGTGTGGGCATGGGTGATCACCTTTGGGTCTGGAGGTTCTGCGAAAGGGCGGGGCGAGGTCACATGTGGCGGGGGCGCGGGCCGTGGTCGCGGGAGCGGCGGCGGTCCCAGGGGCGCAGGCTGCCGGGCGAGGGCCCGTCCAGGCCCGTCCGGAACAGCCCGTAGCCGATCCGCCGCCGCGCGGCCGTCTCCAGCGCGTCCCGCAGCGGGCCGTCGCGCAGCACCGCCTCGGGGCCCAGCAGGCTCTCGACGGCGGCCAGCGCCCCTGTGACGTCGCCGTGCCGGAGGCGTTCGCGCACGCCGGTGAGGCAGTCGGGGCGGCGGTGTGCGCGGTCGATGGCCTGGAGACAGGGCAGGGGTGGTCCGCCCAGGGCGGCCAGCAGTTCCTCGCGCCGGATCTCGTCCGGGTCGTGGTCCAGCGCGGCCAGGGAGCCGTCGACCAGGCCGATGGTGTGCCGGGCGCCCCGGCACTCCACCTGCCGTGGATCACCCGTCTCGTCCGGCACCCCGGAGGTGCCGGCCCGCTCCGCCCCCAGTGCGGAGGCGACCAGCGGATGCAGCCGCCCGGGATCGATCGCCCCGGCCCGGAGCAGTTCCAGGTCGGGCAGCACCCAGGTCGCCGCGTCGGGCAGGACGGGCAGTGCGGGGTCGGGGGCGTGCGACGTCACCACCGGGGTGCCGTCGGACACGTCCAGGACCAGCCGGTCGCGCGCCCCGAGCCGGACACCGACCCTGCCGGCCGGCCGGCCCTCGGCACGCAGCAGGATCTCCGCCTCGGCCGCCCACCGGTCGACGGCGCAGCGATGGCCGTACGGCAGCGGCCCGGGCGCCGGACGACCGTCCGTGGCGGGAAGATCCGCCCCCGCCCGCACCCGCAGCTCCCCCACCCGGCGCGCATCCCACAGATGCCGGTGCAGGTCGAGACGGAACCGTCTGCTGGGGCGGGGATGCGGATGGCGCCGGTCGGCCGTGTCCGACGCGTCCCACAGGGCGAGGCTGAGCCGCTGCCCGGCGGCGGCCCAGGCCGGTGGGGTCCGCACCACGAGCTGCGGCGGTGCGGGGCCCGTGGTGTCGTACCGGGCCAGCCCGATCGTCAGCCCCGGCCGCAGCAGCCCGTCGGGGGCGATCCTCGGCAGGTGCCAGCGCAGCAGGTCGGGCGCCAGGTGACGGAGGTCGGCACGGAGCCTGGCGGCGAACTCCCGGCCGTGGGCCCGGGCCACGGCACGCGGCTGGAGGTCTACGTCGATACCGGCGGCGGCGCACGCACCGGCCCAGTCGCCGGCCTGCCGCCGGGCGGTCGCGGTCTCGATCATGGAGGGCGGCACGGCGAACTCGCGCACGCGCGGCCAGAAGGAAAGCGGGCCTGAGGAAAACGGGCCGGAGGAAAGCGGGGAGTCCCCGTTCGCGAGGTCGGTGAGCATCAGCACTCACCTTGCGCGGACGGGACCCCCGATCTGTTCTCGGAGTGAGTCGTCATCGCGACGGATGCTAACGGCCCTTGCTCGCCCGCGCGACGGAATTTCCCGCGCCTCACACCACGTGCGACTCCGGCCGGATCCCCGCCCCCGCCCTGAAGCGGTCGGCGCTGAGCGGGCCCACGTCGACACAGGGCGTCCGGTCCAGGTACAGGTCGCGCACGATCTCCCCCACCGCCGGGGCCTGGAGGAAGCCGTGGCCGGAGAAGCCGGTGGCGTAGAGGAAGTTGACGATCTCTTCCGAGCGGCCGATGAGGGCGTTGTGGTCGGGGGTGACCTCGTAGAGCCCGGCCCAGCCGCCCGCCGTCTCCATGCCGGCGAGGTCGGGGGCGCGGTGGCGTACGACCTCGCGGAAGAGCTCCAGCCACCCGGGGGTCCAGGTGGTGTCGAAGCCGTCCGGCTCGGCGGGGTCGGCCAGGCCGAACAGGAGCCCGTCGTCGCTGTTGTGGAAGTACGCCGAGGAGGAGAAGTCGATGGTGAAGGGGATCCGGGGGGCGGGTGGCGTGAGCGGGGCGGTGAAGGCCAGCTGGCGGCGGACCGGCCTTACGGGGAGGGGGACTCCGGCCAGGTCGCCGATCCGTGCCGACCAGGCGCCGGCGGCGCAGACGACCGTGGCGCAGTCGATCCGCCCGCGGTCGGTGTGGACGGCGGTGACCCGGTCGCCGCGGGTGTCGAGGCCGGTGACGGTGGTGTGGGTCGCGAGGACGACTCCGGCCCGGGCGGCCGCACGCGCGTAGCCCTGGACGACCAGGGCGGGCCGGGCGTGGCCGTCGGCGGGTGAGTGGGCGGCGGCCACCAGCCCGTCGGTGCTGACGTAGGGGCAGAGGCGGCGGGCTTCGGCCGGGTCGGTCATACGGCTGGGGACGCCGAGGGAGTTCTGCAGCCGGACGGCGGCCTCGAAGTCGGCGGCCTGCCGCTCGGTGGTGAGCAGGAAGAGATAGCCGACGGTGTCGAGGCGGATGTCGGCGCCGGGGCGCTCCGGGAAGTCCCGGAAGGCGCGCAGGCTCCGGTCGCCCAGTTCGATGTTGAGCGGGTCGGAGAAGTGCGCCCGTACGCCGCCGATCGGTTTGCCGGAGCTGCCGCGGCCCAGCTCACCGCGTTCCACGACGACGATGTTCCGTACCCCGGCCTCGGCCAGGTGGAAGGCGATGCTCGTGCCCATCACACCGCCGCCGATGATCACGACACCGGCGGTGCGGGGGACGGTGGGGAAGACGGGTGAGGAGGTCAACGGGCCATCCCTTCGCAGTCGTTCCAGTCCACTACGCGGCACCTACGAGGTCAACCACGCGCCCCCTCGCACACCCTCAGCGGACTTTGCCATCTCTTTACAACCCGCCCCACGGCTGCCTCGTCTCTCCGCACGACCCGTCACCCACCCCGCCGGCCGACCATCGGGCGGGACCGACGAAGGAGAGCGATTCCATGCGCCGAACCGTCCTGACCGCCCTGGCCCTCGCGGGCACCGCCGTACTGCTGGGCACCGGGCCCGCGTTCGCCGACGGGGGCAAGACCCCGAGCCCGGTCCCCTCGGCCACCCCGCCGAGCACCACCCAGCCGGAGGCCAGTGCCGAACCGACCCGGGCACCGGGCTCGACGGACAGCACCGCCCCGAAGCCCGAGCCGACCCGGGCACCGGCCGAGGACCAGGTCTCCGTGCGGCCGAGCGGCGCGCCCGACACCGGTGTGACACCGGCGTCCTCGTCCTCCGGGAGCGACGGCACGGCGATCGGCGCGGGCGCCGCCGCGGCGTTCGCGCTGGGCGGCGGCGCGGTCTTCGTCGTTCGCCGCCGCCGGGCGACCGGGGCATGACCGCGTTCTCCAGGCGCGCGTTCACGACCGCGGCGCTGGCGTCGCTGCCGACGGCCCTGCTGACGGCGTGCGGGGGCCACGGGACCACCACCGGACGGCAGCCGACGCCCCGGCCGGTTCCGGCCAAGGGGGCGCGTCCCCTGGCCCGTTCCGCTCCGGTCCGGCTGCTCGTCCCGGCCATCGGCGTCGACACGCCGGTCATCCGGCTGGGCCTGGCACCGGACGGCACCGTGGAGGTGCCGCCGGTCACGGCGGACGACCGGGCCGGCTGGTACCGGCACTCGCCGGCCCCCGGCCGGACCGGGCCGTCGGTGATCCTCGGTCATGTCACGGTCGGGAAGTACGGCGACGGCGTCTTCCGCCGTCTCGACCGGCTGCGCCGGGGCGACCGGATCGTGGCGCGCCTGGAGAACGGCACGGCGGCGGAGTTCGCCGTCACGGCCGTACGGACCACCCCGAAAACCGACTTCCCGGCGGACGACGTCTACGGGAACGTGGACCGCCCGGAGTTGCGGCTGATCACGTGCGGCGGAGCGCGTACCGGCGGCGAATACGGCGAGTACGGCGAGTACGGCGAATACGCAGACAACGTGATCGTCTTCGCCGCGCTGAGCGGCACCGAGTCCCCCACCCCTGGAGAGCGTTGAAACGGTCCCGCGAGAAGGCCGCGTCCGAGCTGTTCGCCGCCCTCTACCCGCGCCTCGCCGGCTGGTGCCGCCGGCTCGTCGACGACGACGGGACGGCCCACGAGATCGCCTCGGAGGCGTTCACCCGGCTCTGGGCCCGCTGGACGTCCGTGGAGGAGCCCCGCGGCTTCCTCTACGTCACCGCGGCCAATCTCGTCCGGGACCACTGGCGCAAACTGGAGCGCGAGCGCCGGGCCATGCACCGCGTCACCACGGAGGCCGCCGTACGGCCCCACCCCGAGCAGGCCGACCCCTCGGTGCGGCTGCTCGTCCAGTCGCTCCCGGAGCGACTGCGCGTGCCGATCCTCCTCCACTACTACGCTGACATGCCGATCCGGGAGGTGTCCGCACTGACCGGGCGCAAGGAAGGAACCGTCAAGGCCGACCTGCACGCGGCCCGGGAACTGCTCCGCGTCCACCTGAGGAGAAGCCTTGACCACACGTCTTGACGACGACCCGGGTGAGCCGGGCGAGGCCGGGTTCGGCGCCGACGACCCGCTCGCCGTGATCCTGCGCCCCTCCTCCCCCGACTACCTGAGCGCGCCGCCCGGCCAGTACGACGCCGTCCGCCGCAGGGCGAGCCGCCGGCGCCTGGTGCGCACCGCGGCCGGGGCCGGCGTGTGCTGTGCCGTGGCCGCCCTCGTCGCGCTCCCCCTGCGTTTCGCCGCCCCGGACCGCCCTGCCACCCCGACGATCCCGATGGCCCCGCCCCCCGCGACCACGCCCCAGCCGACCCCGCCTTCTTCTCCCTCCCTTTCCCCTGCCCCTTCTCCCTCCGCCTCGTCTTCGGCGTCGTCCTCCTCGTCGTCCTCCGCGCCTTCCTCCGCGCCTTCCTCCGCGACCGGCACCCCGGCCCCCGGCACGACCGGCCCGCGCACGGACAGCCCCCGCACCACCGGCCCGACGTCCGTGAACCGCACCCCGGCGGCCACACCGACCCCGGCGCGGGACCTGCCGTCGGCCGGGCGGAACGGTCAGTAGCGCGCGACCTCGTCGATGCGCTGCTGCTGCGCGGCGCTGAGCGTGCGGACCATGAGGGCGGCGGTGCCGGCCGCGGCCACGATCACCAGGTCGGCGGCGAGCAGGGGCCAGACTCCGCTGTAGGCGCGGGCGATGACCTCGTCGGTGGAGTCGGCGTAGATCAGGCCGACTCCACCGGCCAGGCCGGCCAGCCACAGGCCCCACCACCAGTTCACGACGGCGGGCAACGGCCGGTCGGGGAAGACCGACCGGTGGACGTCCGCGACCATGCCCCGGGGTATCCACAGGTTGACGACGGGCACGATCCAGCCCAGGAAGAGCCAGAGGTAGGGGTAGCGCGGCTCCGCGCCCGAGAGAGTCCGGGCGTTGTCCCGTACGCGGTCCAGCCAGAGCAGGAACACGAGCGCGCACACCGCCGTGACGGCGCCGCCCGAGGAGTCGACCAGGTGGTAGGAGTTCTCCAGGGCGTTCAGGGGACGGTGTACGCCGTCGCCCTGGTCGGGCGGGCCGGACGCCGGCCGGCCGGCCAGGGCGAGCCGGATGTGCCAGACCGCCCGGGCCGCCCAGGCGACTCCGGCGAGGGCGAGAGCGACGACGGCGAGGCGGGCCGCGCCCTGGACCGGGCGCAGGGCGGAGGCCGGGACGGGGAGGGGGGAATCCTTTTCGATCACCCGGCCATCTTGTCGTACCGGTCCACCCGGTCATCCGGTCGCACTCAGCCCCGCCGGCTCAGCCCCGCCGGCTCAGCCCCGCCGCCCGGCCCTCCTCGTCCCACCGGACTTCGAGGACGTGGTCGACGGCGTCCCGGTCGAGCGGGCCGAACACGTGCGGGAACAGGACGTCCCCGGCCACCCCGGGCGGCGGGGCGGGGGCCGCCGCCTCGAACGCGACCCGCGCGGTGAGCCGCGCCTCGTCGAGGGCGAGCACCAGCAGGGGCCTGGGCGCGCCCCGGTAGAAGGCGTTGACGACGGCCAGCGTCGTCGGCTCGTCCGGTGAGCAGTGCACGAAGCCCTCCTCGGTAAGGGAGTCGGGCGCGTACGTCGGGCCGGGGGCGGTGTTCCAGACGGTGAGCGGTACGACGTGATAGATCATGACCCCCGTTATAGCCCTCGTCATGGCCCTCGTCGCCGGTTCAGGGCGGCGACGGTCCGCCGGGCCCGTCGACGGACATGCCGGGCACCCCGGTCACCCGGGGTCGCCGGACGCGGCGGCCAGCAGACTGTGGACGATCGGCCCGGCGGAGCCGCCGCCGGTGCCGCCCTCCTCGACGACGCAGGCCACGGCGACGTTGCCGCGGTGGGCGACGAGCCAGCCGTTGTTGTCCTGCGCGTCGGAGACCTCGGCGGTGCCGGTCTTGGCGCCGATCTCGCCGGGCAGATCGGAGAGGACGCTCGCGGTGCCGTCGGTGACCGTGGCCCGCAGCATCGCGCGCAGCTGGGTGACGACGTCCCGCGGGAGCCGGGTCGTGGTGGTCCGGTCCTCGTTGCCGTCGGTGAGCGAGGGCTGGTGGAAGGTGCCGGACACGGCCGTCGCGGTCACGGACGCCATGAGCAGCGGGTTGGCCTGCACCCGGCCCTGCCCGATCATCGAGGCGGCCTTCTCCGTCTCGTCCTTCGGCGCCGGCACCGAGCCGTCGTACGTGGGAGCCCCGACGTGCCATTCCTGGCCCACGCCGAAGTACTTACGGGCCACGTCCCCGAGTTCCCCGTCGTAGAGCCGGTCGCGCAGGCTGATGAAGGCGGTGTTGCACGACTCGGTGAAGTCCTTGTGGAAGGTGGCGCCCGGGTGTTCGGAGAGCTCCACGTTCTGGAACCGCTTCCCCGCCATGAGGTACTTGGGGCAGTCCACCACGTCGTCCGGCTTGACGGCGTCCTTGAGCAGCAGGGCGCTGCTGGTGACGATCTTCCAGGTGGAGCCGGGCGCGTAGGTGCCGGAGAGGGCGCGGTTGAAGCCGGAGGCCGGGGAGTTCGCCACGGCCAGGATCTCGCCGTCGTCGATGCGCAGGGCGACGAGCGCGGCGTTCTTGCCCTCGGCCTGGGTGGCGAGGGCCTGCTCGGCGGCGGACTGCCAGCCGGCGTGCAGGGTCGTGCGGACGGGGCCCTTGTCCCGGACCGTCCGCGCGCCGAATCTGGCCTCCGTGCGCGCGACGTCCCCGGTGGCCCGGTCGACCAGGTGGATCGCCCCGCGCGCGCCGGTCTCCGTGCCGGTCGTGCCGAGCCGGGCCATGAGGGGCGCGAGGGAGGGGAGTTCGTCGCCGGACAGGGCCGTGCCCTGCCGGTCGATGACCTCGGGGGGCTTGGTCTCCTCCCGTTCGAGGCGGAACTTCTCGGTGCCGCTCAGGCGCGGGTGGACGACGGACAGCGCCCAGTCCACCTTCCAGGTGCCGCCGCCCTGCCGGCGCAGCGGCAGCTTCGACTCGTAGGTCCAGGTGCCCAGGCCGGGGACGGGCATCCGGGCGGTGAAGGGGACGGTGACCGTGCCGTCCTCCGCCTCGGTCGGGGCCTCGGCCTCGAGCGCGGGCTTCGTGATCTCGAGTCCGGCGGTGAAGCTGTCCAGCACGCGTTGTGCCGTCTCGGGGCTGGTCGTACGGCCGGCCGCGCTCGGCAGCCGGCCGGCCGCCCAGTCGGAGAGGAACGCGCGGGCCTGTCGCACGGCGGCGGGGTCGGGACCGGTGTCCCGCGCGAAGGGCCCGAGACCGGCCGCGTACGCTCCGCCCGCGGCGACGGCCAGCAGCACCGCTCCCGCGGTGACGGCCCGCACGGCGTTCCGGCGCGGTCTGCGGTTCCGGCCGAATCCGGAGTAATCGGAAAAAGAGTCCATGCGCCGAGAACAGCAGCGGCGTGGGCGGCCTGTCCAAGACCTCGGTCGGCCGCGCAGCGATCCGTACCGGATGTGCTGACGGTTCCTCATCGGTACGGCGGCCCGGCGGGGCCGCCGTACCGGTGAGCCGGCTCACCCACCAGGCAGGTCAGAGCTGGAACTCGGCGGGAGACACCCCCAGGGCCGCGCAGGCCTCGCGCAGGACCGTCGCCTCGGCCTGGGAGAAGTGGCCGTCGGCGCCGGCGATGACCATGCCGGTCTGGATCACGGCCCTGGCCTCGGTGGGCTTCTTGGCGGCCTTGGCGATCTCCTGCATCGCCTCGGTCTTGCCGTGCTGGAAGTTCATCGTCAGCTGGTCGACATGCTTGTTGAAGCGCTGGCGCAGCTGCTCCGGCGGGAAGTTCTGCAGCACGTCGTTGCTCAGGATCATCGACTCGACCTGCTGCCGCTCGGACGGATCCACCTGCCCGTCGGCCGCCGCGACCAGGGCACACATGGCCATGCTCGCGTCCCGGTAGGCACCGCTCTTCAGCTCGTTCTTCAGCGACCCGAGCTGCGTCTTGAACAGGCCGACCAGCTGGGCCTTGCTGCCACCGCCGGACCGCGAACCCGAGCCGTGCCCGCCGGTCGCGCCGTGGCCCCCGGACGTGCCGTGGCCGCCGGACGTGCCGTGCCCGCTCTGGCCCTGCTGGAAGGCCTTGGCCTGGTCCTTGAGCTTGTCCCACACTGCCATTGAGTCACCTCGGTATTAGTCGGAGTCATCTCGCGAACCCGCTCCCGCGCGCTCACCGAACCAACGCCCGACCCGCAGGCAAAGGTTCCGCAAAACACGCCCTTCCCTCATCTGCCACTTCTCTCACGGCCGAAACGGCGACCGGCTCAGTCGCGCGAGCGGAGCCTCAGACGCGGGGCGAGGCGGAACGCCGCGAAGCCGACCGTGGCCAGGCCCGCGGCCGCCGCAAGGAGGATGCCGATGCCGCCCGCGCCGGTGGAGGCGAGGCTGCCGCCGTCGAGGTTCGTCGACGTGCCGCCCGTGGTCGTACCGCTGCCTCCGGTCGTCCCGGTCTCACTCGCGCTGGGCGAGGGGCTCGGGTCGGCCGAGGGGCTCGGGTCGGTGGTGGGGCTCGGCGAGGGCGAGGCGGATCCGTCGTCACCGGCGACGACCTCGACCGCGAACTGGGCCATGGCGTCACCGGCGGACGCGGCCACGGTGTACGTGCCCGTGCCCTCGCCGGCGGTCAGGGCCGGGGCCGTCGCCTTGCCCGCCGCGTCGGTCCTGACCCGGACGACCTGCTCGCCGTCCTCGAAGCGGGGCGCGTCGTCGCTGTCGTCCTCGACCCGGAACTCCACCTCCGTACCGGCCGGTGCGGAGGCACCCGACTTGACCACGCGGGCCTGGAGGGGGTCCGCGAAGGCCTCGCCCTGTTCGGCCCGCTGGTCGTCGCCGCCCGCGACGGACACGACGTAGGCGGACTTCCTCACCTTCACCGTGAAGACCGTCGACACACCGTCGACCGCGGCACGGACCGTGAACACGCCTTCCTTGCCGCCCACCTGGAGCGGCGCGGTCCCGGCGCGCCCCTGCGCGTCGGTCGGCACGCTCAGCTTCGTGGTGTCGGCGCCGTTCCCGACGGAGAAGAAGGCTCCCAGCTTGTCCGGGTCCTCGATCGTGAAGGTCACGGAGGCGTTCTCGACCGGCTTGCCGTCCTTGTCCCGGGCCACCACGGCCATCGGGTCGGCGCCCGCGCCCGGCTGGACGGTCTGGCCGGCTCCGGAGACCTGGGTCAGTTCCGCGACCGCGGACGTCCTCCACTGGAACACGATCCGCCCGTGGCCGGAGCCGTCGGTGTTGACGCCGCCCTCGGCGATGCCACCGCGCACCGGCTCGTCGGAGTCCTGCCAGAAGGGGTCGCTCTTCGCGGGGGCCACCGTGCGGGTGCCGCTGAGCAGACGGGCGTCGCTCACGCGGGCCGCGTCGACGTAGCCGCTGCCGCCGGCGCCGCTGCCGCTCGCGCCCTGGCCCTCGTCCAGACCGCCGCCACCGCCGCCGCCCGCGTACCCGGCACCGCCGCCACCGCCTTCGCCGCCCGCACCGGGGCCGCCCGCACCGCCCTTGCCGCCCGCGGACGCGTCGGCGCCCGGGGAGCCGTTACCGCCGCCCGCGCCGCCCTTGGCACCGGCCGCGCCCTTGCCGCCGCGCTCCGACTCGGTGTCGTCCTGGCCGCGCTCACCGCCGCCGGGACCACCCTGGCCTGCCTTGACGTCGCCGTACCCACCGCCGCCGCCACCGGCCGCGATGAGCAGCGGCTTCCCGTCGGCGGTGCGCACGCCGCTGCTGTTGCCGCCGACCGCGGAGTACTTGCCGCCCGCGCCGCCGAGCGCGTCACCGAAGCGCTGCACGCCGACCGCGAGCGAGAGCCGCTCCCCGGGCGTGACGCGGAGCGTGCCCGCGGTGTAGCCCCCCGCGCCGCCGTTGGCGAAGGGGGTGCCCTCGCCGCCCTGGCCCCATGCCCGCACGTCCAGCGCCGTGACACCGGCCGGGACCTGGAACTCCTCGCGGACGCCGGCCGGATCGAACAGACGGCATCCGGAGAACCCCTCCTTCGGCGCGCACGCCTTCCCGGCGGGTGCGGCGGCACCGGCGGCCGAGGCCCCCGTCAGAGCCGTTCCGCCGGTCAGCGCCAGCAGGGCCAACGCGGCAGGGGGGGGGGGGGGGGGGGGGGGGGGGGGGGGGGGGGGGGGGGGGGGGGGGGGGGGGGGGGGGGGGGGGGGGGGGGGGGGGGGGGGGGGGGGGG
>NZ_JBVJBP010000025.1:0-31043 GCF_055589465.1 Streptomyces sp. NPDC041940
CCCCCCCCCCCCCCCCCCCCCCCCCCCCCCCCCCCCCCCCCCCCCCCCCCCCCCCCCCCCCCCCCCCCCCCCCCCCCCCCCCCCCCCCCCCCCCCACGCCCAGCTCGCACGGAGTCCCGACATTAGTCATGGCCGCCTTCCCGCCGATCCGGAGCGAGGCGGCCCGAGAGGGAGTACGAGAAGGTGGCCACACCCAAGAAGGGCCGGAGCGCGAGCGCCCAGAGCAAGCCGGGGCGCTCGCTGGCCCTGATCCTGATCGCCATCGTGGCGCTCACCGGTGGGATGTTCGCCTCGGGGCACACGAAGCCGCGTCTCGGCATCGACCTGGCCGGCGGTACGAGCATCACGCTCCGCGCGGTCCCCGAGGCCGGCAACGAGTCGGCGATCAATCAGACCAACATGAACACGGCGGTCTCCATCATGGAGCGCCGTGTCAATGGTCTGGGCGTCTCCGAGTCCGAGGTCCAGACGCAGGGCCGGGAAAACATCATCGTCAACATTCCCAAGGGCACCAACTCGGAACAGGCCCGCAAGCAGGTCGGCACCACCGCCAAGCTGTACTTCCGCCCGGTCCTCACGACCGAGGTCTCCGGCGGAGCCGGCAAGGCCAGCCCTTCGCCGAACCCCTCCGGAAGTCCGTCGGACAAGCCGTCCGGCAAGGCCACCGACAAGCCCGAGGCCACCGACAAGAACTCCGCCTCCCCGTCGGCGAGCCCGACGACGCAGGGCCGTGCGGTCACCGACGCGCTGAAGGCCGACGCGACGCCGTCCGCCGGCGCCTCGGACAAGGGGAAGGCCAGCCCCTCCCCGTCCGCCACCGGCGGAACCTCCGGCGACGACCAGAGCAAGCTCCAGGCGCAGTACGCGGCACTCGACTGCACCAACGAGAAGACCCGCGCCACGGTCGGTGAAGGCGTCAAGGCCTCCGAGATGGCCCTGGCCTGCGGCCAGAACTCGGGGGGCCAGTGGCAGAAGTACATCCTCGGCCCCGCCGCGGTCGACGGCACCGACGTCGACAAGGCCCAGGCGACCCTGAACACGCAGACCGGCGCCGGCTGGACGGTCCAGATGGACTTCACCGACGCGGGCGCCAAGAAGTTCGGCGACATCACCGGCAAGCTGGCGCAGAACCAGCAGCCGCAGAACCAGTTCGCGATCGTCCTGGACGGCGACGTGGTCTCCGACCCGTCCGTCAGGCAGGCTCTGACCGGCGGCAACGCGGAGATCTCCGGCAACTTCACCCAGCAGTCCGCGCAGGACCTGTCCAACATGCTGAGCTACGGTGCGCTGCCACTGACCTTCAAGGTGGACAGCATGACGACCGTGACCGCCGCGCTGGGCGGTGACCAGTTGCAGGCCGGGCTGATCGCCGGCGCGATCGGTCTCGCGCTGGTCGTCATCTATCTGCTGGCCTACTACCGCGGCCTGTCGTTCATCGCGATCCTCTCGCTGCTGGTCTCCGCCGCTCTCACCTACACGCTCATGGCCCTGCTGGGCCCGGCCATCGGCTTCGCGCTGAACCTGCCGGCGGTGTGCGGTGCCATCGTCGCGATCGGCATCACAGCGGACTCGTTCATCGTGTACTTCGAACGTGTCCGCGACGAGATCCGGGAGGGCCGCAGCCTGCGCCCCGCCGTCGAGCGGGCCTGGCCGCGCGCCCGGCGCACCATCCTCGTCTCCGACTTCGTGTCGTTCCTCGCCGCCGCGGTGCTCTTCGCCGTCACCGTCGGCAAGGTCCAGGGCTTCGCGTTCACGCTCGGTCTGACGACCCTGCTCGACGTGGTCGTCGTGTTCCTCTTCACCAAGCCGCTGCTGACCCTGATGGCCCGCCGCCCGTTCTTCGCGAACGGCCACAAGTGGTCCGGTCTCGACCCGAAGAGCCTGGGCGCCCAGCCGCCGCTGCGCCGTACCCGCCGCCCCGCCGCCCCTGCCGACCCGAAGGAGGCCTGAGATGTCGAAACTCGGCAACCTCGGCGCCCGACTCCACCGCGGCGAGGTCGGCTACGACTTCGTCAAGAACCGCAAGATCTGGTACAGCGTCTCGATCCTGATCACCATCCTGGCCATCGCCGGCCTGGCGGTGCGCGGCCTGAACATGGGCATCGAGTTCCAGGGCGGCGCCGTCTTCACCACCCCCAAGGGCACAAGCGCCTCGGTGTCCCAGGCCGAGTCGTACGCGGAGGAGGCCTCCGGCCACGACGCGATCGTCCAGAAGCTCGGCGACGGCAGCATGCGTATCCAGGTCGCGGGCATCGACACCGACGCGGCAAACAAGATCAAGAACACGCTCGCCGACGATTTCAAGATCGACACGGAGCAGATCAACGCCGAACTGGTCGGCCCCAGCTGGGGTGAGCAGATCGCCAACAAGGCCTGGCAGGGCCTCGGCATCTTCCTGATCCTCGTGGTGATCTATCTGGCGATCGCCTTCGAGTGGCGCATGGCCATCGCCGCCTTCGTCGCACTGATCCACGACATCACCATCACGGTCGGCATCTACGCCCTGGTCGGCTTCGAGGTCACGCCCGGCACGGTGATCGGTCTGCTCACGATCCTCGGCTACTCGCTCTACGACACGGTCGTGGTCTTCGACAGCCTCAAGGAACAGACCAAGGACATCACCAAGCAGACCCGCTGGACCTACAGCGACGTCGCCAACCGCTCGATCAACAGCACCCTGGTCCGCTCGATCAACACCACGGTGGTCGCGCTGCTGCCGGTCGCGGGCCTGCTGTTCATCGGCGGCGGTGTCCTCGGCGCCGGCATGCTGAACGACATCTCGCTGTCGCTGTTCGTCGGTCTCGCCGCCGGTGCGTACTCCTCGATCTTCATCGCCACGCCGCTCGTCGCCGACCTCAAGGAGCGCGAGCCGCAGATGAAGGCCCTGAAGAAGCGCGTCCTGGCCAAGCGGGCCAAGGGCGAGACCCCTGAGACGGAGACCGGGGACGAGGCCTACGCCGACGAGCCCGACGACGCCGCACCCGCGGTCGTCGGGCCGCGCAACCAGCCCGCGTCCCGCACTCGCGGCCGGGGCCGCCCCTCGGGGAAGCGCCGATGACCGACATCAAGGAACTGCTGCTCAGCCGCATCAGGGACGTGGCCGACTACCCGGAGCCGGGCGTGATGTTCAAGGACATCACCCCGCTCCTGGCGGACCCGGCGGCGTTCACCGCGCTCACCGACGCGCTCGCGGAGATCGCCGAGAGTGCCGGCGCCACCAAGATCGTCGGCCTCGAGGCCCGCGGCTTCATCCTCGGCGCCCCGGTCGCCGTCCGCGCCGGCCTCGGCTTCATCCCCGTACGCAAGGCGGGCAAGCTCCCCGGAGCCACCCTCGGCCAGGCCTACGACCTGGAGTACGGCTCGGCGGAGATCGAGGTGCACGCCGAGGACCTGGTCGCCGACGACCGCGTCCTGATCGTCGACGACGTCCTCGCCACCGGCGGCACCGCCGAGGCCTCGGTCCAGCTCATCCGCCGGGCCGGCGCCGAGGTCGCCGGTCTGGCCGTGCTCATGGAGCTCGGCTTCCTCGGCGGCCGCGCCCGCCTGGAGCCGGCTCTGAACGGCGCTCCGCTGCAGGCGCTGCTCACGGTCTAGAAAGCCCACGGCAGCCCGGTGGACACCGGCACGACACCGCGGAGGCGGGCCCGGAGGAATCCGGTGCCCGCCTCTCGCGTTCCCGGGGTAGACGGTCCTCACATTGGCCTGAAGGCGATCCTGGGGCACAGGATGGCTACCATGGGGTCTCCGGAGCCTGACCGGGGGACCCGGAACGCGCACGAGGAGCCCTCTTGTCAGACGAGGCCCAGCACCTGACCGCCGCCAAGCCCGAGTCCGCCTCGGCAGCGGCCAAGCCCGCGCCCAACGCGCCGCACGCGAAGAACGACACACGCGGGCCGGTCGAGCACGCCCAGTCGGCGCCCGTCGACAAGCCCGCCGAGCAGTCGCGCCCCAAGCCGGCCCCTCCCGCGGTGCGCCAGGCAGGCGGCCAGCCCGCCCGCACCGGGTCTTCCAACCGCGTCCGTGCCCGCCTCGCCCGGCTCGGCGTCCAGCGCGCCAACCCGTACAACCCCGTGCTGGAGCCCCTGCTGCGCATAGTGCGCGGCAACGACCCGAAGATCGAGACCGCGACGCTCCGCCAGATCGAGAAGGCCTACCAGGTCGCCGAGCGCTGGCACCGCGGCCAGAAGCGCAAGAGCGGCGACCCGTACATCACGCACCCCCTCGCCGTGACCACCATCCTCGCCGAGCTGGGCATGGACCCGGCCACGCTGATGGCCGGTCTGCTGCACGACACGGTCGAGGACACCGAGTACGGCCTGGACGACCTGCGCCGTGACTTCGGCGACGTCGTCACCCTGCTCGTCGACGGCGTCACCAAGCTGGACAAGGTCAAGTTCGGCGAGGCGGCCCAGGCCGAGACCGTGCGCAAGATGGTCGTCGCCATGGCCAAGGACCCCCGCGTCCTGGTCATCAAGCTCGCCGACCGCCTGCACAACATGCGCACCATGCGCTACCTCAAGCGCGAGAAGCAGGAGAAGAAGGCGCGCGAGACCCTGGAGATCTACGCGCCGCTCGCCCACCGGCTGGGCATGAACACCATCAAGTGGGAGCTGGAGGACCTCGCCTTCGCGATCCTCTACCCCAAGATGTACGACGAGATCGTCCGCCTGGTCGCCGAGCGCGCCCCCAAGCGCGACGAATACCTCGCCATAGTCACCGACGAGGTCCAGCAGGACCTTCGGGCGGCCCGCATCAAGGCGACCGTGACCGGCCGGCCCAAGCACTACTACAGCGTCTACCAGAAGATGATCGTCCGCGGCCGTGACTTCGCGGAGATCTACGACCTGGTGGGCATCCGCGTCCTCGTGGACACCGTCCGCGACTGCTACGCGGCCCTCGGCACCGTGCACGCGCGATGGAACCCGGTCCCCGGCCGGTTCAAGGACTACATCGCGATGCCCAAGTTCAACATGTACCAGTCGCTGCACACGACGGTGATCGGCCCCGGCGGCAAGCCCGTCGAGCTGCAGATCCGCACCTTCGACATGCACCGCCGCGCCGAGTACGGCATCGCCGCGCACTGGAAGTACAAGCAGGAGGCCGTCGCCGGCACCTCGAAGGTGCGCACCGACGCCCCCAAGTCGTCCGGCAAGAGCAAGGACGACCACCTCAACGACATGGCCTGGCTGCGCCAGCTGCTGGACTGGCAGAAGGAGACCGAGGACCCCGGCGAGTTCCTGGAGTCCCTGCGCTTCGACCTCTCCCGCAACGAGGTCTTCGTCTTCACCCCCAAGGGCGACGTCATAGCGCTCCCGGCGAGTGCCACCCCGGTGGACTTCGCGTACGCGGTCCACACCGAGGTCGGGCACCGCACGATCGGCGCCCGCGTCAACGGCCGCCTGGTCCCGCTCGAATCCACCCTCGACAACGGCGACCTGGTCGAGGTCTTCACCTCCAAGGCGGCCGGCGCCGGTCCCTCCCGCGACTGGCTCGGCTTCGTCAAGTCGCCGCGCGCCCGCAACAAGATCCGGGCCTGGTTCTCCAAGGAGCGCCGCGACGAGGCGATCGAGCAGGGCAAGGACGCCATCGTCCGCGCGATGCGCAAGCAGAACCTGCCGATCCAGCGCATCCTGACCGGCGACTCCCTGGTGACCCTCGCGCACGAGATGCGCTACGCGGACATCTCCGCGCTGTACGCGGCGATCGGCGAGGGCCATGTCTCCGCGCAGAACATCGTGCAGAAGCTCGTCCAGGCCCTCGGCGGCGAGGAGGCCGCCACCGAGGAGATCGACGAGTCGGTCCCGCCGGCCCCCGGACGCAGCCGCAAACGCCGCTCCAGCGCCGACCCGGGCGTCGTCGTGAAGGGCGTCGACGACGTGTGGGTCAAGCTGGCCCGCTGCTGCACGCCCGTACCGGGCGACCCCATCATCGGCTTCGTCACCCGCGGTAGCGGTGTATCGGTTCACCGCAACGACTGCGTGAACGTGGAGTCACTGTCCCGCGAGCCCGAGCGCATCCTCGAGGTCGAGTGGGCGCCCACCCAGTCCTCGGTCTTCCTGGTCGCCATCCAGGTCGAGGCGCTGGACCGCTCCCGGCTGCTGTCGGACGTCACCCGGGTGCTGTCCGACCAGCACGTCAACATCCTCTCCGCGGCCGTCCAGACCTCCCGCGACCGCGTCGCCACCTCCCGCTTCACCTTCGAGATGGGCGACCCGAAGCATCTCGGCCATGTGCTGAAGGCGGTCCGGGGCGTGGAGGGCGTCTATGACGTGTACCGGGTGACGTCGGCACGCAGCAGGTCGTAGGGACCACGCGAAAGGGGGCTCCCGTACCGCACAGGTACGGGAGCCCCCTTTTGAGGTGTTGATCAGCCTCCGAACTCCTGCAGGCCCTTCTGCGCCTGGTCCAGCAGCGCCTGGCGACCCTCGAGCTCACGCTCGAGCTTGTCGGCCCTGGCGTTGTTGCCCTGCGTACGGGCCTGCTCGATCTGGCCCCGCAGCTTGTCCACGGCGGCCTGGAGCTGGCCGGTCAGACCCTCGGCACGCGCGCGTGCCTCCGGGTTCGTCCGGCGCCACTCGGCCTCCTCGGACTCCTGGAGGGCCCGCTCGACGGCGTGCATCCGGCCCTCGACCTTGGGCCGCGCGTCGCGCGGCACATGGCCGATGGCCTCCCAGCGCTCGTTGACGGAACGGAACGCGGCCCGGGCCGCCTTCAGGTCCGTGACCGGCAGGAGCTTCTCGGCCTCCTCGGCCAGCTCCTCCTTGAGCTTCAGGTTCTCCGACTGCTCGGCGTCCCGCTCGGCGAAGACCGAGCTGCGGGCCGCGAAGAAGACGTCCTGGGCACCGCGGAAGCGGTTCCACAGATCGTCCTCGTGCTCACGCTGGGCACGGCCCGCGGCCTTCCACTCGGCCATCAGCTCGCGGTAGCGCGCGGCCGTCACGCCCCAGTCCGTCGAGTTCGACAGTGCCTCGGCCTCGGAGACCAGCCGCTCCTTGGTCCGCCGCGCCTCCTCGCGCTGGGCGTCCAGCTGCGCGAAGTGCTGCTTGCGCCGCTTGGAGAACGCCGACCGCGCGTGCGAGAACCGGTGCCACAGGTCGTCGTCGGACTTGCGGTCCAGGCGGGGCAGGCCCTTCCAGGTGTCCACCAGGGCCCGCAGCCGCTCACCGGCCGCCCGCCACTGGTCGGACCGGGACAGCTCCTCCGCCTCGGCGACCAGCGCCTCCTTGGACTTGCGCGCCTCGTCGGACTGCCGCGCCCGCTGCGCCTTGCGCTCCTCGCGGCGCGCCTCCACCTGTTCCACGAGCTTGTCCAGCCGGACCCGCAGGGCATCCAGGTCGCCCACCACGTGGTGGGCGTCGACCTGCTCCCGGATGTGGTCGATGGCGACCTGGGCGTCCTTGGCCGACAGGTCGGTGGTCTTCACTCGCTTCTCGAGGAGGCCGATCTCGACAACCAGGCCCTCGTACTTGCGCTCGAAATAGGCCAGCGCCTCTTCGGGAGTGCCTGCCTGCCAAGAGCCGACAACCTGCTCGCCGTCGGCCGTACGCACGTACACGGTCCCCGTCTCGTCGACGCGGCCCCACGGGTCGCTGCTCACAGCGCCTCCTCCACATGATGCCTGCGAGGGGCCTCAGCACCCCCGGGCATCGTCCACAGTTTCGTCACGGCCAACATAGGCGACCGGCGGGGGGCGTGTCCGCATCCCGCGCGACCGAAATTTCGCAGTTGGGGGTCAGGATTCGGTGATCGTGGCCTTGTTGATCACGACCGTCGCGTTGGGCGCCGTGTTGCCCGTCTGAGGGTCGGGAGCCTCCGCTCCGGCCTTGGCGATCTTCGTCAGAACCTTCATGCCCGCCTCGGACACCGTACCGAACGGTGTGTAGTCGGGCGGCAGCTGACTGTCCTGGTAGACGAGGAAGAACTGGCTGCCGCCGCTGTCCCGCCCCTGCTTCGTCTGGGCGTTGTACTGGTTCGCCATCGCGACCGTGCCCGCCGGGTACACCCCGCCCTTGAGGCTCTTGTCCTTGAGGTTCTCGTCCGGGATCGTGTAGCCGGGTCCGCCCATGCCGGTGCCCTGCGGGTCACCGCACTGCAGGACGTAGATGCCCTGGTTGGTGAGCCGGTGGCACTTGCTGTGGTCCAAGTACCCCTTGCCGAGAAGGTAGTTGAACGAGTTGACGGTGTGCGGCGCCGCCGACGCCTTCAGCGCGACGTCTATCTCGCCGCACGTCGTGTCCAGCTTCATCGTGTACTTCGCCGACTCGTCGATCGACATCGCAGGTTCCTTCTTCCAGGTCTGCGACTCGACCTTGCCCGCGGCGGGCTTCTCGCACGGGTCCGGGGCCTTGCTGGGCGTGGCGCTCGGCGTGACGTCCGCGTTCGCATTCTTCGGCCTGCCGTCGTCCTCGAACGGCTTGGTCAGGAAGACCGTCACGGAGAGCACCACGATCACGCCGAGAGCCGAGGCGATCACGGAGTTGCGGATACGGGCCTTGCGTCGAGCGTCCGTGCGTCGCTGCTGCTGCCGCAAGAACTTCTCCCGGGCGAGCTGACGCCGCCGCTGTTCCTGGCTGACCACCGGGTTCTCTCCTCATGGGTCTCGAACGTCGACCGGTACGCGAGCGTCCTGTGTGCCGAGCGCCTGCGTGTGCCCCGTACCGTATATGGGTTCGCTGAGGAATCGGCAGCGCCGGTAGGCTCTGTCACCAGCCGCAGCCTCCCGTATCGACACAACGAAGGACGATCGTGCTCATTGCCGGGTTCCCCGCCGGGGCCTGGGGGACGAACTGCTATCTCGTCGCCCCCGCCGCCGGTGAGGAGTGCGTGATCATCGACCCCGGCCATCAGGCCGCCGACGGCGTCGAGGAAGCGATCAGAAAGCATCGGCTCAAGCCCGTCGCCGTCGTCCTCACCCACGGCCACATCGACCATGTCGCCTCGGTCGTCCCGGTGTGCGGCGCGCACGACGTGCCCGCCTGGATCCACCCCGACGACCGGTACATGATGAACGACCCCGAGAAGGGGATCGGCCGTTCCATCGGGATGCCGCTCCTGGGTGAACTGACCGTGGGGGAGCCGGACGACGTCAAGGAGCTGGCCGACGGGGCGAAGCTGGAGCTGGCGGGCCTGGAGCTGTCCGTCGCGCACGCGCCCGGCCATACCAAGGGGTCGGTGACCTTCGGTTTGCCCGAGGCGGCGGACATCCCGCCGATCCTGTTCTCGGGCGACCTGCTGTTCGCCGGCTCCATCGGACGCACCGACCTGCCCGGCGGCGACATGGCCGAGATGCTCGACTCGCTGGGCCGCGTGTGCCTGCCGCTCGACGACTCGACCGTGGTGCTGTCCGGCCACGGCCCCCAGACGACCATCGGCCAGGAGCGCGCCACCAATCCGTATCTGCGGCAGGTGGCAGCCGGCCAGGGAGCTCAGCCCGCTCCCCGACGAGGAATGTGACGAGACCTTCCGTGAGCACCTTCAAGGCCCCCAAGGGCACGTACGACCTGATCCCGCCGGACTCCGCGAAGTACCTGGCGGTCCGTGAGGCGATCGCCGCGCCGCTGCGGGACTCCGGCTACGGCTACATCGAGACGCCGGGCTTCGAGAACGTCGAGCTCTTCGCACGCGGTGTCGGCGAGTCGACGGACATCGTGACGAAGGAGATGTACGCCTTCGAGACCAAGGGTGGCGACAGGCTGGCCCTGCGCCCCGAAGGCACGGCGTCCGTCCTGCGTGCCGCGCTGGAGGCCAACCTGCACAAGGCGGGCAACCTCCCGGTCAAGCTCTGGTACTCCGGCTCGTACTACCGCTACGAGCGTCCCCAGAAGGGCCGTTACCGCCACTTCTCGCAGGTCGGTGCCGAGGCGATCGGCGCGGAGGACCCGGCGCTGGACGCCGAGCTGATCATCCTGGCCGACCAGGCGTACCGCTCGCTGGGCCTGAGCGACTTCCGGATCCTGCTCAACAGCCTGGGCGACCAGGAGTGCCGCCCGGTGTACCGCACGGCGCTGCAGGACTTCCTGCGCGGCCTGGACCTGGACGAGGACACCCTGCGCCGGGCGGAGATCAACCCGCTGCGCGTCCTGGACGACAAGCGTGAGTCGGTCCAGAAGCAGCTGGGGGACGCCCCGCTGCTGCGCGACTACCTCTGTGACGCGTGCAAGGCGTACCACGAGGAGGTCCGCGAGCTGATCACGGCGGCGGGCGTCGCCTTCGAGGACGACGTGAAGCTGGTCCGCGGCCTGGACTACTACACCCGCACCACCTTCGAGTTCGTCCACGACGGTCTGGGCTCCCAGTCCGCGGTGGGCGGCGGCGGCCGATACGACGGTCTCTCCGAGATGATCGGCGGCCCGGCCCTGCCGTCCGTCGGCTGGGCCCTCGGCGTCGACCGCACGGTCCTCGCCCTGGAGGCGGAGGGCGTCGAGCTCGAACTCCCCGCCACCACCAGCGTGTTCGCCGTCCCGCTCGGCGAGGAGGCCCGCCGGGTCCTGTTCGCCAAGGTCACGGAACTGCGCAAGAACGGCATCGCGGCCGACTTCTCCTACGGCTCCAAGGGCCTCAAGGGTGCCATGAAGAACGCCAACCGCAGCGGCGCCCGCTACACGGTCGTGGCGGGGGAGAGGGACCTCGCCGAGGGCGTCGTCCAGCTCAAGGACATGGAGTCGGGCGAGCAGACGGCGGTGGGCGTGAACGAGATCGTGGCGGAACTGGAAGCCCGGCTGGGCTGACGTGAGCGCGAAGGCGCCGGAGACCCCGGCGCCTTCCTCACTGCTCCAGCAGCCCGAACCGCATCGCGCTCGTCACCGCGGCGGTCCGGTCGTCCACCCCCAGCTTGCCGAAGATCCGCAGCAGATACGTCTTCACCGTCGACTCGCCGATGAACAACCGGCGACCGATCTCCGCGTTGGTGCAGCCCTCCGCGACCAGCCGCAGCACCGCCACCTCGCGCTCCGACAGCCGCGGGCGCTCCGGCCTGGTCCGCAGCTGGTCCACCAGCCGGGCCGCGACGGACGGCGCCAGGACCGTCTCACCACGCGCCGCCGCCCGTACGGCCTCCGCGAGTTCGGCACGCGGCAGGTCCTTCAGCAGATAGCCCGCGGCTCCGGCCTCCACCGCCCGCAGGATGTCCCGGTCCGTCTCGTACGTCGTCAGCACGACCACCCGGCACGGCAGCCCGGCCCCCGTCATCCGCACGATGGAGTCCACACCCCCGCCCCCGGGCATCCGCAGATCCATCAGCACGATGTCCGGCCGCAACTCCGCCGCCAGCGCCTCCGCCTGCGGACCACTGGACGCGTCGGCGACGACCTCCAGGTCGGGCTCGGCACTGAGCATCGCCCGCAGCCCCTCCCGTACGACGGGATGGTCGTCGGCCAGGATGATCCGGATCACGGCAGCTCCCTCCTCACGACCGGCAGCCGGACGGTCACGGCCGTGCCGTCACCCGGGGCACTGCGCACCTCAGCGGTTCCGCCCACCTCGACGGCCCGGGCCCGCAGCCCCGCGAGACCGTATCCGCCGCGGACCACCGCCGGGTCGAAGCCGCGGCCGTCGTCCCGCACGGACACCATGAGCGAGTCGTCCCCGTACGCCAGCGACACCCCGACCCGCACCGGACTCCCCGCGTGCTTACGGGCGTTGGCCAGCGCCTCCTGGCAGGCGCGCAAGGCGACCACCTCGGGCCCGGCGGGCAGCGTCCGGACCGGCCCGGTCACCTCCAGCGTCCCGTCATGGCGCGCGGCGAGCCTGCGCAACGCGTCCGGCAGGGACGCGCCGTCCAGGTCCGCGGGAGCGCCCCCGGCGACCAGGGCGCGGGCCTCGGCGAGGTTCTGCCGGGCCGTCTCGTCCATCAGCCGCAGATGACGCCGCGCCGCGGGGACGTCGTGATCCAGCTCCGCCTCGACCGCCTGGACCAGCATCACCACACTCGTGAACCCCTGCGCGAGGGTGTCGTGGATCTCCCGGGTCAGCCGCTCCCGCTCGGCCAGCGCCCCATGGGCCTCGGACAGCCGGCCGATCTCGTGCCGGCTCGCGTCCAGCTCCGCGATCAACTCGGCCCGCTCCTGGCTCTGCTCGATGATCCGGATCGTCCAGCTGCCGAGCGCCACCGAGAACACCAGCGTGACCACGCAGAACAGCACGTTGAAGACCACGTCCCGGGTGTCGGGACGCCACAGCAGCGCCCAACCCGCCACGGGCACGAGGTTGATCACGGCCACGGCCACCAGCGCCGACCGCGACCGCAGGGTCATGAAGCACTGCGGGATCAGCGCGAAGGCCAGCAGCCGCGTCTCGCCGGCGAGCACCGCCGACGGCAGGAACAACGCCAGCGCCGCCGCCAGACAGCCGATCGCCTGTCGCTGGTCGGGCGGGTCGCCCTGGATCAGCCGGCGCCCGACCCCCACGTACAGCGGGACCAGCGGGACGAGCAGCGCCGCGGCGATCGCACGGACCGGCCAGCCGGGATGCTCCGCGGCCAGCACATAGGCCACGGTGACGACCCAGATGAGCGCGAAGTACGTGTCCCAGAGCCGGAACGAGCGCTCCCAGGTGTAGGCGCTGCCGGCATCCGCCGCATCGCTCATCCCTCGCGCCGGTCCTTCCAGCGGAACGTCAGCAGGCACAGCGCCAATCCTCCGACGCACCATGCGGCGAGCACCAGAGCCACGCGTCCGTGTTCCCAACTCCCCGCCTGCTCCAGCACCTGCGCCGACTCCGGCAGGAACACCCCGCGCAGCCCCTGGCACATCCACTTCAGCGGGAACAGCGCACCGACGGTCAGCATCCAGTCCGGAATGGTGCCGATGGCGATGTACACCCCGGAGATGAACTGCAGTACCAGGAACGGCAGGACGACCACCGAACTGGCACTGTTCGCGGACTTCGGCACCGAACTGATCGCGATGCCGAGCAGGGCGCACGCCGTGATCCCCAGCACGAAGATCCACACCAGATCGAACCAGCGGACCGCGTCCGAGGGCAGGGCCACGTCGTAGAAGGCGGTGCCGATCAGGAGCAAAATCACGGTCTCCAGCAGACCCGTGAAGAGAACCAGCCAGATCTTGCCGAGGAAGTACGCCGTAGGTGGCATCGGGGTGCCGCGCAGCCGGCGCAGCACCTTCTCCTGCCGCTCGACGGCGATCGAGATGCCGAGCGCCTGGAAACTCGTCGACATGATGCCGGCGGCCATCATCGCCGGGACGTACAGCTGCGAGGCGGTGATCCCCGCGCCCTCCACGTCGTCCTTGAAGATCGACGCGAACAGGAACAGGAAGACGACCGGGAAGGCGAAGGTGAATACCACCTGGTCGCGCTGCCGGAAGAACTGTTTGATCTCCAGCGCGCCCCGCCGCAGCCCGAGCCCCCACGCACCGGGCAGCCGCTCCGCACCGACCTCACCGCGCTCCCGCACGACGGTCGTGGTCATGCCCTCTCCTCCTGTCCGGTGAGCCGGAGGTAGACGTCCTCCAGCGTGGGGCGGCTCACCGTCAGCCCCGGGATCTCGCCGTCGAAGCGGTGCAGGAGCCCGGCGATCGTGCGGGTCGGCGTCTCGGTGCGCGCGCTGCGCGCACTGCCGTCCGGCTCGGTCCACTCGACGACGGCCTCGGTGCCGTACCGCTCCCGCAGCGCACCGGGCTCGCCCTCGGCGACGATCCGGCCCTTGGCGACGATGGCCAGCCGGTGCGCGAGCGCCTCCGCCTCCTCCAGGTAGTGGGTGGTCAGCAGGATCGTCGTGCCGTCGTCGGCCAGAGCGCGGATCAGCGACCAGAACTGCCGCCTGGCCGCCGGGTCGAACCCGGTCGTCGGCTCGTCCAGGAGGAGCAGGTCCGGGTCGCCGATCACGCCGAGCGCCACGTCCAGGCGCCGGCGCTGACCGCCCGACAGCGCCTTGATCCGGCTGTCCGCCTTCGTCTCCAGACCGACCAGGCCGATGACCTCCTCGGGGTCGCGCGGCCGGGGGTAGTAGCGGGCGAAGTGCCGTACGGTCTCCCGGACCGTCAACTCGGCGGGCGCGGATTCGTCCTGCCAGACGATTCCGACGCGTGAGCGCCACGCGCGCGTGGCGGTCGCCGGGTCCGACCCGAGCACGGACACCTCGCCCGCGTCCCGGGCCCGGTTGCCCTGGAGGATCTCCACCGTGGTGCTCTTGCCCGCGCCGTTGGGTCCCAGCAGGCCGAACACCTCGCCGCGCCGGATGCCTAGATCGACACCGTCGACGGCGGTCACGTCCCCGTAGCGCTTGCGCAGCCCCCGCACGTCCACGGCGAGGTCGTACCCGTGTGCTGTCATGCGACGATCGTCGGCCGGAACCGAATGCTCAGGGCCGACCGTGCGGACATCCTTATGTCCACTGAACGGTGGACAGACCTCCGTGTGCGGCACAATGGCCATGCCCGAAGTTGGTCAGGTCTCAAGCGACGGAATCGGCGTGATGAGCAAGACGACAGTCAAGGACGTCTCCATGGAGCCCGAGTCGGAGCGCGCCGAGATCGCGCCCCGCACCGAGGGCGGCAGCCGGGCCCTCGCCCTGCTGCTGGTGATCACCGGCGCGGCCGGACTGCTCGCCGCCTGGGTCATCACGATCGACAAGTTCAAGCTCCTCGAGGCCAAGGTCGAGGGCAAGACGTTCACGCCCGGCTGCAGCCTCAACCCCGTCGTCTCCTGCGGCAGCGTCATGGAGAGCAAGCAGGCCGCCGTCTTCGGCTTCCCGAACCCCATGCTCGGCCTCGTCTGCTACGGCATCGTCATCGCCGTCGGCATCAGCCTCCTCGCCCGCGCCCGCTACCCGCGCTGGTACTGGCTCACCTTCAACGCCGGCTGCCTGTTCGGCGTCGTCTTCTGCGCCTGGCTGATGTTCCAGTCCCTGTACCGGATCAACGCACTGTGCCTGTGGTGCTCCCTCGCCTGGGTCGCGACGATCCTCATGTTCTGGTACGTGACGTCGTTCAACATCCGCAAGGGCTTCCTCCCGGCCCCGACTTGGCTCAAGAGCTTCTTCGGCGAGTTCACCTGGGTCCTGCCCGTGCTGCACATCGGGATCATCGGCATGCTGATCCTGACCCGCTGGTGGGACTTCTGGACCAGCTGACCCCGGCCGCTCCGGGGCCCCGCGGGATTGTCAGTGCCGTGATTTAGGGTTTCTGACGTGGAGCCCGACCTGTTCACCGCCGCAGCAGAAGAACGCCAGGAGAAGGAGCCGTCCAGCAGCCCCCTGGCCGTGCGGATGCGCCCGCGCACCCTCGACGAGGTCGTGGGCCAGCAGCATCTGCTGAAGCCGGGCTCGCCCCTGCGCAGACTGGTCGGCGAGGCCTCCGGCCCCGCCGGCGCCTCCTCCGTGATCCTCTGGGGCCCGCCCGGCACCGGCAAGACCACCCTGGCGTATGTCGTCTCCAAGGCCACCGACGCCCGCTTCGTCGAACTGTCGGCGATCACCGCGGGCGTCAAGGAGGTCCGCGCGGTCATCGACGGCGCCCGCCGCGCCTCCGGCGGCTACGGCAAGGAGACCGTCCTCTTCCTCGACGAGATCCACCGCTTCAGCAAGGCCCAGCAGGACTCCCTGCTCCCGGCGGTGGAGAACCGCTGGGTGACGCTGATCGCGGCGACGACGGAGAACCCGTACTTCTCGGTGATCTCGCCCCTGCTCTCCCGCTCCTTGCTGCTCACCCTCGAACCGCTCACGGACGACGACATCAAGGGCCTTCTCCGCCGCGCCCTCACCGACGAGCGCGGCCTCAGGGACGCCGTCGCCCTCCCCGAGGAGACCGAGAACCACCTCCTGCGCATCGCCGGCGGCGACGCCCGCCGCGCCCTCACCGCCCTGGAGGCGGCCGCCGGAGCAGCCCTCGACAAGGGCGAGACGGAGATCGGCCTGACCACCCTGGAGGAGACGGTCGACCGGGCCGCCGTGAAGTACGACCGCGACGGCGACCAGCACTACGACGTGGCCAGCGCCCTGATCAAGTCCATCCGCGGCTCCGACGTCGACGCCGCCCTGCACTACCTGGCCCGGATGATCGAGGCCGGCGAGGACCCCCGTTTCATCGCCCGCCGCCTGATGATCTCCGCCAGCGAGGACATCGGCCTGGCCGATCCGAACGCCCTGCAGATCGCGGTCGCCGCAGCCCAGGCCGTCGCCATGATCGGCTTCCCCGAGGCCGCCCTCACCCTCAGCCACGCCACGATCGCCCTCGCCCTGGCGCCCAAGTCCAACGCCGCGACCACCGCGATCGGCGCCGCCCTGGAGGACGTACGCAAGGGGCTCGCCGGGTCCGTGCCCGCGCACCTGCGCGACAGCCACTACAAGGGCGCGACCAAGATCGGCCACGGCCAGGGCTACGTCTACCCCCACGACCTGACCGAGGGCATCGCCGCCCAGCAGTACGCCCCGGACGCGCTCAAGGACCGCGAGTACTACACACCGACCCGGCACGGCGCGGAGGCCCGCTACGCGGACGCGGTCGAATGGACCCGGAAGAACCTCGGTCGAAAGCGGTCCTGAGCACCCTGTAAACTCAGCCGGAGTGCCGCGTCCCGTGCAGTCAGAACGGGACAGTCGGCCGGAGCCGATCCCCGGACCGGCTCCAGGAGCGTCGCGCACCGTCGAACGGTGTCGCGGGCAGCCCACCACCACCCGTCGCACGACGGGACCGGCCGGTGGGCCACTCGCGTGCTGCACGTATGTGCCCAGACCAGGGAGCGGCTGCCCGACAGGTCCGCCAGCGGACCCGGAGGGTTTCCCCGGCTGCGGATGCGACCTCCCATAACCCTGACAAGCCGGAAACCAGGAAAGAGAAAAAGACAGTGGCGAACCAGTCCCGCCCCAAGGTCAAGAAGTCGCGTGCCCTCGGCATCGCGCTGACCCCGAAGGCCGTCAAGTACTTCGAGGCCCGCCCCTACCCCCCGGGTGAGCACGGCCGCGGCCGCAAGCAGAACTCGGACTACAAGGTCCGTCTGCTCGAGAAGCAGCGTCTGCGCGCGCAGTACGACGTGTCCGAGCGCCAGCTCGTCCGCGCCTACGACCGTGCCTCCAAGGTCCAGGGCAAGACCGGTGAGGCCCTGATCATCGAGCTCGAGCGCCGTCTCGACGCGCTGGTCCTGCGTTCGGGCATCGCCCGCACGATCTACCAGGCCCGCCAGATGGTCGTCCACGGCCACATCGCGGTCAACGGCAAGAAGGTCGACAAGCCCTCCTTCCGTGTCCGTCCGGACGACGTCGTGCAGGTCCGCGACCGCTCCAAGGAGAAGACGCTCTTCACGATCGCCCGTGAGGGTGGCTTCGCCCCCGACGGCGAGACCCCGCGCTACCTCCAGGTGAACCTCAAGGCCCTGGCGTTCCGCCTGGACCGCGAGCCGAACCGCAAGGAGATCCCGGTGATCTGCGACGAGCAGCTCGTCGTCGAGTACTACGCCCGCTGATTCTCGGCAGGCACGCGGTACGACAGCCCGCCGTCTCTCCGTCCCTTCCGGGCGGGCGAGGCGGCGGGCTGTCGCGAATCCGCCGTCGCCGGGCGGCAATCCGGTACGGAGCCGCACCCCCGGCGCGATAGGCTCGTGGCACGACTTTCTCGTATTCAGGCAGATGTTCAGGCACGTTTCAGGGAGCGGGTGCAGACAGTGTCCGGTGGAGAGGTGGCCGGAATCCTGGTGGCCGTCTTCTGGGCGATCCTGGTCTCCTTCCTCGCCGTCGCGCTGGCGAGGCTGGCCCAGACGCTCAAGGCGACCACCAAGCTCGTGGCGGACGTGACCGACCAGGCCGTCCCGCTGCTGGCCGACGCCTCCTCGGCGGTGCGCTCCGCGCAGACCCAGATCGACCGGGTCGACTCGATCGCCTCCGACGTCCAGGAGGTGACGTCGAACGCCTCCGCGCTGTCGACCACCGTCGCCTCCACCTTCGGCGGCCCCCTGGTCAAGGTCGCCGCCTTCGGCTACGGCGTGCGCCGGGCCCTCGGCGGCCGCAAGGAGGACGTGCCCGCCAAGGCGTCCAGGCGTACCGTGATCGTGGGCCGCACGGTCTCTCGACGCGGCGCCCGAGGGAAGAGGGACTGAGAGCAAGCGATGTTCCGCCGTACCTTCTGGTTCACCACGGGCGTCGCCGCCGGCGTGTGGGCCACCACCAAGGTCAACCGCAAGCTGAAGCAGCTGACGCCCGAGAGCCTCGCCAGAACCGCGGGCACCAGGGCGATCGAGGCAGGCCACCGGCTCAAGGACCGTGCGGTCGACTTCGCGCTCGACGTCCGGGACAACATGGCCCAGCGGGAGGAAGAGCTGGGTGATGTCCTCGGCATCAACAGCGACCCCGAACTCCCCGCACCCCGGCGGTACACCGCCATCGAGAACCGCAACAACCCGAAGTCCGTCGACAGGACGACGTACTCGTACAACCGGAATGAGGACCACTGATGGAGTCGGCTGAGATTCGCCGCCGCTGGTTGAGCTTCTTCGAGGAGCGCGGTCACACCGTCGTCCCTTCGGCGTCGCTCATCGCGGACGACCCGACTCTGCTCCTCGTCCCGGCCGGCATGGTGCCCTTCAAGCCCTACTTCCTGGGTGAGGTCAAGCCGCCCTTCGACCGCGCCACCAGCGTGCAGAAGTGCGTCCGCACGCCGGACATCGAAGAGGTCGGCAAGACCACCCGGCACGGCACGTTCTTCCAGATGTGCGGCAACTTCTCCTTCGGCGACTACTTCAAGGAAGGCGCCATCAAGCACGCCTGGGAGCTGCTCACCGGCTCCCAGGACAAGGGCGGTTACGGCCTCGACCCCGAGCGCCTGTGGATCACCGTCTACAAGGACGACGACGAGGCCGAGCGCATCTGGCACGACGTCGTCGGCGTGCCGAAGGAGCGCATCCAGCGCCTCGGCATGAAGGACAACTACTGGTCCATGGGCGTGCCCGGCCCGTGCGGTCCCTGCTCCGAGATCAACTACGACCGCGGCCCCGAGTTCGGCGTCGAGGGCGGACCCGCCGTCAACGACGAGCGGTACGTGGAGATCTGGAACCTCGTCTTCATGCAGTACGAGCGTGGCGAGGGCATCGGCAAGGACAACTTCGAGATCCTCGGCGAGCTGCCGAGCAAGAACATCGACACCGGCCTCGGCCTCGAGCGCCTCGCCATGATTCTGCAGGGCGTGCAGAACATGTACGAGATCGACACCTCGATGGCCGTCATCGAGAAGGCCACCGAGCTGACCGGCGTCCGCTACGGCGACGCCCACGACTCGGACGTGTCCCTGCGCGTGGTCACCGACCACATGCGCACCTCCGTGATGCTCATCGGCGACGGCGTCACCCCGGGCAACGAGGGCCGCGGCTATGTGCTGCGCCGCATCATGCGCCGCGCCATCCGCAACATGCGCCTGCTCGGTGCCACCGGTCCGGTCGTCAAGGACCTGATCGACACCGTGATCGGCATGATGGGCCAGCAGTACCCCGAGCTCGTCACGGACCGCGAGCGCATCGAGAAGGTCGCCCTCGCCGAGGAGAACGCCTTCCTCAAGACGCTGAAGGCCGGCACCAACATCCTCGACACGGCCGTCACCGACACCAAGGCCTCCGGCGGCACCGTCCTCGCCGGCGACAAGGCCTTCCTGCTCCACGACACCTGGGGCTTCCCGATCGACCTCACCTTGGAGATGGCCGCCGAGCAGGGCCTCTCCGTGGACGAGGACGGCTTCCGCCGTCTGATGAAGGAGCAGCGGGAGCGCGCCAAGGCCGACGCCCAGGCCAAGAAGACCGGCCACGCCGGCACCGGCGCCTACCGCGAGATCGCCGACCAGGCCGGTGCCACCGACTTCATCGGCTACACCGCCACCGAGGGCGAGTCGAGGATCGTCGGCATCCTCGTCGACGGTGCCTCCTCCCCGGCCGCCATCGAGGGCGACGAGGTCGAGATCGTCCTCGACCGCACCCCGTTCTACGCCGAGGGCGGCGGCCAGATCGGCGACACCGGCCGGATCAAGGTCGACACCGGTGCCGTCATCGAGATCCGCGACTGCCAGAAGCCGGTCCCGGGCGTGTACGTCCACAAGGGCGTCGTCCAGGTCGGCGAGGTCACCGTCGGTGCCACGGCCCACGCCTCGATCGACTCCCGTCGCCGCACGGCCATCGCCCGCGCCCACTCGGCCACGCACCTCACCCACCAGGCGCTGCGCGACGCCCTCGGCCCGACGGCCGCCCAGGCCGGTTCCGAGAACCAGCCCGGCCGCTTCCGCTTCGACTTCGGCTCGCCGTCCGCCGTTCCCACGGCCGTGATGACCGACGTCGAGCAGCGCATCAACGAGGTCCTCTCCCGCGACCTCGACGTGCAGGCCGAGGTCATGGGCATCGACGAGGCCAAGAAGGCCGGTGCCATCGCCGAGTTCGGCGAGAAGTACGGCGAGCGCGTGCGCGTCGTGACCATCGGCGACTTCTCCAAGGAGCTGTGCGGTGGCACGCATGTGCACAACACCGCCCAGCTGGGTCTCGTGAAGCTGCTCGGTGAATCGTCCATCGGTTCGGGAGTTCGCCGCATCGAGGCCCTGGTCGGTGTCGACGCCTACAACTTCCTCGCCCGTGAGCACACGGTCGTCGCCCAGCTCCAGGAGCTGATCAAGGGCCGTCCCGAGGAGCTCCCGGAGAAGGTCTCCGCCATGCTCGGCAAGCTGAAGGACGCCGAGAAGGAGATCGAGAAGTTCCGCGCCGAGAAGGTGCTCCAGGCCGCCGCCGGTCTCGCCGAGTCCGCCAGGGACGTCCGCGGCATTGCTGTGGTGACCGGTCAGGTCCCGGACGGCACGACCGCCGACGACCTGCGCAAGCTCGTGCTTGACGTGCGCGGACGCATCCAGGGCGGACGGGCCGCCGTGGTGGCCCTCTTCACGGTGGCGAACGGCAAGCCGCTCACGGTCATCGCCACCAACGAGGCCGCCCGCGAGCGCGGCCTCAAGGCCGGCGACCTGGTCCGTACGGCCGCCAAGACCCTCGGTGGCGGCGGTGGCGGCAAGCCGGACGTCGCCCAGGGCGGCGGCCAGAACCCGGCCGCGGTCGGTGACGCCGTGGACGCCGTGGAGCGCCTGGTCGCCGAGACGGCCAAGTAAGAGACGGGTCAGGAAGATGCGCAGAGGACGTCGACTCGCGATCGACGTCGGGGACGCCCGTATCGGGGTCGCCTCGTGCGACCCCGACGGGATCCTCGCCACCCCGGTGGAGACGGTCCCGGGGCGTGACATCCCCGCAGCTCAGCGACGGTTGAAGCAACTCGTCGAGGAGTACGAGCCGCTTGAGGTCGTCGTCGGTCTCCCACGCTCCCTCAAGGGGGGCGAGGGCCCGGCCGCGGTCAAGGTCCGCGCCTTCGTCCAGGAACTGGCCCGCATGATCGCCCCGGTTCCGGTCAGACTCATTGACGAACGTATGACCACGGTGACGGCCAGTCAGGGACTGCGCGCTTCCGGTGTGAAGTCCAAGAAAGGCCGCTCCGTGATCGACCAGGCAGCTGCGGTGGTCATCCTCCAGCAGGCGCTTGAATCCGAACGGGTGTCAGGTAAAGCACCCGGCGAAGGCGTCGAAGTGGTCATCTGATCGCGATACGGTAACGTTCCGCGCGATGCGCCGGTGTTCGAACAGCTGACGCACCAGAGAGAGGCGGACGGAAGCCCGGCCGGAAGCCGAGCGACCGCCGCCTCGCGGCTCTAGGGGATCGATGACTGAGTATGGCCGGGGCCAAGGCTCCGAACCGTGGCATCCGGAGGACCCGTTGTACGGGGACGGCGGATGGGGCGGACAGCAGGCCCACCCGGGCCAGCAGTCCCCCTACGGCGGCCAGCCGCAGCACTATCCAGAGCAGCCGCAGCACGCTCAGTACGGCGACTGGGGCACCGGTGAGCAGGCCGGATACGGGCAGGCGCAGCAGCACTACCCGTACGACCAGCAGCAGTACGCGGCCCAGACCCACGGGCATCAGCAGTACCCCGGGCAGGGGGACCACGGTCACCCGCAGGACCAGGGGTACCACCAGCAGCCGTACGACAACGGCGGCTGGGCCACCGGCGGCCACCAGCAGGTGTCGTACCCCGGGGACCCCGGGGACCCGTACGGGCAGCAGCAGCCCGGCGCCTACGGCGGGGGCCAGTCCGACTACTACGGCACGCCCGAGGCGTATCCGCCGCCGGAGCCTCCCGGCCGGCGCCGGGCCGAGCCGCCGCCGGAGCCGGAGACCGACTGGGACCCCGGACCCGACCAGGGCGAGCACGCCTTCTTCGCGGGCGGCGGCGACGATGACGACGGCGACGGCGACGAGCCGAGGAAGCGTCGCGGACGCGACGACAAACGCGAACGCGGCGGCAAGCCCAAGAAGCGCCGCAGCGGAATGGCCTGCCTGCTGGTCGTTGTGATCCTCGGCGGCGGCCTCGCCGGTGTCAGCTACTTCGGCTACCAGTTCTACCAGGATCGTTTCGGCGACGCCCCGGACTTCGCGGGCGACGGCAGCGGGCAGCAGGTCACCGTCGAGATCCCCCGGGGAGCGCTCGGCTACAAGATCGGGCAGGTGCTGAAGGACGCCGGCGTCGTCAGGAGCGTCGACGCCTTCGTCACGGCGCAGGCGAACAACCCCGACGGCCAGAAGCTCCAGGACGGCGTGTACACGCTGCAGAAGCAAATGTCGGCCGACAGCGCGGTCGAACTGATGCTCAGTCCGGAGAGCCGCGACAATCTGATCATCGCCGAGGGCAAGCGCAACGCCGACATCTACCGGCTCATCGACAAGCGGCTGGAGGTCAAGGAGGGCACCACCGCCGCGGTCGCCAAGAAGGACTACAAGAAGCTCGGCCTGCCCGCCTGGGCGCTGAACCACCCGAACGTCAAGGACCCGCTGGAAGGGTTCCTCTACCCCTCCAGCTACGGCATCGCCAAGGGACAGAAGTCCGAAGACGTGCTGAAGCAGATGGTGACGCGGGCCACCGAGACCTACGAGAAGCTCGGGGTGGAGAAGAAGGCCGCGAGCCTCGGACTCGAAGACCCCTGGCAGCTGGTCACGGTCGCGAGCATGGTTCAGGCCGAGGGCACCAGCCACGCCGACTTCCGCAAGATGGCCGAGGTCGTCTACAACCGGATGAAGCCCGGAAACCCGCAGACCAACGGTTTGCTGGAGTTCGACTCCTCGTACAACTACATCAAGAACCAGAGCAAGATCGACCTGAGCCTGAGCGAGCTGCGGTCCTACGACAACCCGTACAACACGTACTTCCACAAGGGACTGACGCCCGGGCCGATCGACAATCCCGGCGAGGACGCGATCAAGGGCGCCCTCAATCCGACGGACGACGGCTGGTACTACTTCATCTCGCTGGACGGCAAGACCAGTGAGTTCACCAAGACCAACGCCGAGCACCAGAAGCTGGTCGACAAGTTCAACGCCTCGCGCAACAACTGAGGAACACCCTGATGGCCGCACCACGCCGGGCCGCCGTACTCGGCTCCCCGATCGCCCACTCGCTCTCCCCGGTCCTGCACCGCACGGCCTACGAGGAGTTGGGGCTGAGCGGCTGGACGTACGACAGGTTCGAGGTCGACGAGGCCGCCCTGCCCGGATTCTTCGAGACGCTCGGTGCCGAGTGGGCGGGGCTCTCGCTGACCATGCCGCTGAAGCGGGCCGTGATCCCGCTGCTCGACGGGATCAGCGAGACCGCGGCCTCGGTCGACGCCGTCAACACGGTGGTCTGCACCCCGGACGGGCGCCGCACCGGCGACAACACCGACATCCCCGGCATGGTCGCGGCTTTGCGCGAGCACGGCATCGACAAGGTCGAGGCAGCCGCGGTCCTCGGCGCGGGTGCCACCGCCTCCTCCGCGCTGGCCGCGCTGTCGCGGATCTGCCCGGGCGAGATCGCCGTGTACGTCCGCAGCGAGGCCCGGGCCGCCGAGATGCGGCAGTGGGCCGAGCGGCTGGAGGTCCCGGTGCGCATCGCCGACTGGGCGGACGCCGAGCAGGCACTGCGCGCCCCGCTGGTGATCAGCACCACGCCGGCCGGTGTCACCGACGCCCTCGCCCGGTCCGTGCCGGAGCGGCCCGCGGCCCTCTTCGACGTCCTCTACGACCCCTGGCCGACCGACCTCGCCGCCCGCTGGTCGGCGTACGGCGGCGCGGTCGTCAGCGGCCTCGACCTGCTGGTGCACCAGGCCGTGCTGCAGGTGGAGCAGATGACGGGGCTGGCCCCGGCGCCCCTGGACGCCATGCGAAAAGCGGGCGAACGCGCTCTCGCGGCCCGCTAGGATCCGCTCTCGGTTCCGCAGGGGGCCCAAGCGCAAGATCGCCTACCGGCGGGCCGTGCGGAGCGGTCAGCCCGTCCAGGCGGCGGCTCGGCACGGGCAGGGGCGTGGAGCGGACTACCTGGGGGAGTGCGCACCTCAGCAAGCAGCGCGGCAGGCACCGCAGCAGGGCAGTGGAGGCGACCACCTGGGCGCCTACGCGCCGCAGCAGGCGCAGCCCGCGCCGCAGCCGAGCGGCGCGGACTTCCTCGACGCGTACGCGCCGCAGCGGCAGACCGGCGGCCCCGCCTCGTCCGCCTGATGGACCGGCGGCCGGGTCCGCACTCCGGACGTGGGAGGATCGTAGGTGGCGGACCGGGGCCGCGCACCCGGTCAGGCCGTCGCCGTACGCGAGGACGTGCGTACGCAGGGCAGTACGGGCGCGAGCACTGAGGAGCACCGTTGAGCAGGTTGCGCTGGCTGACCGCTGGGGAGTCCCACGGTCCCGCACTCGTCGCGACGCTGGAGGGTCTGCCCGCCGGCGTGCCGATCACCACGGACATGGTGGCGGACCATCTCGCGAGGCGGCGCCTGGGCTATGGGCGCGGCGCCCGGATGAAGTTCGAGCGCGACGAGATCACCTTCCTCGGCGGTGTCCGGCACGGCCTCACCCTCGGCTCCCCGGTCGCGATCATGGTGGGCAACACCGAGTGGCCGAAGTGGGAACAGGTCATGGCGGCCGACCCGGTCGACCCCGAGATCCTCGACGGGCTCGCCCGCAACGCCCCGCTGACCCGCCCGCGGCCCGGCCACGCCGACCTCGCCGGAATGCAGAAGTACGGTTTCGACGAGGCCCGGCCGATCCTGGAGCGTGCCTCGGCGCGTGAGACCGCGGCCCGGGTGGCCCTCGGCGCGGTGGCCCGGTCGTACCTGAAGGAGACGGCCGGCATCGAGATCGTCTCCCACGTCGTGGAACTGGCGGCCGCGAAGGCGCCCTACGGCGTGTACCCGACGCCGGCGGACGTGCAGAAGCTGGACGAGGACCCGGTGCGCTGCCTGGACGCCGACGCGTCGAAGGCGATGGTCGCCGAGATCGACCAGGCCCACAAGGACGGCGACACCCTCGGCGGTGTGGTCGAGGTGCTGGCCTACGACGTGCCGGTCGGCCTCGGTTCGCACGTGCACTGGGACCGGCGTCTCGACGCCCGGCTGGCCGCCGCGCTCATGGGCATCCAGGCGATCAAGGGCGTGGAGGTCGGCGACGGCTTCGACCTGGCGCGGGTGCCCGGCTCCAAGGCCCACGACGAGATCGTGACCACCGACGAGGGCATCCGGCGTACCTCCGGCCGCTCCGGCGGCACCGAGGGCGGGCTGACCACCGGTGAGCTGCTGCGGGTGCGCGCTGCCATGAAGCCGATCGCGACCGTCCCGCGGGCGCTCAAGACGGTGGACGTCGTCACCGGTGAGGCGACGGCCGCCCACCACCAGCGCTCCGACGTGTGCGCGGTGCCGGCCGCCGGCATCGTCGCCGAGGCCATGGTCGCCCTCGTCCTCGCGGACGCGGTGGCCGAGAAGTTCGGCGGCGACAGCGTGGCCGAGACCGGCCGCAACGTACGGTCGTACCTCGACAACCTGGCCATCCGGTGACCCCGCTGATCGTGCTGGTCGGCCCGATGGGCGTCGGCAAGTCCACCGTCGGGCAGCTGCTGGCCGAGCGACTCGGGGCCGGATACCGGGACACCGACGACGACATCGTCGCCGCGCAGGGCCGGACGATCGCCGAGATCTTCGTGGAGGAGGGCGAGGCCGCCTTCCGCGCGATCGAGAAGCAGGCCGTGCGCGAGGCGCTGGCCGGCCACGACGGCGTGCTGGCCCTGGGCGGCGGCGCCGTCCTCGACCAGGACACCCGCGAGCTGCTCGCCGGGCAGCGGGTGGTGTACCTGTCGATGGACGTCGAGGAGGCGGTCAAGCGCACCGGCCTCAACGCGGCCCGGCCGCTGCTCGCCATCAACCCGCGCAAGCAGTGGCGCGAGCTGATGGAGGCCCGTCGGAACCTGTACGAGGCGGTCGCCACGGCCGTCGTCGCCACCGATGGCCGTACGCCCGAAGAGGTCACCCAAGCAGCCCTGGACGCACTGGAGTTGAAGGAAGCATGAGCGAGGCAGTGACGCGGATCCAGATCGGCGGCACGGCGGGCACCGAGCCCTACGAGGTCCTGGTGGGCCGGCAACTCCTGGGCGAACTGGCCGGGTTGATCGGCGGCAGGGCCAAGCGGGTCGCGATCGTCCACCCCGAGGCGCTGGCCGAGACGAGTGACGCGCTGCGCGCCGACCTGGCCGAGCAGGGCTACGAGGTCGTCGCCATCCAGGTGCCCAACGCGGAGGAGGCCAAGACCGCCGAGGTCGCCGCCTACTGCTGGAAGGCGCTGGGCCAGTCCGGCTTCACGCGCACGGACGTCATCGTCGGTGTCGGCGGCGGCGCGACCACGGACCTGGCCGGGTTCGTGGCAGCCACCTGGCTGCGCGGGGTGCGCTGGATCGCGATCCCGACCACCGTGCTGGCCATGGTCGACGCGGCCGTCGGCGGCAAGACCGGCATCAACACCGCCGAGGGCAAGAACCTGGTGGGCGCCTTCCACCCGCCCGCCGGTGTGCTCTGCGACCTGGCCGCACTGGACTCGCTGCCGGTCAACGACTACGTCTCCGGACTCGCGGAGGTCATCAAGGCCGGCTTCATCGCCGACCCGGTGATCCTCGACCTCATCGAGTCCGACCCCGAGGCCGCCCGTACCCCGGCCGGCCCGCACACCGCCGAGCTCATCGAGCGCTCCATCCGGGTCAAGGCCGACGTGGTGTCGTCCGACCTGAAGGAGTCGGGCCTGCGCGAGATCCTCAACTACGGCCACACGCTCGGCCACGCCATCGAGAAGAACGAGCGCTACAAGTGGCGCCACGGCGCCGCCGTGTCCGTGGGGATGCACTTCGCCGCGGAACTCGGCCGCCTGGCGGGCCGGCTGGACGACGCCACGGCCGACCGGCACCGCACCGTCCTCGAAGCGGTCGGCCTGCCGCTGTACTACCGCCACGACCAGTGGCCCAAGCTGCTGGAGACCATGAAGGTCGACAAGAAGTCCCGCGGCGACCTGCTGCGCTTCATCGTCCTGGACGGTCTGGCCAAGCCCACCGTCCTGGAGGGGCCCGACCCGGCCGTGCTGCTCGCCGCGTACGGCGAAGTGGGGCAGTAAGTCCTCCCGCGCTCCTTCCGCCCGAAAAAGCCTTACGGCGCCGGGCACTTCGGGCCGCCCCCGGCCGTTCACACAACGATCGCCGGGGGCGGTACCGTTCGGTAGCAGCGGGTTCCGCCCCCGCAGTCAGCGCCCATCGCCTGTACGAGACGGAGTGGCACCGGATGCAGCACGCAGTGGGTTCTCCGCTGCCGCCGCCCCACCAGCCGGGGCAGGGACCGGCCGCCGGCTGGTCGCCGGCCGCACACCACCCGGGTTCGCACCAACCGGGCGCGCACCAGGGCGCCGCCCCCGTGCCCCCGCCGCCCCCGGCACCGGGATACCCCGCGCCACCGCCCGGGCCTGCCGCGCCCCCGCATCAGGCCTCCGCCCCCGCCGCGCCGGACACCACCGGTCATGTGCCGCTGCCGCCGGGCGGTCCGGTCGCCATGCCCAGCGCGCCGCCCGCCGCCGCGGGCCCCGACCTGGCGGGCACGACGCTCGCGGTGCTGCTCATCGGCCCCGCGGGTGCCGGGAAGACCAGCGTCGCCAAGTACTGGGCGGACCACCGACGGATCCCCACGGCCCACATCAGCCTCGACGACGTACGCGAATGGGTCCGCTCGGGTTTCGCCGACCCCCAGTCCGGGTGGAACGACAACTCGGAAGCCCAGTACCGTCTCGCCCGCCGCACCTGCGGCTTCGCCGCGCGGAACTTCCTGGCCAACGGCATCTCCTGCATCCTCGACGACGCCGTCTTCCCCGACCGGCCCGTCGTCGGCCTCGGCGGCTGGAAGCGGCACGTCGGGCCGGGCCTGCTGCCGGTCGTCCTCCTGCCGGGCCTGGAGATCGTCCTGGAGCGTAACGCCGAACGCTCCGGCAACCGCCGCCTCAGCGACGACGAGGTCGCCCGCATCCACGGCCGCATGGCCGGCTGGTACGGCTCGGGCCTCCCGATCATCGACAACTCCCAGCTCGACATCCCGCAAACGGCCCAGGTCCTGAACGACGTCCTGTCCCGCTCCATCGCCAGCCCACCCCAGTGGTAGCCCCCACCCCTTAGGGGCCCCGCCCCCTAGGGGCGCGGGGAACTGCGCGACAAGCCCCCACCCACCCGCGGACGGCACACAACCCCGCGCGGCCCGCCCTCTCCCGAACAGCACCCCAGCCCACCCGGACACACCAAGCACCGCCCACTCAGACGCCCTCAACCGGCGCCAAACCCGCGGAGCTCATACGCTCGGGTCATGTCAGAGGTGTACGCGGCCCGCCGGACGCGTCTGAGGGAATACTGCAACGCGGGCGGCAGCGCGGCGGCGCTGGTCTCCCGCCCCGCCAACGTGCGCTATCTCGCGGGCCCCGCCCCGCGCGGCGCCGTTCTGCTGCTGGGCAAGACCGAGGACCTCCTGGTGTGTGCCGGCCCGATCGAAGGCCGCTCCGCGCAGGAGCGCCCCGACGAGGCCCTGCGCGTCCAGAACCTGCCCGGAACCGGTGGCGGCGACCCCGCCGTCGCGGCCGCCGGCCTCGCCGTGGACCAGGGAGCCGACTCCCTCGCGGTGGAGGAGCACCATCTCACCGTGGCCCGGCACCGCGCCCTCGGCTCGGTCGCCCCGCGGCTGCGCCTGGCGGGCCTCGGCTGCGCCGTCGAGCAGCTCAGGGTGGTCAAGGACGAGGAGGAGATCTCCTGCCTGCGCATCGGCGCCGAGATCGCCGACCAGGCCCTGGGCGAACTGCTGGAGTCCATCCTCGTCGGCCGGACCGAGCGTCATCTCGCCCTGGAGCTCGAAAGACGCCTCGTCGACCACGGGGCCGACGGACCGGCCTTCCCGACCTCCGTCGCCACCGGGCCCAACGCCGGCCGCCCGGGCCACCGGCCCACCGACCGCCGTGTCGAGGAGGGCGACTTCCTCTCCGTCTGCCTCGGCGCGACGTACCGCGGCTACCGCTGTGAGATCGGCCGTACGTTCGTCATCGGCACGGCTCCCGCGGACTGGCAGATCGAGCTGTACGACCTGGTCTTCGCCGCCCAGCGCGCCGGACGTGAGAGCCTGGTACCCGGCGCCGCCTGCCGGGACGTCGACCGGGCCGCACGCCAGGTGCTGGACTCCGCGGGGTACACGGAGGGCCTCACGGCCCTGACCGGACACGGGGTCGGGCTCGAAATCGACGAGGACCCTCAATTGAGTCCCGCGGCCATGGGTAAACTGGACGCTTGCGTGCCGGTCACCGTCGAACCGGGGGTCCACCTCCCGGGCCGGGGTGGTGTCCGGATCGATGACACGCTCGTCGTCCGCCCCGAGGCGGACGGCGGACCCGAGCTACTCACCATCACGACCAAGGAGCTGCTCGCCCTGTAGCCAGGCAGGTGCGGGCCCCAGGGTCGTACGTCAGTCCAGGAGATTCCGCAACCGTGGCTTCCACGAACGACCTCAAGAACGGCATGGTGCTCAAGCTCGAAGGCGGCCAGCTCTGGTCCGTCGTCGAGTTCCAGCACGTCAAGCCCGGCAAGGGCCCGGCCTTCGTGCGCACCAAGCTCAAGAACGTGCTCTCCGGCAAGGTCGTCGACAAGACCTTCAACGCCGGCGTCAAGGTCGAAACGGCCACCGTCGACAAGCGGGACATGCAGTTCTCCTACATGGACGGCGAGTACTTCGTCTTCATGGACATGGAGACCTACGACCAGCTGCACGTCGACCGCAAGTCGGTGGGCGACGCCGCCAACTTCCTGATCGAGGGCTTCACCGCCACCGTCGCGCAGCACGAGGGCGAGGTGCTCTTCGTCGAGCTGCCGGCCGCCGTCGAGCTCGTCATCCAGGAGACCGAGCCGGGCGTCCAGGGCGACCGTTCCACCGGTGGCACCAAGCCCGCCACGCTGGAGACCGGCCACCAGATCCAGGTGCCCCTCTTCATCACCACCGGTGAGAAGATCAAGGTCGACACCCGCTCCAGCGACTACCTCGGCCGGGTGAACAGCTAACCGTGGCTGCCCGCAACACGGCCCGCAAGCGCGCCTTCCAGATCCTCTTCGAGGGCGACCAGCGTGGCACCGAGGTCCTGACGGTCCTCGCCGACTGGGTCCGGCTCTCCCGGGCCGACACCCGGCAGCCGCCGGTGAGCGAGTACACGATGGAGCTGGTCGAGGGCTACGCGCAGCGCGCGAAGCGCATCGACGAGCTGATCGCCCAGTACTCGGTCGGCTGGACACTCGACCGGATGCCGGTCGTCGACCGCAACATCCTGCGGCTCGGCGCCTACGAGCTGATCTGGGTCGACGAGACCCCGGACGCCGTCGTCCTGGACGAGATGGTGCAGCTGGCCAAGGAGTTCTCCACGGACGAGTCGCCCTCGTTCGTGAACGGGCTGCTCGGCCGGCTCAAGGACCTCAAGCCCTCGCTCCGCCGCGACGAGGACTGAGAGAGACAGAACGCCGGAGGGCCCGCAGCGCGACTGCTGCGGGCGCTCCGGCGTTCCCGTACGGCCGGGGGCCGTCAGGCCCCCAGAACGGCGGGGGGGGGGGGGGGGGGGGGGGGGGGGGGGGGGGGGGGGGGGGGGGGGGGGGGGGGGGGGATGTGGGGGGGGGGTGGGGGGGGAGCGGGGGCGCGGG
>NZ_JBVJBP010000025.1:31052-141240 GCF_055589465.1 Streptomyces sp. NPDC041940
ATCAGCTGCTCGGTGAGGACGGACGGCGACTGGTCGTAAATGACGGCGAGGGTGCGCAGGTCGTCCTGGCGGATCGAGAGCACCTTGCCGTTGTAGTCACCGCGCTGCGACTGGATCGTGGCCGCGTAGCGCTGCAGGGGGCCCGCCTTCTCGGCCGGCACCGTGGCCAGCCGCTCCAGGTCGAGGACCAGCTTCGGCGGCGGCTCGGCGGCGCCGCCCGGGGTGGTGCCCGGGAGCAGCTCCTGCACGGGGACGCCGTAGAAGTCCGCCAGCTCGGCGAGGCGCTGTACGGTCACGGCGCGGTCGCCGCGCTCGTACGAACCGACCACGACCGCCTTCCAGCGTCCCTGGGACTTCTCCTCGACACCGTGGAGGGAAAGGCCCTGCTGGGTGCGGATCGCCCGGAGCTTGGCCCCGAGCTGTTTGGCGTATTCGCTGGACATATAGCTCCCCGGCACTGTGTCGACGCGGTCAGCTGTGTTGCCGGACCGCGCGGCTGGTAACTCACTGTGAGGTTACGCAGCGTTACTCTGCCGCGTCAAGCCGAATGGTCCGCACCGACTCTTCCGTGGTATCAGCACTCGGTTAGGCCGAACGGGTGATCCGAAGGGGCTGTCGGAATGATCGCGGGGGCCTGCTACCGTGTATGGCGCAATCCCGACGTCCTTTAAGGTCCGTCCCGTGAGGCGGAGAAGGAGGTCCGTTTCATATGGACACGCACGACACGCAGTCCGATGCCCGGCCCGTTCTCGAAGGGCCCGACATCGCGCGGGTGCTGACCCGCATCGCCCATGAGATCGTCGAGCGCGCCAAGGGCGCCGACGACGTGGTGCTCCTCGGCATTCCGACCCGGGGCGTCTTCCTCGCCCGGCGGCTCGCCGACAAGCTCGAGCAGATCACCGAGCGCAAGGTTCCGTGCGGCTCGCTCGACATCACCATGTACCGCGACGACCTGCGCATGCACCCACCGCGCGCGCTGGCCCGCACCGAGATCCCCGGTGACGGCATCGACGGCAAGCTGGTCGTCCTCGTCGACGACGTGCTCTTCTCCGGCCGCACCATCCGGGCCGCCCTCGACGCGCTGAACGACATCGGGCGCCCGCGCGCGGTGCAGCTCGCCGTCCTCGTCGACCGCGGTCACCGCGAACTGCCCATCCGCGCCGACTACGTCGGCAAGAACCTCCCCACGTCGTTGCGGGAGACGGTCAAGGTCCAGCTCGCCGAGGAGGACGGTCGCGACACCGTGCTGCTCGGTGCCAAGCAGACCTCCCAGTAGCGCCTCAGGCGTACGCCGCTGTCGTACGCCGGCTCAGTGCGCCCCCGAGCGCACCCGTCTGCCCGAATTCTCCTGAACTGCCTTACGGAGCCTGACAGATGCAGCGTCATCTCATCTCGGCCGCCGACCTCACCCGCGACGACGCCGTCCTGATCCTCGACACCGCCGAGGAGATGGCCCGGGTCGCCGACCGGCCGATCAAAAAGCTGCCGACCCTGCGCGGCCGCACGATCGTCAACCTCTTCTTCGAGGACTCCACCCGGACCCGGATCTCCTTCGAGGCCGCCGAGAAGCGGCTGTCGGCGGACGTCATCAACTTCTCCGCCAAGGGCTCCAGCGTCTCCAAGGGCGAGTCCCTGAAGGACACCGCCCAGACCCTGGAGGCCATGGGCGTCGACGCCGTGGTCATCCGGCACGGCGCCTCCGGAGCCCCGTACCGGCTGGCCAACTCAGGCTGGATCGACGCGGCCGTGGTCAACGCGGGCGACGGCACCCACCAGCACCCCACGCAGGCCCTGCTGGACGCCTTCACCATGCGCCGCCGTCTGGTCGGCCCGGACGCCGGGCTCGGCCAGGACCTCGCCGGCCGGCGCATCACGATCGTCGGCGACATCCTGCACAGCCGGGTCGCCCGCTCCAACGTCGACCTGCTGCACACCCTGGGCGCCGAGGTCACCCTCGTCGCCCCGCCGACCCTGGTGCCCGTCGGCATCGAGACCTGGCCCTGCGAGGTGTCGTACGACCTCGACAGCACGCTGACCAAGTCCGACGCGGTGATGATGCTGCGCGTGCAGCGCGAGCGCATGAACGCCGCCTTCTTCCCGACCGAGCGCGAGTACTCCCGCCGCTACGGCCTCGACGGCGACCGCATGGCGCGGATGCCCGAGCACGCCGTCGTGATGCACCCGGGCCCGATGGTCCGCGGCATGGAGATCACCGCCGAGGTCGCCGACTCCGACCGCTGCACCGTCGTCGAGCAGGTCGCGAACGGAGTGTCCATCCGGATGGCCGTCCTGTACCTGCTGCTCGGTGGCAACGAACCCGCCGTCACCCAGTCCCGTACCGAGGAGAAGTAAGACCCATGAGCAAGATCCTGATCCGTGGTGCGAAGGTGCTGGGCGGCGAGCCGCAGGACGTGCTGATCGACGGCGGGACCATCGCCGAGGTGGGGGCCGGGCTGAGCGCCGAGGGCGCCGAGATCGTCGAGGCCGACGGCAAGGTGCTGCTGCCGGGCCTGGTCGATCTGCACACCCATCTGCGCGAGCCCGGCCGCGAGGACTCCGAGACCGTCCTGACCGGCACGCGGGCGGCGGCGAGCGGCGGCTACACCACCGTGTTCGCCATGGCCAACACCTTCCCGGTCGCCGACACCGCCGGTGTCGTCGAGCAGGTCTGGCGGCTCGGCAAGGAGCACGGCTACTGCGACGTCCAGCCGATCGGTGCCGTCACCGTCGGCCTGGAGGGCAGGAAGCTCGCCGAGCTGGGCGCCATGCACGAGTCGGCCGCCGGCGTCACCGTCTTCTCCGACGACGGCAAGTGCGTCCACGACGCCGTGATCATGCGCCGCGCCCTGGAGTACGTGAAGGCCTTCGGCGGTGTCGTCGCGCAGCACGCGCAGGAGCCGCGGCTGACCGAGGGCGCCGAGATGAACGAGGGCATCGTCTCCGCCGAGCTGGGGCTCGGGGGCTGGCCCGCGGTGGCCGAAGAATCGATCATCGCCCGGGATGTCCTGCTCGCCGACCATGTCGGCTCCCGCGTCCACATCTGCCACCTCTCGACCGCCGGGTCCGTCGAGATCGTCCGCTGGGCCAAGTCGCGCGGCATCGCGGTCACCGCCGAGGTCACCCCGCACCACCTCCTCCTCACGGATGAGCTGGTGCGCACCTACAACCCGGTCTACAAGGTCAACCCGCCGCTGCGCACCGAGCGCGATGTGCTGGCCCTGCGCGAGGCGCTCGCCGACGGCACGATCGACATCGTCGCCACCGACCACGCCCCGCACCCGCACGAGGACAAGGACTGCGAGTGGGCCGCGGCCGCCATGGGCATGGTCGGCCTGGAGACCGCGCTGTCAGTGGTGCAGGAGACCATGGTCGACACGGGTCTGCTGGACTGGGCCGGCGTCGCCGACCGGATGTCCGTCAAGCCCGCGCAGATCGGACAGGCCACGGGCCACGGACGTCCCGTCTCGGCAGGTGAGCCCGCCAACCTCACCCTGGTCGACACGGCATACCGTGGGCTCGTGGAACCCGCGGGCTTCGCCTCGCGCAGCCGCAACACCCCCTACGAGGGGCGCGAGCTGCCGGGCCGTGTGACGCACACGTGGCTGCGGGGCAAGGCCACGCTCGTCGACGGGAAGCTCACGTGACACCTGCACTCCTGCTGGCCGCCGAGAAGGAATCGGCGCAAGTGACCGACTGGGCCGCCCGCATCGGCTGGGTCGTCGGCCTCGCCCTGTTCGTCGCGCTCGTCTACTGGCTGATGCGCGAGGGCTGGAAGTGGCGCGGCACCCTCCAGGGCGACCTGCCCGAGCTGCCCACCGCCCCGGACGACCCGGGCCCCGGGAAGCTGGCCATGAGCGGCCGCTACCACGGCTCCACCACGGCCGGTCAGTGGCTCGACCGCATCGTGGCCCAGGGCCTGGGCACCCGCAGCCGTGCCGAGCTCACCCTCACGGACGCCGGCCTCGACGTCGTACGCCCCGGGGCGAGCGACTTTTTCGTCCCGGCCGCGCAGCTCCGTGAGGCCCGGCTCGACAAGGGCATCGCCGGCAAGGTCCTCACCGAGGGCGGCCTGCTGATCGTCACCTGGGCGCACGGCGACCGGCTGATCGACTCCGGGTTCCGCTCCGACCACGCGGCCGAGCACAACGAGTGGGTCGAAGCCCTCAACTCCATGATCGAAACGAACACCAGGGAAGGCGTCGAACGATGACCACCTCCACAAGGGGAGCAGCCAGGACTCCCGCCGTACTCGTCCTGGAGGACGGCCGGATCTTCCGCGGCCGTGCCTACGGGGCCGTGGGGGAGACCTTCGGCGAAGCGGTGTTCTCCACCGGTATGACCGGCTACCAGGAGACCCTCACCGACCCGTCGTACCACCGCCAGGTCGTGGTGATGACCGCCCCGCACGTCGGCAACACCGGCGTCAACGACGAGGACCCCGAGTCGAAGAAGATCTGGGTCTCCGGATACGTCGTGCGCGACCCCGCGCGCGTGCCGTCCAACTGGCGCTCCCGGCGCTCGCTGGACGAGGAGCTGGCGAAGCAGGGCGTCGTCGGCATCTCCGGCATCGACACCCGGGCCCTCACGCGTCACCTGCGCGAGCGCGGCGCCATGCGCGTCGGCATCTTCAGCGGGGAGGCCGTGGGGGAGGACGGCGCACTGCTGGCCCGCGTCCAGGAAGCCCCCCAGATGAAGGGCGCGAACCTCTCCGCCGAGGTCGCCACCACCGAGCCGTACGTCGTGCCCGCGATCGGCGAGAAGAAGTTCACCGTCGCCGCCGTCGACCTCGGCATCAAGGGCATGACCCCGCACCGCATGGCCGAGCGCGGCATAGAGGTGCACGTGCTCCCGGCCACCGCGACCGTCGAGGACGTCTACGCGGTGAACCCGGACGGCGTGTTCTTCTCCAACGGCCCGGGTGACCCGGCCACCGCCGATCACCCCGTCTCCGTGATGCGGGGCGTCCTGGAGCGCGGCACCCCGCTCTTCGGCATCTGCTTCGGCAACCAGATCCTGGGCCGCGCGCTCGGCTTCGGCACCTTCAAGCTGAAGTACGGCCACCGCGGCATCAACCAGCCGGTGCAGGACCGTACGACCGGCAAGGTCGAGGTCACCGCGCACAACCACGGCTTCGCCGTCGACGCACCGCTCGACCAGGTCTCCGAGACCCCGTTCGGCCGCGCCGAGGTGTCGCACGTCTGCCTGAACGACAACGTGGTGGAGGGGCTGCGGCTTCTCGACCGCCCCGCCTTCAGCGTCCAGTACCACCCCGAAGCGGCAGCCGGCCCGCACGACGCCGCCTACCTGTTCGACCGCTTCGTATCCCTGATGGAGGGCCAGCGTGCCTAAGCGCACCGATATCCAGTCCGTCCTGGTCATCGGCTCCGGCCCGATCGTCATCGGCCAGGCCGCCGAGTTCGACTACTCCGGCACCCAGGCGTGCCGCATCCTGCGCGCCGAGGGTCTGAGGGTCATCCTCGTCAACTCCAACCCGGCGACGATCATGACCGACCCGGAGATCGCCGACGCCACCTACGTCGAGCCGATCACCCCCGAGTTCGTCGAGAAGATCATCGCCAAGGAGCGCCCGGACGCCCTGCTGCCCACCCTGGGCGGCCAGACGGCCCTCAACACGGCCATCTCGCTGCACGAGGCGGGGACCCTCGACAAGTACGGCGTCGAGCTCATCGGCGCCAACGTCGAGGCGATCAACAAGGGCGAGGACCGCGACCTCTTCAAGGAGGTCGTCGAGGCCGTACGCCAGAAGATCGGTCACGGCGAGTCCGCCCGCTCGGTGATCTGCCACTCGATGGAGGACGTCCTCGGCGGCGTCGAGACGCTCGGCGGCTACCCGGTCGTCGTCCGCCCCTCCTTCACCATGGGCGGCGCCGGCTCCGGCTTCGCCCACGACGAGGAGGAGCTGCGCCGCATCGCCGGCCAGGGCCTCACCCTCTCGCCGACCACCGAGGTGCTCCTGGAGGAGTCCATCCTCGGCTGGAAGGAGTACGAGCTGGAGCTGATGCGCGACAAGCACGACAACGTCGTGGTCGTCTGCTCCATCGAGAACTTCGACCCCATGGGCGTGCACACCGGCGACTCGATCACCGTCGCCCCGGCGATGACGCTGACCGACCGCGAGTACCAGACCCTGCGCGACGTCGGCATCGCCGTCATCCGCGAGGTCGGCGTCGACACCGGCGGCTGCAACATCCAGTTCGCGGTGAACCCCGAAGACGGTCGCGTGATCGTCATCGAGATGAACCCGCGCGTGTCGCGTTCCTCGGCGCTCGCCTCCAAGGCGACCGGCTTCCCGATCGCCAAGATCGCCGCCAAGCTCGCCGTCGGCTACACGCTCGACGAGATCCCGAACGACATCACGCAGGAGACCCCGGCCTCCTTCGAGCCGACGCTCGACTACGTGGTCGTGAAGGCCCCGCGCTTCGCCTTCGAGAAGTTCCCCCAGGCCGACTCCACCCTCACGACCACCATGAAGTCGGTCGGCGAGGCCATGGCCATCGGCCGCAACTTCACCGAGGCCTTCCAGAAGGCCCTGCGCTCGCTGGAGAAGAAGGGCAGCCAGTTCACGTTCGTCGGCGAGCCCGGCGACAAGGCTCTCCTCCTGGAAGAGGCCGTCCGTCCCACCGACGGCCGTATCAACACCGTCATGCAGGCCATCCGCGCGGGCGCCACCCCCGAGGAGGTCTTCGAGTACACGAAGATCGACCCGTGGTTCGTCGACCAGCTCTTCCTGATCAAGGAGATCGCGGACGAGCTGGCCGAGGCGCCCGAGCTGACCGCCGACCTGCTCGCCGAGGCCAAGCGGCACGGCTTCTCCGACACGCAGATCGGCGAGATCCGCGGTCTGCGCGAGGACGTCGTCCGCGAGGTCCGGCACGCGCTGGGCATCCGCCCGGTCTACAAGACGGTCGACACCTGCGCCGCCGAGTTCGCCGCGAAGACGCCGTACTTCTACTCCTCCTACGACGAGGAGAGCGAGGTCGCGCCCCGCGAGAAGCCGGCCGTCATCATCCTGGGCTCCGGCCCGAACCGCATCGGCCAGGGCATCGAGTTCGACTACTCCTGCGTCCACGCCTCCTTCGCGCTGAGCGACGCGGGCTACGAGACCGTGATGGTCAACTGCAACCCGGAGACCGTCTCCACGGACTACGACACCTCCGACCGCCTGTACTTCGAGCCGCTGACGCTCGAGGACGTGCTGGAGATCGTCCACGCCGAGCAGCAGGCCGGACCCGTCGCGGGCGTCGTCGTCCAGCTCGGCGGCCAGACCCCGCTGGGCCTGTCGCAGGCGCTCAAGGACAACGGCGTGCCGATCGTCGGCACCTCCCCGGAGGCCATCCACGCCGCCGAGGACCGGGGCGCCTTCGGACGGGTCCTGGCGGAGGCCGGCCTCCCGGCCCCCAAGCACGGCACTGCCACCACCTTCGCCGAGGCCAAGGCCATCGCCGACGAGATCGGCTACCCGGTCCTGGTCCGCCCGTCGTACGTCCTCGGCGGGCGCGGCATGGAGATCGTCTACGACGAGACGCGCCTGGAGGCGTACATCGCCGAGTCGACCGAGATCAGCCCGTCCCGGCCGGTCCTGGTCGACCGGTTCCTCGACGACGCGATCGAGATCGACGTCGACGCGCTCTACGACGGCCAGGAGCTCTACCTCGGCGGCGTCATGGAGCACATCGAGGAGGCCGGCATCCACTCCGGCGACTCGGCGTGCGCCCTGCCCCCGATCACGCTCGGCGGCTTCGACGTCAAGCGCCTGCGGGCCTCCACGGAGGGCATCGCGAAGGGCGTCGGCGTCCGCGGTCTGATCAACATCCAGTTCGCGCTCGCCGGCGACATCCTCTACGTCCTGGAGGCCAACCCGCGCGCGTCGCGGACCGTGCCCTTCACCTCGAAGGCGACGGCGGTGCCGCTGGCCAAGGCCGCCGCCCGGATCTCGCTGGGCGCGACCATCGCCGAGCTGCGCGCCGAGGGCCTGCTCCCGGCCACCGGCGACGGCGGCGAGCTCCCGCTCGACGCGCCGATCTCCGTCAAGGAGGCCGTCATGCCGTGGTCGCGCTTCCGCGACATCCACGGCCGCGGCGTCGACACGGTCCTCGGCCCGGAGATGCGCTCCACGGGCGAGGTCATGGGCATCGACTCCGTCTTCGGCACGGCGTACGCCAAGTCGCAGGCGGGCGCCTACGGCCCGCTGCCCACCAAGGGCCGCGCCTTCATCTCGGTCGCCAACCGCGACAAGCGCTCGATGATCTTCCCGGCGCGCGAGCTGGTCGCCCACGGCTTCGAGCTGATGGCCACGTCCGGCACGGCCGAGGTGCTCAAGCGCAACGGCATCAACGCCACCGTCGTGCGCAAGCAGTCCGAGGGCACCGGCCCGAACGGCGAGAAGACCATCGTCCAGCTCATCCACGACGGCGAGGTCGACCTCATCGTCAACACCCCGTACGGCACGGGCGGCCGCCTCGACGGCTACGACATCCGTACGGCGGCCGTGGCACGGTCCGTGCCCTGCCTGACGACGGTCCAGGCGCTCGCGGCGGCGGTCCAGGGCATCGACGCCCTCAACCGCGGCGACGTGAGCGTCCGGTCGCTCCAGGAACACGCGGAACATCTGACCGCGGCCCGCGACTAGCAGCCCCGAGGGGGACACCGGAAACGGTGTCCCCCTCTTCGTGAGGACGCCACGTCTTCGTGAGGACAACATGTACAAGATCTTCTTCAGTCTCGTCTTCAAGCGGCTGGACCCGGAGCAGGCGCACCACCTCGCCTTCCGCTGGATCCGCCTGGCCGCCCGCGTCCCCGTGCTGCGCACCTTCCTCGCGGCCGCCCTCGCGCCCCGCCACAAGGAGCTGCGCACGGAGGCCCTCGGGCTGCGCATGCACGGCCCCTTCGGGCTCGCCGCGGGCTTCGACAAGAACGCCGTGGGCATCGACGGCATGGCGATGCTCGGCTTCGACCACGTCGAGATCGGCACCGTGACCGGCGAGCCGCAGCCCGGCAATCCCAAGCAGCGGCTGTTCCGCCTGGTCAAGGACCGGGCGCTGATCAACCGCATGGGCTTCAACAACGACGGCTCGCTCCGCGTCGCCGCCCGTCTGGCCTCCCGTACGCCGGTCCTCAGGACCGTCGTCGGCGTCAACATCGGCAAGACCAAGGTCGTACCCGAGGAGGAGGCCGTCGCGGACTACGTGAAGTCCGCCGAGCGGCTGGCTCCCTACGCCGACTACCTCGTGGTCAACGTCTCCTCCCCGAACACCCCCGGTCTGCGCAATCTGCAGGCCACGGAGGCGCTGCGCCCGCTGCTGAGCGCGGTCCGCGAGGCCGCCGACGGCGCGGTGTCCGCACGGCGCGTCCCGCTCCTGGTCAAGATCGCGCCGGACCTCGCCGACGAGGACATCGACGCGGTCGCCGACCTCGCCGTGGAACTCGGCCTGGACGGTATCATCGCCACCAACACCACCATCGCGCGCGACGGACTCGGCCTGAAGTCCGACCCCGCCCTGGTCAAGGAGACCGGCGGCCTGTCCGGGGCACCCCTGAAGGAACGCTCCCTGGAGGTCCTGCGCCGCCTCTACGCGCGCGTGGGCGACCGGATCACCCTGGTGGGCGTGGGCGGCGTCGAGAACGCCGAGGACGCCTGGCAGCGCATCCTGGCCGGTGCCACGCTGGTCCAGGGCTACAGCGCCTTCATCTACGAGGGGCCCTTCTGGGGCCGCGCGATCCACAAGGGGCTCGCCGCGCGCCTGCGCACCAGCCCGTACGCCACGCTCGCCGACGCGGTGGGCGCCGACGTGAGGAAGACGGCATGAGCGGTCTCGAACCCTTCGGCGCGCGTCTGCGCCGGGCCATGGACGAGCGCGGCCCGCTCTGCGTCGGCATCGACCCGCACGCCTCCCTGCTCGCCGAGTGGGGCCTGAACGACGACGTGGCGGGCCTGGAGCGGTTCAGCCGCACGGTCGTCGAGGCGCTGGCCGACCGGGTCGCCGTGCTCAAGCCGCAGAGCGCGTTCTTCGAGCGGTTCGGCTCGCGCGGCCTTGCCGTCCTGGAGGCGTCGGTGGCCGAGGCGCGGGCGGCGGGCGCCCTGGTCGTGACGGACGCCAAGCGCGGCGACATCGGCTCGACCATGGCCGCGTACGCCGAGTCGTTCCTGCACAAGGACGCGCCGCTGTTCTCCGACGCGCTGACCGTCTCGCCCTACCTCGGCTACGGCTCGCTCAGCCCGGCCGTCGCACTGGCCCGGGAGAACGGCGCCGGGCTGTTCGTGCTGGCGCTCACCTCCAACCCGGAGGGCGGCGAGGTCCAGCACGCCGTACGGTCCGACGGCCGGAACATCGGAGCGACGATGCTCGCGCACCTGTCCGCCGAGAACGCGGGGGAGGAGCCCCTGGGGTCCTTCGGCGCGGTCGTCGGTGCCACCCTCGGTGACCTGTCGTCGTACGACCTGGACATCAACGGCCCGCTCCTCGCGCCCGGCATCGGCGCCCAGGGGGCCACGCCGGCCGATCTTCCGGCGGTCTTCGGGGCGGCGGTGCGCAATGTCGTGCCGAACGTCAGCCGGGGAGTGCTACGCCACGGTCCCGACGCGGTCGCGCTGCGTGACGCCGCGGAACGTTTCGCTCAGGAGATCCGTCACGCTGTGACCTCCTCCTGACCACTTCCTGACCTTCTTGTGAGTCCTCCGATGAGTGGCCGGGGACGGGCTTGAGTCTGAATACATCCTCAAATCCGGGGCAGTATGTCCTAAATGTCTGTTCAGATGAAGGCTGACCAGGACTTTTCCGCTGTTCTCGCTGACTCTGGCGGACTTGCCCGCTAGTCTCCGACGAGAGTCACCGGGCAAGCGTGTTGCTCGTGGCTCCCCAGGTGTGGGGCGACTAGGTTCCTCACCGGTCCGTATCCGACAGTTCGACATCCGAGGTGACGTAGGCGTGGCTCTTCCGCCCCTTACCCCTGAACAGCGCGCAGCCGCGCTCGAAAAGGCCGCCGCGGCTCGCCGGGAGCGGGCCGAGGTCAAGAATCGACTCAAGCACTCCGGCGCCTCCCTTCACGAGGTCATCAAGCAGGGCCAGGAGAACGACGTCATCGGCAAGATGAAGGTCTCCGCTCTTCTTGAGTCCCTGCCGGGCGTGGGCAAGGTCCGCGCCAAGCAGATCATGGAGCGACTCGGCATCTCCGAGAGCCGTCGTGTGCGCGGCCTCGGGTCCAACCAGATCGCCTCCCTGGAGCGCGAGTTCGGCAGCACCGGTTCCTGAACCGGGCACTCCGGGGTAGCGAGTCCCGGGCACTCCGGGATTGCTGGATAATCGCTGCATGGCTGCAACACCCCGGGGGACGTCCCCCGTACCCCCGGACGTACGTCCGCGGCTGACCGTGCTCTCCGGCCCCTCCGGGGTCGGCAAGAGCACGGTCGTCGCCCATATGCGCAAGGAACATCCCGAGGTCTGGCTCTCCGTGTCGGCGACGACCCGCAAGCCCCGCCCCGGCGAGAAGCACGGAGTCCACTACTTCTTCGTCACCGACGACGAGATGGACAAGCTGATCGCCAACGGCGAACTGCTGGAGTGGGCCGAGTTCGCCGGCAATCGCTACGGCACGCCGCGTGCGGCCGTGCAGGAGCGCCTGGAGGCCGGTGAGCCGGTCCTCCTCGAGATCGATCTGCAGGGCGCCCGTCTGGTCCGGGAGTCGATGCCCGAGGCCCAGCTGGTGTTCCTGGCTCCTCCCTCCTGGGAGGAGCTGGTGCGCAGACTCACCGGGCGGGGTACCGAACCGCCCGAGGTGATCGAGCGCCGGCTCGAGGCTGCGAAGATCGAACTCGCCGCCGAGCCGGAGTTCGACACCACCCTGGTCAACACCTCCGTCGAGGACGTGGCTCGCGAGCTGCTAGCCTTGATGGACGTGGTGTGACCATCGCTGATCGATCCGATCCTCGCTGATCACCCCGACAGACTCTTTCCCACCCATCGGAAGGTAGAGCGTGTCCTCTTCCATCTCCGCGCCCGAGGGCATCATCAACCCGCCGATCGACGAGCTCCTCGAGGCCACCGACTCGAAGTACAGCCTCGTGATCTACGCGGCCAAGCGGGCCCGCCAGATCAACGCGTACTACTCGCAGCTCGGCGAGGGCCTCCTCGAGTACGTCGGTCCCCTCGTCGACACCCACGTCCACGAGAAGCCGCTCTCGATCGCCCTCCGCGAGATCAACGCGGGGCTGCTCACGTCCGAGGCCGTCGAGGGCCCGGCGCAGTAAGTAGTATTTCCAGCTTGACGCTGACTTTTCCACAGGCCCGGCAGGTCGACTGCCGGGCCTGTGGTGTGTCATGGAGTCGTACGTCGTGCCCGTTGCCGAGGTCCGGGGAGAAGCGTGGACAAGCCGAAGGTCGTTCTGGGGGTCAGTGGCGGCATCGCCGCGTACAAGGCCTGTGAGCTGCTGCGGCGGCTGACGGAGTCGGGCCATGACGTGCGCGTGGTGCCCACGGCCTCCGCGCTGCACTTCGTCGGCGCCGCCACCTGGTCCGCGCTCTCCGGGCACCCGGTCTCCACCGAGGTGTGGGACGACGTGCACGAGGTCCCGCACGTCCGCATCGGACAGCAGGCCGACCTGGTCGTCGTCGCCCCTGCCACGGCCGACCTGCTCGCCAAGGCGGCCCACGGCCTCGCCGACGACCTCCTCACCAACACCCTGCTCACCGCCCGCTGCCCGGTCGTCTTCGCCCCCGCCATGCACACCGAGATGTGGGAGCACCCGGCCACCCGGGAGAACGTGGCGACGCTGCGCCGCCGCGGTGCCCTCGTCATCGAACCGGCCGTGGGCCGACTCACCGGCGTCGACACCGGCAAGGGCCGGCTGCCCGACCCCGGCGAGATCTTCGAGGTGTGCCGCCGGGTGCTGGCCCGGGGCGTGGCCGAGCCGGACCTCAAGGGGCGGCATGTAGTGGTGAGCGCCGGCGGCACCCGCGAGCCCCTGGACCCGGTCCGGTTCCTGGGCAACCGCTCCTCCGGCAAGCAGGGCTACGCCCTCGCCCGCACCGCTGCCGCCCGCGGCGCCCGCGTCACACTGATCGCGGCCAACAGCACCCTGCCGGACCCGGCCGGGGTGGACGTCGTCCCCGTAGGCACGGCCGCGCACCTGCGCGAGGCGGTGCTGACAGCCGCCGCCGACGCCGACGCCGTGGTCATGGCGGCGGCGGTGGCGGACTTCCGTCCGGTGGCCTACGCGGCCGGGAAGATCAAGAAGAAGGACGACCAGGAGCCGGAGCCGATCGCCCTGGTGCGGAATCCGGACATCCTCGCGGAGATCTCCACCGACCGGGTCCGCCCCGGACAGGTGATCGTCGGCTTCGCCGCGGAGACGGACGACGTGCTCGCCAACGGCCGCGCCAAACTGAAGCGCAAGGGCTGCGATCTGCTGGTGGTGAACGAGGTCGGAGAGCGCAAGACCTTCGGCTCCGAGGAGAACGAGGCCGTCGTGCTCGGTACCGACGGCAGCGAGACCGCCGTGGCGCACGGCCCCAAAGAAGCCCTGGCCGAAACCGTATGGGACCTGGTGGCCGGGCGCCTGCGCTGACGGTCCAGTCGCTGTGCGTCCCCTCGAATCCCGCCTGATCCAGGCGTGGCGCCTCTGGTCAACGCCGCTCCGTATTGGGCAGAATGCCCGTGCCGCAGGTCACAGCTCTCCCGAGTGGCGAGACAGGGGGACCGTGTCCGAAGCGTGACCCGTAAACTGTTCCACGGACGGCGCGAGGTGCAGCCCCCGCCGTCCGCCAATGATCAGACAGCAGCCGCTGCAACCCCAGGGAGCGTTGTGTCCCGTCGCCTGTTCACCTCGGAGTCCGTGACCGAGGGTCACCCCGACAAGATCGCTGACCAGATCAGCGACACCATTCTCGACGCGTTGCTCCGCGAGGACCCGACCTCTCGGGTCGCCGTCGAGACTCTGATCACCACCGGCCTGGTTCACGTGGCCGGCGAGGTCACGACCAAGACGTACGCGGACATCGCGACGCTGGTCCGGAACAAGATCCTCGAAATCGGCTACGACTCCTCGAAGAAGGGCTTTGACGGCGCCTCCTGCGGCGTCTCGGTGTCGATCGGCGCACAGTCCCCGGACATCGCCCAGGGCGTCGACACGGCGTACGAGTCCCGTGTCGAGGGCGACGAGGACGAGCTCGACAAGCAGGGCGCGGGCGACCAGGGCCTGATGTTCGGCTACGCGACGGACGAGACCCCGACGCTCATGCCGCTGCCGATCTTCCTGGCCCACCGCCTGTCCAAGCGCCTGTCCGAGGTGCGCAAGAACGGCACCATCCCCTACCTGCGCCCGGACGGCAAGACCCAGGTCACCATCGAGTACGACGGTGACAAGGCGGTCCGCCTGGACACCGTCGTGGTCTCCTCCCAGCACGCCTCCGACATCGACCTGGACTCGCTGCTGGCTCCGGACATCAAGGAGTTCGTCGTCGAGCCGGAGCTCAAGGCGCTGCTCGACGAGGGCATCAAGATCGACACGGAGAACTACCGTCTCCTGGTCAACCCCACCGGCCGCTTCGAGATCGGCGGCCCGATGGGCGACGCCGGCCTGACCGGCCGCAAGATCATCATCGACACCTACGGCGGCATGGCCCGCCACGGCGGCGGTGCCTTCTCCGGCAAGGACCCGTCCAAGGTCGACCGCTCCGCCGCGTACGCGATGCGCTGGGTCGCCAAGAACGTCGTCGCCGCGGGCCTCGCCACCCGCTGCGAGGTCCAGGTGGCGTACGCGATCGGCAAGGCCGAGCCGGTGGGCCTGTTCGTCGAGACCTTCGGCACCGCCAAGATCGACGCCGAGAAGATCGAGAAGGCGATCGACGAGGTCTTCGACCTCCGTCCGGCCGCCATCATCCGCGACCTCGACCTGCTCCGCCCGATCTACGCCCAGACCGCGGCGTACGGCCACTTCGGCCGTGAGCTTCCCGAGTTCACGTGGGAGCAGGCGGACCGGGTGGACGCGCTGCGCAAGGCGGCGGGCCTGTAGGTCCGACGCCCTTACGGCACCGAGCGAGGCCCGGCACCCTTCGGGGAGCCGGGCCTCGTCGTGTCCCCAGGGACCTCGCCGGGGCCGCCGGGTGTCAGTGGTGTTTGGTAAGAATGCAAGCGTGAGCAGCGAGAACGGACAGGCGGACGGCGGTGCGGAGAGTGCGCCGCCCGAGCAGCTCGCGCTCATCCGGGAGAGCGTGCGGAAGGCCAAGACGCCCCGGGCCAAGCCGCGGACCTGGCGGGGAGCCGCGCTCGCCAAGGAGCGGCCCGTCGCGCGCGTCCTCGTCGACAAGGGCGTGCTCCATCTCGACCGGTACTTCGACTACGCGGTGCCCGAGGAGCTGGACGCCGAGGCGCAGCCGGGCGTGCGGGTGCGGGTGCGGTTCGGGGCCGGGCGGCACCGGGTGCGGGACGGGCGGCGTGAGGGCGGCGGGCTGATCGACGGGTTCCTCGTCGAGCGACTGGCCGAGTCCGAGTACTCCGGGCCGCTGGCCGCCCTGGCCCAGGTCGTGTCGCCCGAGCGGGTGCTGAGCGAGGAACTGCTGGGGCTGGCCCGGGCGGTCGCCGACCGGTACGCGGGCAGCCTCGCGGACGTCCTGCAACTCGCGGTGCCACCACGTAACGCGCGCGCCGAGCAGCGCGCCTCGCCCGCCCCCCTGCCGCCGCCCCCGGCCCCCGAGCCGGGATCCTGGCAGCGGTACGAGCGGGGAGCGGCCTTCGTGGAGTCCCTGGCGTCCGGCGGCGCGCCACGGGCCGTGTGGAACGCCCTGCCGGGGCCGCAGTGGAGCGAGGAACTGGCCCGGGCCGTCGCGGCGACCCTGGCCTCCGGGCGCGGGGCGCTCGCCGTCCTGCCCGACGGGCGGGCCGTGGCGCGGGCCGACGCCGCACTGACCGCCCTGCTGGGGGAGGGGCGGCACGCGGTGCTCACCGCCGACGCGGGTCCCGAGAAGCGGTACGCGCAGTGGCTCGCGGTGCGACGCGGTTCCGTACGGGCCGTGATCGGGACCCGGGCCGCGATGTTCGCGCCGGTCCAGGACCTCGGGCTCGTGGCCCTGTGGGACGACGGGGACGACAGCCACAGTGAGCAGCACGCCCCGCAGCCCCACGCACGGGAGGTGCTCCTGCTGCGGGCGGCCCAGGACAAGTGCGGCTTCTTGCTGGGCAGCTGGGGCTGCACCGTGGAGGCCGCACAGCTCGTCGAGAGCGGGTGGGCCCGGCCGCTCGTCGCCGCGCGGGAGCAGGTGCGGGGAGCCGCTCCGCTCGTGCGCACCGTGGGGGACGGCGACCTCGCCCGGGACGAGGCCGCCCGGGCCGCCCGGCTGCCGACCCTCGCCTGGCAGGCCGTCAGGGAGGGCTTGAAGCACGGACCGGTGCTGGTGCAGGTGCCCCGGCGGGGATATGTGCCCCGCATGGCGTGCGCCAACTGCCGGGCGCCCGCGCGGTGCCGGCAATGCTCCGGGCCGATGGAGACGAGGGACGGCGGGGCCCTGTGCTGCGGGTGGTGCGGCCGCGAGGAGAGCGGCTGGCACTGCCCGGAGTGCGGTGCCTTCCGGCTGCGCGCCTCGGTGGTGGGCGCCCGGCGGACCGCCGAGGAACTCGGGCGCGCCTTCCCGGCGGTCCCGGTGCGGACCTCGGGGCGTGAACACGTGCTCGACACGGTTCCGGGGGCGCCCGCGCTGGTGGTGAGTACGCCGGGGGCCGAGCCCGTCGCCGAGGGCGGGTATGCGGCGGCGCTGCTGCTGGACGGCTGGGCCATGCTCGGGCGGCCCGACCTGAGGGCCGGGGAGGACGCGTTGCGGCGGTGGATCGCGGCCGGGGCACTCGTCCGGCCGCAGTCGGCCGGCGGCACGGTGGTGGTCGTCGCCGAGCCGACGCTGCGGCCCGTCCAGGCGCTCGTACGGTGGGATCCCGTGGGTCACGCGGTGCGGGAACTGGCGGAGCGGGCCGAGCTGGGGTTTCCGCCGGTGTCGCGGATGGCGGCCGTGTCGGGGCCGGCGGAGGCGGTGGCCGAGTTTCTCCGTACGGCCGAACTGCCGCCGGAGGCCGAGGTGCTGGGGCCGGTGCCGTTGCCCGTCCCGGCCGCGGGGCGACCGCGGCGGGTGGGGGCGCCGCCGCCGGGCGAGCAGTGGGAGCGCGCGTTGCTGCGGGTGCCGCCGGGGAAGGGGGCCGCGCTGGCCGCCGCGCTCAAGGCGGCGCAGGCCGCGCGGATGGCCCGGGGGAGCGCGAACGGGGCCGGGGTCTGGGTGCGGATCGATCCGGCCGACATCGGGTGAGCCGCCGCGGAAGGTCCGGCGGGCGGCGCCCGGATGTGCGGCTGCCCTCCCGAAGGCGTCCCGGGAGGGCAGGGCAAGGGGAGCGGTTCAGCCGTTGCGCGGGCCGGGGAACGCCGTCGGCCGTGCCTCGTCGCGGAGTGCCGGGCTGCCTGCCGTCGGCTGCGTGGGCATGGAGCGGGCCGCGGGGACCGTCGGGACCGTGGGCAGACCGGTGGGCATACCGACCGTGCGACTGCCTGTCGGCTCCGGTGTGCGCTCCGGCTCGGGCGCCGGCGACTGGGCCGTGGCGGCGGCACGGCGTGCGCCGTAACGGCGGTGCACCGCCTGTTTGGTGACTCCGAGCGCGGAGCCCACCGCGTCCCAGGAGAAGCCGAGCGAGCGGTCGAAGTCCACGGCCGCGGTGACCAGGGTCTCGACACTGTCCCGCAGCTCCTGGGCGAGACGTACCGTCGGGGCGGGGGCGCGTCCGTAGACGACGAAGCCCGTGGAGGGGCCGGAGCGGCGCGGGCGGTAGACATTGCCCAACTGGGCGGTGAGTGTGCGCAGTGCGTCCACCTGCCGGCGGACCCGCTCGATGTCCCGCACCAGCAAGTGCAGGCTGGCCCGAGCCTGGGCGTCGTGGGTTGCGTGGTCGGCCATGAACAAGCCTCTCGAACCGGCGTTGAAAGGAATGGGCCGTGATCACGGCCCGTTGTGGTCAACTCTGTCTTGACCAACGCGGATTCGCTCCGCGGGTCACGGTGTGGGGGCGTGGGGGCATATGCGTGCGCCCGTTTGCGCGGGGTGTGCGCCTCGGCCTTCGGCCTTTGCTTTGGTCTCCCACCCGCGCACCGCCCGTAGCTGTTGGTCGAGAGGCTGAGCTCTCCTGTGGGGGCTGGGCGCCGTCGGCGGCTTTCCCCGGCGGGGCTCATAGACTTGTGTGCTGCCCGTCGTTCATCACCGCCCGAGAGGCCCCCACCACCCCATGAAGCTCGTCTTCGCCGGTACACCCGAGGTCGCCGTTCCCGCTCTGGACGCTCTTCTCGCCTCCGGGCGGCACGAGGTGGCCGCCGTCGTCACGCGGCCCGACGCGCCGGCCGGGCGCGGGCGCAGGCTGGTCGCGTCGCCAGTCGCCGAGCGGGCTGAGGAGGCCGGGATCGAGGTGCTGAAGCCCGCGAAGCCGAAGGACCCCGAGTTCCTGGAGCGGCTGCGGGAGATCGCGCCGGACTGCTGTCCCGTCGTCGCGTACGGGGCGCTGCTGCCGCGCGTCGCCCTCGACATCCCCGCCCACGGCTGGGTCAACCTGCACTTCTCCCTGCTGCCCGCCTGGCGCGGGGCCGCGCCCGTGCAGCACTCCATCATGGCCGGGGACGAGATCACCGGGGCTTCGACCTTCCTGATCGAGGAGGGGCTCGACTCGGGGCCGGTGTACGGGACGGTGACCGAGGAGATCCGGGCCACCGACACCAGCGGGGACCTGCTGACGCGGCTCGCCTTCGCCGGTGCCGGGCTGCTCGCGGCGACCATGGACGGGATCGAGGACGGCACGCTGAAGGCCGTACCGCAGCCGGCCGACGGCATCAGCCAGGCCCCGAAGGTCAACGTCGAGGACGCCCACCTCGACTGGGGCGCTCCCGCGCTGCGCGTCGACCGGATGGTGCGGGGCTGCACCCCGGCTCCCGGTGCCTGGACCACGTTCCGGGGTGAGCGGCTCAAGCTCATCCAGGTCGCCCCCGTGCCCGACCGGGGGGACCTCGCCCCGGGGCAGATCTCGGCGGGGAAGAACAACGTGTACGTCGGCACCGGTTCGTACGGTGTCGAGCTGCTGTGGGTGCAGGCCCAGGGCAAGAAGCCGATGAGGGCGGCGGACTGGGCGCGCGGCGTGCGGATCAGCGAGGGGGAGCGGCTCGGGGGCTGATGCCCCCGCTCCGGCGGCGTAGGCTGGACGGCGCACTTCTTCTCACACCCGGAGCACCTTTTTCGTGAGCGAACAGCCCCGTCGGCCGCGCCCGTCCGGCAAGCCCTACCGCCGGCCCAAGAAGGACCCCGTCCGCGTCCTCGCCTTCGAGGCGCTGAGGGCCGTGGACGAGCGGGACGCCTACGCCAACCTCGTCCTGCCGCCGCTGCTGCGCAAAGCGCGGGAGAACGAGGGACCCGAGAAGTTCGACGCGCGGGACGCGGCGCTCGCCACCGAACTGGTCTACGGGACGCTGCGCCGGCAGGGGACGTACGACGCGGTCATCGCGACCTGCGTGGACCGGCCGCTCGGGGACGTCGACCCGCCGGTGCTGGACGTGCTGAGCCTCGGTGCGCACCAGTTGCTCGGGACGCGGATCCCGACCCACGCGGCCGTGTCCGCCACCGTCGAACTCGCGCGGGTCGTGCTCGGCGACGGGCGGGCCAAGTTCGTCAACGCCGTGCTGCGGAAGATCGCGCAGGACGATCTGGACGGCTGGATCGAGCGGGTCGCGCCGCCCTACGACGAGGATCCCGAGGACAACCTCGCCGTCGTCCATTCGCATCCGCGGTGGGTCGTGTCCGCGCTGTGGGACTCCCTCGGCGGCGGGCGCGCCGGCATCGAGGAGTTGCTGCGCGCCGACAACGAGCGGCCCGAGGTGACCCTGGTGGCGCGGCCCGGACGGGCCACCGCCGAGGAACTGCTCGACGAGGACGCCGCCGTGCCGGGGCGCTGGTCGCCGTATGCCGTGCGGCTGACCGAGGGCGGCGAGCCGGGCGCCATCGAGGCCGTCCGGGACGGGCGCGCGGGTGTGCAGGACGAGGGCAGCCAGCTCGTGGCGATCGCCCTCGCCAACGCGCCGCTGGACGGGCCCGACCGGCGGTGGCTGGACGGGTGCGCGGGGCCCGGCGGCAAGGCCGCGCTGCTCGGCGCCCTCGCCGCCGAACGGGGTGCGCTGCTGCTCGCCTCCGAGAAGCAGCCGCACCGGGCCGGGCTCGTGGCGGGCGCGCTGGACGGCAATCCCGGGCCTTATCAGGTGATCACCGCGGACGGGACCCGCCCGGCGTGGCGGCCCGGCAGCTTCGACCGGGTCCTGGTCGATGTGCCGTGCACCGGTCTCGGCGCCCTGCGGCGCCGCCCCGAGGCACGCTGGCGGCGCCGGCCCGGCGACCTGGAGGGGTTCGCGCCGTTGCAGCGCGGGCTGCTGCGCACCGCCCTGGAGTCGGTGCGGGTCGGCGGCGTCGTGGGCTACGCGACGTGCTCGCCGCACCTCGCCGAGACCCGGGCCGTGGTCGCCGACGTGCTCAAGCAGCTCCCGGACACCGACCTCCTCGACGCGCGGCCGCTGCTGCCCGGCGTCACGGATCTGGGCGACGGACCCGACGTACAGCTGTGGCCGCATCTGCACGGGACCGACGCCATGTACCTGGCACTCATTCGTCGGACCGGCTGACCCCCGCTCCGACGCTCTCCTGGTTCGCCGCACCGCCGTCCTCCCTGGCCAGCCGGTGCGGCCACCACACCTTCGGTCCCATGTCCAGGAACAGGGACGTCACCAGGACCGAGCGCACGATGAACGTGTCGATGAGGACGCCCAGGGCGACCGCGAAGCCGATCTCGGCGAAGGCGACCATCGGGAGGGTGCCGAGGGCGGCGAACGTGCCGGCCAGCACCAGGCCCGCGGAGGTGATCACCGCGCCGGTGGCGGCGAGCCCCGTGACCACGCCCCGTCTGGTGCCGTGGCGGGACGCCTCCTCGCGGATGCGTGTGGTGAGGAAGATGTTGTAGTCGATGCCCAGGGCGACCAGGAAGACGAAGACGAACAGCGGGAAGTCGGTCGCCTCGCCCGCGTAGTCGAAGATGTACCGGAAGGCCAGCGCGCTGAGGCCCAGTGCCGCCGCGAACGACAGGATCACCGTGCCGACCAGCACCAACGGGGCGATCAGGGCGCGCAGCAGGACGCAGAGGATCAGCAGGACGACCAGCAGCACCAGCGGGATGATCAGCACGTTGTCGTGCGTGGTCGCCCTGTCCATGTCGAGCAGGGCCGCCGTACCGCCGCCCACCTGGGCGTCGGCGCCCGGCACCGCGTGCACGGCGTCCCTGACCCGCTCCACGGTCTGTTTGGCGGCCTCGCTGTCCGCCGGGGCGGTCATGGTGGCCTCGAAGAGGACCTTGCCCTCGTAGATCGGTTTCGTGCCCGGCGGCAGTCCCAGAGAGGTCGGGACCACGCCTGGCGTCTCCGCGACCGTTCGGCCCACCTGCTCGGCCTGCGCCCGGTTGCTCACGATGACCAGGGGATCGCCGCTGCCCGCCGGGAAGTAGCGCGCCGACACCTCCTGGCCGGTGATCGAGTCCGGTTTCCCGGTGAACGCGTCCGCGTTGCTGATGCCCTCCGCGCGCAGCTGGATCAGGCCCAGCGAGCAGATCGCCAGGGCGAGCGCCGTCACGGCCCAGGTGATCCGCGGGCGGCCGGCGATTCGGCTGCCCGTGCGCGCCCAGATGCCGCGCTCGGTCGGGTCGGGGCTGCCGTAGTGCGGGATCGCCGGCCAGAAGATCCACCGGCCGCAGATCACCAGCAGGGCGGGGAACAGGCTCATCATCGCCAGCAGGGCGACGGCGACACCGATCGCGGCGACCGGGCCCAGACCGCTCGTGGAGTTCATCTCGGCGGCCAGCAGCACCAGCATGCTCAGGACGACCGTCGCGCCGGAGGCGAGCACGGCCGGCCCGGCCCGGTGCAGCGCCAGGGCCATCGCCTCGTGCCGGTCCTCGTGCCGGCGCAACTCCTCCCGGTAGCGGGCGACCAGCAACAGGGCGTAGTCCGTCCCCGCGCCGAAGACGAGCACCGTGAGGATGCCGGCGCTCTGGCCGTTGACCGTCAGGCCCGCGTGCTCGGCCAGCAGGTAGATCAGAGCCTGGGAGGTGAACAGCGCGCAGACCACCGCGATCAGCGGCACCACCAGCAGGGTCAGGCTGCGGTAGGTGATGAGCAGCATGACGATGACGACGACCATCGCCGAGAACAGCAGAGTCGAGTCGATGCCCTCGAAGGCCTCGGCGAAGTCCGCGGAGGTGCCGCCCGGGCCGGTGATGTGCACGGCCAAGCCGCCGCCGCCTTCGCCGACGTCGTCCCTGATGGAGTCGACGGCGGGCGAGATCCGCTCCCAGCCCTGCTCGTCCATCGTGATCGGCACGAGGACCTGCGCGGCCCGCGGGTCGACCTGCCGGTCGTAGACCGGCCCGCGTGTCTCCGCGCCCCGGATGCCGTGGTCCCGCAGTTCCTTGAGCTGCCGCACGTCCTCGGCGATCTGCGCCCGGTCCTGAGCCGTCAGCCCGCCGTCCCGGGCGTAGATCACGACCGCCGGGATCTGCTCCGGCCGGAAGTCCTCGGAGATCTCCAGCACCTGCGTCGACTCCGCCGAACCCGGCAGCCAGGACGCCGCGTCGTTGTCCTGCGCATCGGTGAGCTTCATCGCGAACGGCGCCGCCACGAACAGCACGATCAGCCACAACACCAACACCAGCCACTTGGCCCGCCGCCCGCAGACCAAATGACCGATACCGCGGTTGCTTGTCATGGGGACCTCCGCACCGATGCCCTGAAGGGGCGCGGGGCTGTGCTCGATATTCGGCTACCGCCGCGTGGGCGCGACCAGCCACACACGACCCGCGCTCGACGGGAACCGCCAATCCCCGGACCCCCACCGCCCAAGCCCAGCGCAGCGCATAGGCTTAGGCCATGGCCGCGCAGATCAACCCCAGCATCCTGTCCGCCGACTTCGCCCGTCTCGCGGACGAGGCGAAGGCCGTGGAGGGAGCCGACTGGCTCCACGTCGACGTCATGGACAACCATTTCGTCCCGAACCTCACGCTCGGGGTGCCGGTCGTAGAGTCGCTCGCCCGTGCGACGGACACTCCGCTGGACTGCCATCTGATGATCGAGGCCCCCGATCGGTGGGCGCCCCAGTACGTGGAGGCGGGGGCCGGTTCCGTCACCTTCCATGTCGAGGCGGCCGCCGCTCCGGTCCGGCTCGCCCGGGAGATCCGTGCCAAGGGCGCCCGCGCCTCCATGGCGCTGAAGCCCGCGACACCCATCGAGCCGTACGAGGACCTGCTCCCCGAGCTCGACATGCTGCTGATCATGACGGTGGAACCGGGCTTCGGGGGACAGGCCTTTCTCGACATCATGCTTCCGAAGATTCGCCGCACCCGCGAGTTGATCAGCAAGCACGGACTGGAGCTCTGGCTCCAGGTCGACGGCGGAGTTTCGGCGTCCACCATCGAGCGCTGCGCCGACGCCGGAGCCGACGTCTTCGTGGCCGGATCGGCGGTCTACGGTGCAAAAGACCCGGCCGAGGCGGTACGTGCACTACGCACGCAGGCTGAGGCGACGACGGCCAAGGCATCCTGGGCCTGCGACCACTGAGCCACAGCAAAGTGAACGGCTCCGATCAGGGCTGATCAAGTGCGCCGGATCTGCAAGGATGAACGGCGAATCCAGAGTGTGAACAGCAGTGAGGAGATCGCCGTGTCGGGTATGTCGGCGGGCCGGTCAGCCATGCGGATGGGACCCGCTGAGCTGGTGCAGGCGGCGGCCATGGCCCGCCGCTTCTACCTCGAGGGCAAGTCCAAGATCCAGATCGCGGAGGAGTTCGGCGTCAGCCGCTTCAAGGTGGCCCGGGTCCTGGAGACCGCCCTCGAACGGGATCTCGTGCGTATCGAGATCCGTGTGCCGGCCGAACTGGACGCGGAGCGCTCGGACGCGCTCCGCGCCCGCTACGGCCTCAGGCACGCTGTCGTGGTCGAGTCCCCGGCCGAGGCCGAGGAGACACCGGACCCCGAGAACCTGGGAGAAGTGGCCGCCGACCTGCTCGGCGAACTGGTCAACGAAGGTGATGTGCTGGGACTGGCCTGGGGCCGTTCCACGATCCACATGGCGGCGGCGCTCGACCGGCTGCCGCCGTGCACGGTGGTGCAGCTGACGGGCGTGTACGACGCCGGGACCGCCGAGCGCGGCTCGGTCGAGGCCGTACGCCGCGCCGCCCAGGTGTCCGGGGGCGACGCCCACCCCATCTACGCCCCGATGCTGCTGCCCGACGCGGCCACGGCCACGGCGCTGCGCAACCAGACGGGGATCGCCCGGGCCTTCGAGCACTTCGACAAGGTCACCGTCGCCTGTGTCTCCATCGGCTCCTGGGAGCCCGGCATCTCCACGGTGCACGACATGCTCAGTGACGAGGAGCGCGCGCACTACGCCTCCCTCGGGGTCGCCGCCGAGATGTCCGCGCACCTCTTCGACGCCGAGGGCCGCAGGGTCGGCCGGGACCTGGGCGAGCGGTGCATCACCGTCAAGACCCACCAGCTCCGCCGCGTCCCCGAGGTCGTCGCCATCGCGGGCGGGCAGCGCAAGGGGCCCGCGATCGACGCGGTGCTGCGGTCCGGGCTGGTCACCAGCCTGGTCACGGACACGTCGGCGGCGGACTACCTGATGACGGCGGGCCCGGCACCGAAGTCCGCGCTCAACAGGACCGACCCGGACGGAGTCTGACGGATGGTGAGGGAGTCGCATCAGGTGCCGGACGACCCGGCGGGCCGGATCGTGGTCGTTCTGGACCTCGACGGCGTCACGGACAAGGCGGGCCTCATGGACCGCTGCGCCCGTGACCTGGCCCTGCCCGACTGGTTCGGCCGCAACTGGGACGCCCTCGCCGACTGCCTGGCCGACCCCGCCCTCTGGCCCGAGGGGTCCGAGGAGCGGGGGCTGCTGGTCGTCGTACGGGGCTGGCGGACGTACGCCGAGGCGCGGCCGGAGGAGTGGCAGGTCGCGGAGGAGATCTTCGCCGAGGCGACGGACCGGGGCCCGGGCTTGTTCGTGACCCTCGGGCTTGGAGCATCCTCCGAGAGGGCCCCTGACCAGCCTGGATGATCTGCTCAGGGACGTCCGGGCCCTCGTCGTGGGAGAATGAAGTACGTGCTCTTTCCCCCGGACCGTCCGGTTCGGGGGTCACCTCTGAACGACTGGGATGTGCAGCACGTGCGTTTCCTCAATGACATCCAGCCCGGGTACGACCTGACGTACGACGACGTCTTCATGGTGCCGAGCCGCTCCTCGGTGGGCTCGCGGCAGGCCGTCGACCTCAGTTCCCCGGACGGCACGGGCACCACCATCCCGCTCGTCGTCGCGAACATGACCGCCATCGCCGGGCGCCGCATGGCCGAGACGGTGGCCCGCCGCGGCGGCCTCGTCGTCATACCGCAGGACATTCCGATCGACGTCGTCACCGACGTCGTCTCCTGGGTCAAGAGCCGCCACCTGGTCCTGGACACCCCGATCATCCTGGCCCCGCACCAGACCGTCGCGGACGCGCTGGCGCTGCTGCCCAAGCGCGCGCACAACGCCGGCGTCGTCGTTGACGAGAACCACCGGCCGGTCGGCGTGGTCACCGACTCCGACCTGTCCGGCGTGGACCGCTTCACACAGCTGACGGAGGTCATGTCCCGGGACCTGCTGCTCATCGACGCGGACATGGACCCGGGCGAGGCCTTCAACACCCTCGACCACGCCAACCGCCGCTACGCCCCCGCGGTGAACAAGGACGGCACGCTCGCCGGCATCCTCACGCGCAAGGGTGCCCTGCGCGCCACGCTGTACAAGCCGGCCACCGACGGGCAGGGGCGGCTGCGGATCGCCGCCGCCGTCGGCATCAACGGCGACGTCGCGGGCAAGGCCCAGCAGCTGCTGGACGCGGGTGTCGACGCGCTCGTCATCGACACCGCGCACGGCCACCAGGAGTCGATGATCAGCGCCCTGAAGCTGGTGCGCGACCTCGACCCGCAGGTGCCGATCGCCGCAGGCAACGTCGTGGCCGCCGCGGGCGTGCGCGACCTGATCGAGGCGGGCGCGGACATCGTCAAGGTCGGTGTCGGACCCGGTGCCATGTGCACCACCCGCATGATGACCGGCGTCGGCCGGCCGCAGTTCTCCGCCGTCCTGGAGTGCGCCGCCGAGGCGAGGAAGTACGGCAAGCACGTGTGGGCCGACGGCGGTGTCCGCCACCCGCGCGACGTGGCGATGGCGCTCGCGGCCGGCGCGTCCAACGTGATGGTCGGCTCCTGGTTCGCGGGCACCTACGAGTCCCCGGGCGACCTCCAGCACGACGCGCAGGGACGCGCGTACAAGGAGTCCTTCGGCATGGCGTCCGCGCGTGCCGTGCGCAACCGCACGTCGGAGGAGTCGGCGTACGACCGCGCCCGCAAGGCGCTGTTCGAGGAGGGCATCTCCACCTCCCGCATGTTCCTCGACCCGGCCCGCCCGGGCGTCGAGGACCTGATCGACTCGGTCATCGCGGGCGTCCGCTCCTCCTGCACCTACGCCGGCGCCGGCTCCCTGGAGGAGTTCGCCGAGAAGGCCATCGTCGGCATCCAGAGCGCCGCCGGCTACGCCGAGGGCAAGCCCCTGCACGCCAGCTGGAGCTGACCCCCCAACGCCCTTTCGTACGGCCCCCGGTTGTCCCGCCCCGCGGAAGATCCGGGGGCCGTTTCGGCCCTCCGACGGCTCGTTGCGCAACGGTCGACAGCCGTCCCGCAACGAACACCCACCGAGCCCCGAGGAACGCAACGATCTTGCGGGGGTGCGCAAGGTTGCTGCATTTCACCAGCAACGCCGATCCTCGTAGGCTGTCGCCTCGTACGTGGCGTGGCAGGGACCCCGCTCGGTGGGTCTCTGCTCCAGAGGTGCCGCCGGTCCCTGCCGCCCTGACCGGCAGCGATAAGGAGCCCAGCACGTGCTCGACCAAGGCGCACCCCCGCACAGCAGTAGTCCGACCACCCCGCCCGCCCCGGGCGTCGGTGCGCGCCTCATGCGTCGCAAGCCGGTGGAGAACCTGGTCGAGGAGGGTGGCCAGGGCGAGGGAGGATCGCTGCGGCGCTCCCTCGGCCTGTGGCAGCTCACCATGATCAGCATCGGTGCCACCCTCGGCACGGGCATCTTCGTCGTCCTCGGCGAGGCCGTTCCCAAGGCGGGCCCGGCCGTCACGCTCTCCTTCGTCATCGCCGGCCTCACCGCCCTGTTCTCGGCCCTGTCGTACGCCGAGCTGGCGGGCACCATCCCGGTCGCCGGGTCCTCGTACTCGTATGCGTACGCAACGATGGGCGAGCTGATCGCCTGGATCTGCGGCTGGTGCCTGGTCCTGGAGTACGGCGTGTCCGTCGCCGCCGTCGCGGTCGGCTGGGGCGAGTACCTCAACGAACTGCTCGACGGGACCATAGGCGTCACCATCCCGGCCGCCCTGTCCGCCCCGCCCGGCGACGGCGGCGTGTTCAACCTGCCCGCGCTGATCGTGGTCCTGCTCGCGATGGCGTTCCTGCTGGGCGGCGCCAAGGAGTCCGCCCGCGCCAACACCGTCATGGTCATCGTGAAGATCGCCGCGCTGGTGATGTTCTGCGCCATCGGCGTCCAGGGCTTCCGCTCCGGCAACTACGAGAACTTCATGCCGCTGGGCATGGCGGGCGTCAGCGCCGCCGGAGCCACGCTGTTCTTCTCCTACATCGGCTTCGACGCCGCCTCCACCGCCGGCGAGGAGGCGAAGAACGCCCAGCGCGACCTGCCCCGCGCGATCATGCTGTCGCTGGTCATCGTCACGGCGCTGTACGTCCTCGTCGCCGCCGTCGCGGTCGGCGCCAAGCCCTGGAAGAACTTCACCGACTCCGAGGCCGCCCTCGCCCAGATCATGCGCGAGGTCACCGGGCAGACCTTCTGGGGCACGCTGCTGGCGTTCTGCGCGGTCATCGCCATCGCGAGCGTGGTCCTGACCGTGCTGTACGGCCAGACCCGCATCCTCTTCGCCATGTCCCGCGACGGGCTGGTGCCGAAGGTCTTCTCCAGGGTCCACCCGAAGACCAAGACCCCCCGCGCCAACACCCTGATCGTGTCGCTGTTCTGCGGTGTGCTCGCCGCCGCGATCCCGCTCGGGCAGCTCGCCGACGCCACCAGCATCGGCACCCTGTTCGCCTTCGCCCTCGTCAACGTGGCCGTCGTGGTGCTGCGCCGGACCCGCCCGGACATGCCCCGCACCTTCCGGGTGCCGCTCTCCCCGGTCATGCCGGCGCTCGGCTTCGGCTTCTGCCTCTGGATGATGGGCAGCCTGTCGGCCGTGACCTGGGTGGTCTTCGGTGTCTGGATGGCCGCCGGGCTCGTGTTCTACTTCGGGTACGGCTACCGCCGTTCCCGACTCGCACCATCCGAGAAGTGATCTACCCACTGTGCTGAACGATCTCGACGAACGCATCGTGCACGCCCTCGCCGAGGACGCCCGCCGCTCCTACGCCGACATCGGCCAGATCGTCGGCCTGTCCGCACCCGCCGTGAAACGGCGCGTGGACCGGCTGCGCGCCACCGGAGCCATCACCGGCTTCACCGTCCGGGTGGACCCGGGCGCCCTCGGCTGGGAGACCGAGGGGTTCGTCGAGATCTACTGCCGGGGCAACACCTCCCCGGAGACCATCCAGCGGGGCCTGGAGCGCTATCAGGAGGTCGTGGCCGCGTCCACCGTCACCGGGGACGCGGACGCGATCGCCCAGGTCTTCGCCTCCGACATGCGGCACTTCGAACGGGTCCTGGAGCGGATCGCCGGGGAGCCGTTCGTCGAGCGGACCAAGTCCGTGCTCGTGCTGTCGCCGCTGCTGCGGCGCTTCTCGTCGGGATCGCCCACGTAAATCCGGCGCGTGATCCGCCCGACCGGCCTACCATCGGTGTCATGACCTGGCGACATTGATCCCCGTCCGCGTCCTCCGAGGAGCGCCCTGGGCGCCGTACGTCAGCCGTCCGACGGCTGACCAGGACGCTCTACGGCTACGCGTTCCTCGACGAGTTCGTCCTGCTGTACCCGGTGTACGCGCTGCTGTTCCGCGACACCGGCCTGTCGGTCTGGCAGATCTCCTCCCTGTTCGCCCTGTGGTCGGCCACCGGCGTGCTGCTGGAGATCCCCTCCGGCGCCTGGGCCGACGCCGTGTCGCGTCGGCGGCTGCTGTGGATCGGCCCGCTGCTCACCGCCGCCGGCTTCGCCCTGTGGACCCTCTTCCCGTCGTACGGCGCCTTCGCGCTGGGCTTCGTGCTGTGGGGCACAGGCGGCGCCCTCGCCTCCGGCGCGTACGAGGCGCTGGTCTACGACGAACTGGAACGGCTCGGCGCGGCCGACCGGTACGCCCGTGTCATGGGCCGGGCCCGTGCGGCCGGCCTGGTGGCCGTGATGGCGGCGACCGGACTGGCCGGACCCGTGTTCGCCTGGGGCGGCCACACCGCCGTCGGCGCCGCCAGCGTGCTGGTGTGCCTGCTGGCGGCGGCGACGGCGACCCGCCTCCCGGAACACCGGACCCCGGCGGCCGGGCAGGACGGCTGGACCGCGACCCTGAGGGCCGGGCTCGCCGAGGCCCGCGCCGACCGGTCCGTACGCGGAGCGATCCTGCTGGTCCCGGCCGTCACCGCCGTGTGGGGCGCCCTCGACGAGTACACGCCGCTGCTGGTCCGGGACACCGGCGTCTCCGACGCGCTGGTGCCCTACCTTCTGCTGCTGATCTGGGCGGGGGCCACAGCCGGAGGACTGCTGGCCGGGGCGGGCGAACGCCTCGGCCCGAAGGGCCTCGCGGCGCTGCTCGCGGGCGCGGCACTCGCCCTGGCCATGGGCGCCGGTGCCGGCACCGTGGCCGGAATCGCCCTCGTGGCGCTCGCGTTCGGCGGCTTCCAGGCGGCGAGCATCCTGGCCGACGCCCGGCTCCAGCAGCGCATCGACGACTCCGGCCGCGCCACTCTCACCTCGGTCGCCGGGCTGGGCACCGAACTCGGCACCCTCGCCGTGTACGGCGGCTACGGGGCCCTGGGCACGGCCACCGGACACGGCACGGCCTTCGCGTGGTTCGCCGTGCCGTACCTGGTGACCGCGCTGCTGCTGGTGGCTGGAGCTTCGGCTGCCACGGCACGACGTTGAAGTCTCCGGTGCCCTTCTTGACCTTCTCGAAGGGCGCCGAGCCCACGCACCTGGGCAGGTCCTTCGTCTCGACCGGAGTGCCGGTCGAGGCCCAGCTGTAGCCGAGCCGGTCGCGGTGACCGAGGTCGTGCACGGTGATCCCGACGCGCTTGCCCTTCGCGCCGGGCAGGTCGGAGGAGGTGATGACACCGGAGCGGTACAGCTTGGCCTCGCCGGTGAGCGCGGCGGCCTCACGCGCGCGGCCCCGAACACGGCGGTCTTCGTACGGCGGTTCATGGCGGTCCTTTCCGCAGATGTGCGGGAGAGGTGCAGGTCACTGGAACGCACACCACTGTCCTGGCGCGGCGCCCGCGCCACATCGCTCCGGGGACGTGACCCCGCCTCCGCCGCCCGGCGGGGAGCACCGCACGGGCCTGCGCCCAGGGGATGACGGAACGTACGACCGCGGGGCTTGCAACGAATCGCCGTCGGCCCCCCGAGGGACGCAATGATCAGCTCATCGGCGCGCAACGGCTGCTCCTTGTCCGCCCGAGCCCGCCGACCGTACCGTCTATCAGGCCCCCGAAATCCCCCGCGTCCCGATGAGGAACACGCATGCGCACCGCCCTGCTCCAGAGCTCCGGCCGCCCCGGCTCCACCGTCGAGAACCTCAAGGTCCTCGACGAGGCCGCGGGCCGGGCCGCCGCCGCGGGCGCCGGGCTGCTCGTCACGTCGGAGATGTTCCTGACGGGGTACGCGATCGGCGACGACATCGGCCGCCTCGCCGAGCCCGCCGACGGAGACTGCGCGGACGCCGTCGCCGAGATCGCGACCGGCCACGGCCTGGCGATTGCCTACGGCTACCCGGAGCGGGCGGGCGAGGCCGTGTTCAACTCCGCCCAGCTGATCTCCGCCGACGGCACCCGCCTCGCGAACCACCGCAAGACCCACCTCTTCGGCTGCTTCGAGCGCGACCACTTCACCCCGGGGGACCAGCCGGTCGTCCAGGCGGAGATCGACGGTCTGCGCGTCGGCATCCTGATCTGCTACGACGTGGAGTTCCCTGAGAACGTCCGCGCCCACGCCCTCGCCGGCACCGACCTGCTGCTCGTCCCGACGGCCCAGATGCACCCGTTCCAGTTCGTCGCCGAGTCGATGATCCCGGTGCGTGCCTTCGAGAACCAGATGTACGTGGCGTACGTCAACCGGGTGGGCCGGGAAGGCGAGTTCGAGTTCGTGGGGCTGTCCACGCTCGCCGGGCCCGACGGGGTCGCCCGCACCCGGGCCGGACGGGGTGAGGAGCTGGTGCTCGCCGATGCCGACCCGGTCCTCCTCGCCGCGTCCCGCGAGGCCAACCCGTATCTGCTGGACCGGCGCCCGGGCCTGTACGGGTCGCTCGCCTGATCCCCCCACACCTGTCTGTTTCTTCTGCAAGGAGTCCGTACCCCATGACGTCCACCGTGCCCAACGCCGTCGAGCACGCAGACGCGCAGCAGCCGCCGATCACCATGTTCGGCCCGGACTTCCCGTACGCCTACGACGACTTCCTCGCCCACCCGGCGGGTCTCGGGCAGATACCCGCGACCGAGCACGGCACGGAGGTCGCGGTCATCGGCGGTGGCCTGTCCGGCATCGTCGCCGCGTACGAGCTGATGAAGATGGGCCTCAAGCCGGTCGTGTACGAGGCGGACCAGATCGGCGGCCGGCTGCGGACGGTGGGCTTCGACGGGTGCGACGAGTCCCTCACCGCCGAGATGGGCGCGATGCGCTTCCCGCCGTCGTCCACGGCGCTCCAGCACTACATCGACCTGGTCGGCCTTCAGACGCAGTCCTTCCCCAACCCCCTCGCGGAGGCGACCCCGTCGACCGTCGTCGATCTCAAGGGCGAGTCGCACTACGCCGAGACGGTCGCCGACCTCCCCCAGGTCTACCGGGACGTCGCCGAGGCGTGGAACAGGTGCCTGGAGGAGGGCGCCGACTTCTCCGACATGAACCGGGCCCTGCGCGAGCGGGACGTCCCGCGCATCCGCGAGATCTGGTCGCGGCTCGTCGAGAAGCTCGACAACCAGACCTTCTACGGCTTCCTCTGCGACTCCGAGGCGTTCAAGTCCTTCCGGCACCGCGAGATCTTCGGCCAGGTCGGCTTCGGCACGGGCGGCTGGGACACCGACTTCCCCAACTCCATCCTGGAGATCCTGCGCGTCGTCTACACCGAGGCCGACGACCACCACCGCGGCATCGTCGGCGGCTCCCAGCAGCTGCCGCTGCGCCTCTGGGAGCGTGAGCCCCAGAAGATCGTCCACTGGGCGCAGGGGACCTCGCTCGCGAGTCTGCACGAGGGCGGCGAGCCGCGTCCGGCGGTGACCCGGCTGCACCGCACGGCCGGCAACCGCATCACGGTGACCGACGCGGACGGCGACATCCGCACCTACCGGACGGCGATCTTCACCGCCCAGTCCTGGATGCTGCTGTCGAAGATCGACTGCGACGACTCGCTCTTCCCGATCGACCACTGGACGGCGATCGAGCGGACCCACTACATGGAGTCCTCGAAGCTCTTCGTGCCTGTGGACCGGCCTTTCTGGCTGGACAAGGCCGTCGACGACAGGGGAAATCCGACCGGCCGGGACGTCATGTCGATGACGCTCACCGACCGCATGACGCGCGGCACCTACCTGCTCGACGACGGCCCGGACAAGCCCGCCGTCATCTGCCTCTCCTACACCTGGTGCGACGACAGCCTGAAGTGGCTGCCGCTGTCCGCGAACGAGCGGATGGAGGTCATGCTCAAGTCGCTCGGCGAGATCTATCCCAAGGTCGACATCCGCAAGCACATCATCGGCAACCCGGTGACCGTCTCCTGGGAGAACGAGCCCTACTTCATGGGCGCGTTCAAGGCCAACCTGCCCGGCCACTACCGCTACCAGCGGCGCCTGTTCACGCACTTCATGCAGGAGGAGCTGCCCGAGGACAAGCGCGGCATCTTCCTCGCCGGCGACGACATCTCCTGGACGGCCGGCTGGGCCGAGGGAGCCGTCCAGACCGCCCTCAACGCGGTCTGGGGCGTCATGCACCACTTCGGCGGCACGACCGACCCGACCAACCCGGGGCCCGGCGACGTCTATGACGAGATCGCGCCCGTCGAGCTGCCGGAGGACTAGGGGGACCAGGAGGACTGGCGGGACCAGCGGGGCCGGGGCGGCGGCTCGGGCAGGGGCGTGAGCAGCATGCGCCCCGCGAGGCCCGCCGCCGCGTCCAGGTGCTCGGTGAACTCCTGGGCCACGTCGGGGAGTCCGCGCAGTGCCCACAGGGCCCGGGCCGCCGTCCAGGTGGCGTCCCGGGCGCGGTCCAGGCTCCAGGAGCCGAGCAGATGGGTCAGCGGGTCGGCGATCTGGAGAAGATCGGGGCCCGGCATCAGATCTTCGCGGATGCGCTCCTCCAGCGAGACGAGGAGATCACCCACCGCGTCGAACTCGTCCTCCAGCTCGGCGGGTGCGCAGTCGAGCGTACGGCAGGTGTCCACGACGGCCAGCGCGAGATCGTGCCCGATGTGCGCGTTGATGCCCGAGAGGGCGAACTGCAACGGCCGTACCCCGGGATGGCGGCGGAACTGGAGGAGCGGTCTCCAGCAAGCCGGTGGACGCCGTTCGTCCGCCACCGCGTCCAGGTACCGCTCCGCGAACCGTACGTCCAGCGTGATCGCGGCATACGGGTCCGCGAACCGCCCCGTGTCGATGCACCGGTCCACCGCCTCCGTCACGGCGAGGTAGACGCGGTTGAAGACGGCCACTCCGTCCCGGGGGTGCAGGGCCGCGTCGAGGGCGCGCATACGGGAGATGACTCCGTCGACCGGAGTGTCCACGGCTGGGGGGACTTGTTCGCATCGCGGCATGCGGGCAGAGTCCCAGCTCTAGGCTGGCGGGAGTACCGGCTGGCCCGGCTCTTCCCCGAAACGGGGGAACGCCGCCCGCCGCAGGGGGAGGGGGAGCAGCACCGTGTCAGGCTTACGTGCCCAGCGCCTGGCCGCCCGCAGGGCCGAGCGCAGGCGCGCCGCCCGGCGCGGCGCGATGGTCGTGGCGGCCTCCGTCGTGGTAGCGGCCGGCGTGGTCGCCGGGGCGTTCTCCGCGGTCGACGACCGGCGTTCCTCGGACGAGGCCCGGCCCCCGGAGGTGTCGGCCTCGCACCGCTTCGCGCCCCTGCCCGCGGTGCCCTCGGTGTCCCCGTCGGTCTCCGACTCCGCCTCGCCCACACCGTCACCGACGAAGAGGGCCGTCCCCGCGTCTTCACCCCCGAGGACGGAGACCAGGAAGCAGAAGGCGTCCGGTGCCGTGGCCGGACGGCTCTACCGCCACCCCGACTCCCAGGTGCTGGACTGGATCCGGGCCCACGACGGCGACCCGCGCCACGCGGTCATAGCGTCCCGGATCGCCGAGCGGCCGGCCGCCGTCTGGTTCGCCGACTACTCCCCGGACACGCTCACCGCCCGGGTGGCCGCGGTGACGTCCGGCGCGGTGGAACAGGGCCGGGTGCCCGTCGTCGTGCCGTACGCGATACCCGGCCGGGACTGCGGCGGCCACTCCCAGGGCGGTGCGCCCGACCTGGACGCGTACGACGCCTGGATCGACCGGTTCGCGGCCGGGCTGGGATCCGGCGAGGTCATCGTCGTCCTGGAGCCGGACTCGGTCGCCCAGACCGAGTGCCTCTCCGCCGGCGCACGCACGGACCGCTTCGCCTCACTGGCCCGGGCCGGCCGCGTCCTGAAGGCCGCCAACCCCCGGGCACGCGTGTACTACGACGCGGGACACTCGGGCTGGAACGCGCCCGGCAGACAGGCGGCATGGCTGCGGCAGGCCGGTGCCGCCTCGCCCGAGTCCTCCGACGGGATCTTCAGCAACGTCTCCAACTTCCACACCACGGCCGCCGAGGTCGCCTACGACCGGCGGGTCCTCGACGCCCTCGGCGGCCCGGCGAGCCTGGGCGCCGTCATCGACACCAGCCGCAACGGCAACGGCGCCCCGGCAGACGGGGAGTGGTGCGACCCGTCGGGCCGCAAGCTCGGCCGGACACCGGCTCTCGGCACCGGCGAGGCCCGGATCGACGCCTACCTGTGGGTGAAACTGCCCGGGGAGTCGGACGGCTGCAAGGGCAGGCCCGGGACCTTCACGCCGTCGTACGCCTACGAGCTGGCCTCGCCGTAGGGACGCCTCGCCTTCGGACGCTACGACTTGGCGTCTTCGTCGTAGGAGGAGGTGCCCTCGTCCAGCAGCGGATGCTGTGTCTTCAGATGGGCCGGGGCGAAGGCCCGCAGGGCGTGGTAGCCGGTGATGACGACGATCGTGCCGAGCGCGATGCCGCTCAGCGAGAAGGTGTCCGTGAATTTCATGGAGACGTTGCCGACGCCGATGATGATGCCCGCCGCCGCCGGGACCAGGTTCAGCGGATTGCGCAGATCCACCCGGGCGTTGAGCCAGATCTGGGCGCCGAGCAGGCCGATCATGCCGTACAGGATGACGGTGATGCCGCCGAGGACCCCGCCCGGGATCGCCGCGACGACCGCGCCGAACTTCGGGCAGACGCCGAACAGCAGGGCGAAGCCGGCGGCGGCCCAGTAGGCGGCCGTCGAGTAGACGCGGGTCGCGGCCATCACGCCGATGTTCTCGGAGTACGTGGTGTTGGGCGGGCCGCCGACCGCGGTGGACAGCATCGAGCCGACGCCGTCGGCCGAGATCGCCGTGCCGAGCCTGTCGTCCAGGTTGTCGCCGGTCATCTCGCCGACCGCCTTCACATGCCCGGCGTTCTCCGCGACCAGCGCGATGACGACCGGCAGGGCGACCAGGATCGCCGACCACTCGAAGGACGGGCCGTGCAGCGTCGGCAGCCCGATCCAGTCGGCCTGGCCCACGCCGGACAGGTCCAGCCGCCAGTGGTCCGTGACCTTGCCGCTCCCGTCCGCCGAGTGGATCCTGCCGAAGACCAGGTCGGACAACCAGGAGACGCCGTAGCCGAAGACCAGACCGAGGAAGATCGCGATCCGGGACCAGAAGCCGCGCAGACAGACGACCGCCAGACCGGTGAACAGCATCGTCAGCAGGGCCGTCCACTGGTCCTGCGGCCAGTACGTCGAGGCCGTCACCGGTGCCAGGTTGAAGCCGATCAGCATCACCACGGCGCCGGTCACGATCGGCGGCATCGTGGCGTGGATGATCCGTGCCCCGAACCGCCGCACGGCGAGCCCCACCAGGAACAGCGCGGCGCCGACGACGAAGACCGCGCCGGTGACGGTGGCGCTGCTGCCGCCCTGCGCGCGGATGACCGCCGCCACCCCCACGAAGGACAGCGAGCAGCCCAGGTAACTGGGCACGCGGCCGCGCGTGGCCAGCAGGAACACGACGGTCGCGACGCCCGACATCATGATCGCGAGGTTGGGGTCCAGGCCCATCAGGACCGGAGCCACGAAAGACGCCCCGAACATGGCCACCACGTGCTGGGCACCGAGCCCGGCCGTGCGGGGCCACGAGAGCCGCTCGTCGGGGCGGACCACCGCGCCGGGCGCCGGGGTGCGTCCGTCGCCGTGCAGTTTCCAGCGGACGCCGAGATCCATGGTGCGGTATCGCTTTCGTCGTGCGTGCGAGTATCCGGACCATTGTCCGGGTGCGCCGGCGATGCCGGTGACCGGGGCCGATCAGGGCCCCCGCGTGTCCACCCGGACCGGGTGCCGGCTCAGGGCCGCAGGTCGGGAACCGCCGCCGCGGCGTCCGGCCGGCTGATCTTCGCCCGGTCGCCCGGGCGCAGCACCCGCGCGAAGGTCACCAGGCCGCAGGACAACAGCGTCACCAGGCAGAACGACACCATCAGGCTGGTCGCCTGGGCCAGCATGCCGATCGCGCTCGGCGCGATCAGGCCCGAGGTGTACGTGATGGTCGCGACGCCCGCGATGGCCAGGCTCGGGTTGGAGCCGCTGCGGCCCGCCGCCGCGAAACACAGCGGTACGACGACCGCGATGCCGAGGCCCATCAGCGCGAACCCGCTCATGGCCACCGCGGGACGGTCCGCGACGACGATCAGCAGACCGCCGAGAACGGCGAGCACCCCGCTGACCCGTACGGTCCGTACGGCGCCGAAGCGGTCCACGACCCTGTCGCCGGCGAACCGGGCGATGGCCATGGTGAGCGTGAAGCCCGTCGTGCACGCCGCCGCGAGACCCGCCGAGGTCTCCAGCTGCTCACGCAGATAGACCGCCGACCAGTCCAGGCTCGCGCCCTCGGCGAACACCGCGCAGAACCCGATCGCGCCGATGAGCAGCGCCGACCGGGGCGGCAGCGCGAACCTCGGGGGCGGCTCCTCGTCCTCGGCGGGCTGGAGATCGAGCACCCACCGGCAGGCCACCACCCCGATGACGGTGAGGACCGCGGCGGCCAGCAGGTGGTGCAGCCGGGCGTCCGAGCCGAGGTGCGCGGCGAGCGTGCCGGCCGCCGAGCCGATCAGGGCACCCGCGCTCCACATGCCGTGCAGGCCGGACATGATCGACCGGCCGAGGCGGTTCTCGACCTCGACGCCCAGCGCGTTCATCGCCACGTCGGCCATGCCCGCCGTCGCGCCGTAGACGAACAGGGCCAGGCAGAGCGTGAGCAGGTTCGGGGCGAGGGACGGCAGGACCAGCGCGAGGGTCCACAGGGCGATCAGTCCGCGCAGCGCGTCGCGGGCTCCGAACCGGTGGCTCACACTGCCGGCGAGCGGCATCGCGACGGAAGCGCCGAGCGCGGGGAAGGCGAGCGCGATCCCCAACTGCCCGGCGCTCACGCCCGCGTGGTCCTGGATCCAGGGCACGCGGGTGGCGAACGAGCCGGTCACGGCGCCGTGCACGGCGAAGACCGCGGCCACGGCGTACCGGGACCGTTTCACCTCGCGCAGTTCGTCGACCACGTTGCCCATTCTGCGGTCCCCCTCCAGGTCTCTGCCGCGCTCACGTCAGGCGGCCGTAAACTATCAGGAACCCTGCCTGATAATAAGAGGGTTTCCCGGCGGGCCTCGGCCGACGGACCCGCCGATCTGGAAGGATCCCGGCATGCCCGCATCCCCGAGCACCGCCCGGGCCATCAACGACCGGCTCGCCCTGCGTCTGCTCCAGCAGGAGGGCCCGCTGACGGCAGGGCAGTTGAAGAAGCTGACCGGTCTGTCCCGGCCGACCGTCGCCGACCTCGTCGAACGTCTCACCGCCGCGGGTCTGATCACGGTCGTCGGGGAGGCGGGGGAGCAGCGGCGCGGGCCCAACGCCAAGGTGTACGGCATCGTCGCCGACCGGGCGCACCTCGCCGCGCTGGACGTACGCACCGAGGGCGTCTCCGTGGCCGTCGCCGACCTGGTGGGCCGGGTCCTGGCCGAGGCGTCGGTGCCCATCACGGGTGACATGGGAACGGGTCCCGCCGTGGAACAGGCGGTCGCGCTGGTCGAACGCGTGGTGAAGGAGGCCGGCGCCGACCGGCCGCACACCGTCGGCATCGGGGCGCCCGGCCTGATCGACCCGGCCAGCGGCGAACTCCGTGACTCCTCCGGGCTGCCGGAGTGGCACCGGCGTCTGGTCGCGGCGCTCCAGGAGCGGCTGCCCGAGGCACGGGTGAGCGTCGAGAACGAGACCAACCTCGCGGCGCTGGCCGAGCAGCGCGACGGCGCCGCCCGGGACCGGGACACCTTCGTCCTGCTGTGGCTGGGCCACGGCACGGGCGCGGCCGTGGTCCTCGACGGCGCGCTGCGACGCGGCGCCTCCGGTGGCACCGGCGAGATCGGCTTCCTGCCGGTCCCGGGTGCGACCACGCTGCCGTCCGCGACGGACTGCGAGGGCGGCTTCCACGGCCTGGCCGCGGCGACCGCGGTCGTGGACCTGGCCGCGGAGTACGGGATTCCGGCCGAGTCGGGGGAGGAGCCGTCGGCGGTGGGGGGCGTGCGGGCGGCGGTCCGTGTGGTGGCGGCCGCGGTGGGTCAGGTGCGGCGGGCGGAGCGCGAGGGGGCCGGGTCCGCGGGTGCGGTGGAGGCGTCCCGGCCCGAGAGCCCGGGCGGGGCCGGGCCCGCGCGTGAGGTCGAGAGCCAGGGCGGGACGCCCGGGCCCGCAGGTGACGGCGAGGTGTTCCCGGTTCCGTCCCCGTCCGCCGCCCCCGCCGCCCGTTTCCTCGACGCCCTCGCCGATCGTCTGGCCGTCGGAGTCGCCTCCGTGGTGGCGATTCTGGACCCCGGGTGCGTGGTGCTCGGGGGTGAGGTCGGGCAGGCCGGGGGTGAGGAGCTCGCCGGCCGGGTGCGGGACCGTATCGCCCGGATGACGCCGCTGCCCACGGAGGTACGGTCCACCACCCTGGGCGGCGGCGCGGTCCTGCGCGGCGCCCTCCTCACGGCCCGTGACCGCGCTCAAGAGGAACTCTTCACTCCCGGGGAGCGGCCGATCCAGCGCTGGTAGGGCGCCCGGGCCCCCGCTACGCCCGGGACCGCCCGCTCCCCGTCCGCACCTGCCCGCCCCCGAACCGCCGCGCCAGATACGCCTCGAACGTCCCCGTGCCGACCGCCCGCCGCGGCGTCAGATGACCCCCGCTCCGGAAGCCCCGGTACACCGCTCCCCACAGCGGCACGTTCACCACCGCACGACGCCGCCCGGAGGCCTTCAGATACGCGCGAGCCAGCGACTCGAACGTCCGCACCTCCGGCCCGCCCATGTCCTCGACCCGCCCCGCCGGTTCACCCGCCGCCAGCTCGACCAGCCGGTCCGCGACCTCGGCCACCTCGACCGGCTGGTCCCGGACACCGGCCGGCAGGAACAGGACAGGCAGTTTCGACAGCCCCCGCAACACCATGACCAGCAGGTCGTGGAACTGCGTCGCCCGCAGCACGGTCCAGCCGAGCCCCGACTCCTCGACCAGCCGCTCCACGGCGAGCTTGCTCCTGTAGTAGCCGAAGGGCACCTGGTCGACGCCCACGATCGAGATGTGGACGAGGTGCCGTACCCCGGCACCGCGCGCCGCCCCGATCAGGTTCGCCGCCGCCCGCTCATCGCCCTTCTGCGCCGACGCGCAGTGCACGATCGTGTCCACACCGGCGACGGCCGCGTCCAGTGCGCCCCCGCCCTCCATCAGGTCGACCGCGTACGGCTGGGCGTGCCGACTGAGCACCCGCACCTCGTGCCCGTCCGCGCGCAGCCGCTCGGCGACGAGCCGGCCGAGTGTTCCGGTGCCGCCGGTCACCAGGATCGTGGTCATGCTGGTCAGTCCCTTCGAAGGCCCGGGGGCTCCGGCTGGAGCGCCCCTCGTCAGCTGAGACCGAACACCCCCCGCCGAATGTGACAGACACGCCCGGCGATCCCACGACCCGCGCCCGAGGCGTCCTACGGGCGGGCGAGCTGACGCCGTGCGAACGCCAGCTTCTCCGGGTTGACCACGGCCCGCACCCCGGTGACCAGCCCGTCGCGCACCTCGAAGGCCGCCAGGCCGACGAGCGTGTCGCCCGCCCAGGTCGCCAGCCCTGTCGCACCGTTCACCTCGACGGGCACGAAGTCCAGGCCCACCGTGAACTTCGGGCCCCCGCCCGCCAGGAACCGGGCGATCCTGAGACCACCCTCGATCGGCCACCGGGCCGTAGTGACCTTGCCGCCACCGTCGCTCCACCAGGTGGCGTCGGCCGCGAGCAGCTTCTCCAGACCGGCCAGGTCACCGTCGCGGGCCGCCGTGATGAACGACGTGACGAGTTCCTCCTGCTGCGCGGACGCGGGCTCGAAACGGGCCTGGGGCTCGCCCACCCGTCGCACGGCCCGGCGGTACAGCTGACGGCAGTTCGCCTCGCTCAGGTCCAGGACCCCGGCGATCTCCCGGTGCCCGTACCCGAAGGCCTCCCGCAACACGTACACCGCCCGCTCGGTCGGCGTGAGCCGCTCCAGCAGCACCAGCATCGCCATCGACACGGCGTCCCGCTGCTCGGCCGACTCCAGAGGGCCGAGCGTGTCGTCCCCGGTGACCACGGGCTCCGGCAGCCAGGTCCCGACATACCGCTCACGCCGGACGCGAGCGGACGTCAGCCGGTTCAGGCAGAGGTTGGTGACGACCTTGGCGAGCCAGGCCGCAGGGTGCTCGATTCCCGTACGGTCGGCGCCGCTGTAGCGCAGATACGCGTCCTGGACCGCGTCCTCGGCCTCCGCGGCGGAGCCCAGCAGCCGGTAGGCGAGCGAGAACAGCCGGGGCCGGTGGACCTCGAACTCGTCGGCGATCGTCGTGGTCATGGGGCTCACCCTGCCAGAACGCCGTCCGTCCGGCGTGGGAAGGCCCGGCGACGGGCAAGGGCCGTCGTCACCGTCGCCGGGCCGGTCCGCGGGGTCGCCTCAACCCTGCAGCCGACCCTAGAAAGGACTAGACCACACCGTCAATAGGTGCGTACCAACCCGGTGGCTGCGGCGACATCGTCTGTGAGGTAGCCCACACTCTTCGCCTCTTTGAACGACGATCAGGCGTGGCAGACTGGCCGTGTACCAGTAGCAGCGCACTCCGGGGTCGGTGAAAGTCCGAACCGGCGGTTACAGTCCGCGACCCGGTCGCCTCCAGCGATCGGTTGACCAGGTGAAATTCCTGGACCGACGGTTAAAGTCCGGATGGGAGGCAGTGCGCGGCGGGCAGGCATACGTGCGTGCCGCCGAAGAAGTCCGTCCCCTCGGGGCGGGCTCCGTCCGGCGTCGCCCCCGGTGTCCTGCTCGTACATCTGTCGTCATCGACAGCCCCGGAGTCCGTGCCCCAAGAGGCAGGAGGACCCGGGAAGTGTTCACCGGAATCGTCGAAGAGCTGGGCGAGATCACCGCCGTCGAGACCCTCGACGACGCCTGTCGCTTCCGCCTGCGCGGTCCCATCGTCACCCAAGGCGCCAAGCACGGCGACTCCATCGCGGTCAACGGCGTCTGCCTCACGGTCGTCGACCACGAGGGCGACGAGTTCACCGCCGACGTGATGGCCGAGACCCTGAACCGCTCCAGCCTGGGCGCCCTCGCGGTCGGCACCCGCGTCAACCTCGAACGCCCCATGGCCGTCGGCGAACGCCTCGGCGGGCACATCGTGCAGGGCCATGTCGACGGCACCGGCGAGATCCTGGAGCGCAAGCCGTCCGAGCACTGGGAGATCGTGAAGATCTCCCTGCCCGCGGACCTCACCCGCTACGTGGTCGAGAAGGGCTCCATCACCGTCGACGGCATCAGCCTCACCGTCGTCGACGCCGGCCCCGACCACTTCACCGTGAGCCTCATCCCCACCACCCTCGCCCTGACCACGCTCGGCCACAAGGGACCCGGCGACCGGGTCAACCTCGAGGTGGACGTCATCGCCAAGTACGTCGAGCGGATGCTGGGCGACCGTGTGCAGGGAGCGGCCAAGTGAACTGGCTCAACTCCGAGGCGTTCACGCTGTTCGGCCAGCACATCAAGTGGTCGGACATGATCGGCAACGTGATCGGTCTGATCGGCCTCGCCTTCGGCTGGCGACGCTCCCTGTGGACCTGGCCCGCCCAGTTCCTCTCCGGCCTCATCCTCTTCGCGGCCTTCGCCACCGCCCACCTCGCGGGCAGCGCCGGCAAGCAGATCGTCGTCATGCTCGTCGCCACGTACGGCTTCTGGCAGTGGAACCGCGGCCGGCAGCAGGCCCAGGACGGCTCCATCGCCGTACGCTTCGCCACCTGGCGCGAGCGCGGGGCACTGGCCGGCGCGGCCGTCGTCGGCACCCTCGCGGTCGGCGGCCTGTTCACCGCCTTCCCGACCCTCTCCTGGGACCCCTGGCCGGACGCGTACATCTTCGTCGGCACCGTCGTCGCGATGTACGCCCAGGCCCGCGGCATGGTCGAGTTCTGGTTCGCCTGGCTCCTGGTCGACCTGGTCGGCGTCCCGCTGAACTTCGCCAACGGCTTCGCCTTCTCCGGCTTCGTCTACATCATCTACGGCGCGCTCGTCCTGTGGGGCATGCGCGACTGGTGGCTGCGCTCGCGCGCGGCAGCACAGCCCACCCTGGAAGGAGCGCCGGCATGAGCGCCCACCCGTCAACCGTCCTCTACACCGACGACATCGAGGACTTCGCGCTCGACCCCGTCGAGCAGGCCATCGCCGACATCGCGGCCGGCCGCCCGGTCGTGGTCGTCGACGACGAGGACCGGGAGAACGAGGGCGACCTCGTCATCGCCGCCGAGAAGGCGACCCCCGAGATCGTCGCCTTCATGATGAGCGAGTGCCGCGGCCTGATCTGCGCCCCCATGGAGGGCGACGAACTCGACCGGCTGCGCCTGCCGCAGATGGTCGAGGACAACACCGAGTCGATGCAGACCGCCTTCACGGTCTCCGTGGACGCCTCCGCCGCGCACGGCGTGAGCACCGGCATCTCGGCCTCCGACCGCGCCACCACGCTCCGGCTGCTCGCGGACGGCGTCACGGGGCCCGACGACTTCGTCCGCCCCGGCCACATCTTCCCGCTGCGCGCCCGGCCCGGCGGGGTCCTGACCCGCAACGGCCACACCGAGGCCGCCGTCGACCTCGCCCGCCTCGCGGGCCTGCGCCCGGCCGGAGCGATCGTCGAGATCGCCGGCGAGGACGGCACGATGCTGCGGCTGCCCGAGCTGATCCCCTTCGCCCGCAAGCACGGCCTGACGATCATCTCCATCGAGGACCTGATCGCCTACCGCCGCGGCAGCGAGCCCACCGTCCGCCGCGAGGCCAAGACCCGACTGCCCACCGCCCACGGCACGTTCACGGCGTACGGCTACCGCTCCACCGCCGACGGCGTCGAGCACGTCGCCCTCGTGCACGGTGAGATCGGCGACGGCCAGGACGTCCTCGTCCGCGTCCACTCCGAGTGCCTCACCGGCGATGTCTTCGGCTCCGCCCGCTGCGACTGCGGACCCCAGCTGGACGCCTCCCTGGCCCGTATCCAGGCCGAGGGCAGGGGAGTGGTGGTCTATCTGCGCGGACACGAGGGCCGTGGCATCGGCCTGATGTCCAAGCTGCGCGCCTACGAACTCCAGGAACGCGGCCGCGACACCCTCGACGCCAACCTCGAACTCGGCCTGCCCGCCGACGCCCGCGACTACGCGGCCGGCGCCCGGATCCTCGCCGACCTCGGTGTGCACGGCGTGCGGCTGCTGACCAACAACCCCGACAAGACCGACGCGCTCGTCCGCCACGGCATCGCCGTCACCGCACGCGTGCCGATGCCCGTGAGCGCCGGCGAGCACAACCTCCGCTACCTGCGCACCAAGCGGGACCGGATGGGCCACGACCTGCCCTGGCTCGACACGACCACCGTGCCGGCCTGCAGCAACCAGTAAGAGAGCAAGAGGGAGAGACGTGAGCGGCAAGGGTGCACCGGAACTGTCCGTACGCAATGTGGGTGACCTCAGGGTCGCCGTCATCGCGGCACAGTGGCACGAGAAGGTGATGGACGGTCTGGTCGACGGCGCCCTGCGCGCCCTGCACGACCTGGGCATCGACGAGCCGACCCTGCTCAGGGTCCCCGGCAGCTGGGAGCTGCCGGTGGTCGCCAAGGTCCTCGCGGGCCGCGGCTACGACGCGATCGTGGCCCTGGGCGTCGTCATCCGCGGTGGCACGCCCCACTTCGAGTATGTGTGCCAGGGCGTGACCCAGGGCCTGACCCAGGTGTCGGTCGAGACCGGCGTCCCCATCGGCTTCGGCGTGCTGACCTGCGACACCGACGAGCAGGCCCTGGACCGCGCGGGCCTGCCCGGCTCGAACGAGGACAAGGGACACGAGGCGGTGACGGCGGCGGTGGCGACCGCGGCCACCCTCCGCTCGGTATCCGAACCCTGGCGCTGAGGCGCCCCCTACACCGCGTAGGCTAGGCGTCACCATGTCCAAGAAGACGTTCGAGGAGCTCTTCACCGAGCTCCAGCACAAGGCCGCCCAAGGCGATCCCGCCACTTCCCGCACCGCAGAGCTGGTCGAGAAGGGCGTCCATGCCATCGGCAAGAAGGTCGTAGAAGAGGCCGCCGAGGTCTGGATGGCCGCCGAGTACGAGGGCAAGGAGGCTGCCGCCGAGGAGATCTCGCAGCTGCTCTACCACGTCCAGGTGATGATGGTCGCCCGCGGCATCTCCCTCGACGACGTCTACGCCCACCTGTAAGCCGCGGTCAGCCGCACCCGTTCCCGTAAGACACCACGCAAAGGAAGCCGACCTCATGCTGCGCATCGCCGTCCCCAACAAGGGTTCCCTGTCCGGCCCTGCGGCGGAGATGCTGCATGAGGCCGGCTACCAGCAGCGCCGGGAGTCCAAGGAGCTGCGGATCGTCGACCCGGTGAACGAGGTCGAGTTCTTCTACCTCCGCCCCCGCGACATCGCCATCTACGTCGCCTCCGGCCAGCTGGACATCGGCCTCACCGGACGCGACCTGCTCATCGACTCGGGCGCCGACGCCGAGGAGATCCTCCCGCTCGGCTTCGCCCGCTCCACCTTCCGCTACGCCTGCAAGCCCGGCACCGTCGGCGGCCTGGCGGACCTCGCCGGCAAGACCGTCGCCACCTCCTACGAGGGCATCGTCGCGGCGCACCTCGCCGACCACGGCATCGACGCCTCCGTCGTCCACCTCGACGGCGCCGTCGAGACCGCCATCCAGCTCGGCGTCGCCCAGGTCATCGCGGACGTCGTCGAGACCGGCACCTCACTGCGCAACGCGGGCCTCGAGGTCGTCGCCGAGCCGATCATGAAGTCCGAGGCCGTCGTGATCCGCCGCACCGGCGCGGACGCCGACGACCCCAAGGTGCAGCAGTTCCTGCGCCGCCTCCAGGGCGTCCTGGTCGCCCGGACGTACGTGATGATGGACTACGACTGCCGCGTGGAGCAGCTGGAGAAGGCCGTCGCCCTCACCCCCGGTCTTGAGTCGCCGACCGTCTCCCCGCTGCACAACGAGGGCTGGGTCGCCGTCCGCGCGATGGTCCCGTCCAAGGAGGCGCAGCGGATCATGGACGACCTCTACGACATCGGCGCCCGGGCCATCCTGACCACGGCCATCCACGCCTGCCGTCTCTGAGGGGCGTACACCGATGTCCGATCTGCCCACCCTGCCCGTCACGTTCCGGCCGGGCAGCACCCGGGCGGTGCTGCTCACCGCCGCCGTCGCGATCCTGGTCGTCATCACGGCCGTCGCGATGCTGCTGAAGCAGCTCAGCCCCGCCGAGCGCCTCAGCTTCGTCCTCACGGCGCTGCTGCTGGACGCGGTGCTGCTCCTGCTGGCCCGGCCCAAGGTCGTCGCCGACGAGTCGGGCGTCACCGTGGTGAACCTCACGAACAAGCGCCGGCTGGACTGGGCGGAGATCCTTCAGGTGACCCTCCGGCCCGGCGACCCCTGGGTGTTCCTCAACCTCAGCGACGGCACCAGCCTGCCCGTCCTCGGTATTCAGCCGGGTATCGCCAGGCAGCGGGCCATCGCCGACGCCCGGGCCCTGAGGGCGCTCGCCGAGGCCCGTTCCGTGGCGCACGAGCGGCATCAGAGCTGACTCGGGACATCCACAGGGCGGCCGCCACTGCCGCACCGGGCCGTGTCTTGATTAATCTGTTGGCGGAGGCGTGAACGGATGCGCCTCCGCCTCTGCTGCCCCGCCCGGTGCACAGAGGCTCCTGCTAACCGAGGAGTGACCCTCTCCGGCGATGGACGGATCGTCCTGTAGTACCTGCGCCGCCCCCTGCCGACATAGCGCGTACCCCGTTCTCGAGGTACGCGGCCTTGCGGAGGCGGCGGCATCATGACCACCCCCCTGCTGCTCCTGGCAGCCGCGTTCCTGTTGATTCTCGCCAACGGATTCTTCGTGGCGGCCGAGTTCGGACTCGTGACGGTCGAGCGGCCCGAAGCCGAGAAGGCCGCCGCCGAGGGCGACCGGCGCGCCCACCGCGTCGTCGAGTCGCTCAAGGAACTGTCCTTCCAGCTCTCCGGCACCCAGCTCGGCATCACCATCACCTCCCTCGTCGTCGGCATGCTCGCCGAACCGGCGCTCGCGGAGCTGCTGCACGGCCCGTTCACCTCGATCGGCATCCCCGAGGGAGCCGTCTCCGGTGTCACGGTCGTCGTCGGCATGCTGCTGGCCTCCGCCGTGCAGATGGTGATCGGCGAGCTCCTGCCCAAGAACTGGGCGGTGTCCAGGCCGCTTCAGGTCGCGCGCTTCGTCGCCGGCCCGCAGCATGTCTTCGCCCGGCTGTTCCGCCCGGTCATCGCCGGCCTCAACGCCGTCGCGAACCGGCTCGTACGTGCCCTGGGCATCGAGCCCGCCGAGGAGCTGGCCTCCGCCCGCACCCCCGGTGAACTCGTCTCCCTGGCCCGTCACTCGGCCCGGGCCGGTGCCCTGGAACAGGACACGGCCGACCTCTTCGTCAGAACCCTGTCGCTGGGTGAGCTGACCGCGCAGCACGTGATGACGCCGCGCGTGAAGGTCAGCGCCCTGCAGTCCTCGGCCACCGCCGAGGACGTGGTCAACCTGACCCGCGCCACGGGCCTGTCCCGCTTCCCCGTCTACCGGGAGAAGATCGACGAGGTGGTCGGCATGGTCCACCTCAAGGACGCCCTTGCCGTGCCCGTGCGGGACCGGCTGCGCACCCCCGTCGGCCGCATCGCCCGCCCGGCGCTGCTCGTCCCCGAGACGCTGCCCGTACGTCCGCTGCTCGCCCGCCTGCGCAGCGAGCAGCCCATCGCGGTCGTCGTCGACGAGTACGGCGGCACGGCCGGCGTCGTCACACTGGAGGACATCGTCGAGGAGATCGTCGGCGAGGTCCGCGACGAGCACGACGGACACGACCTGCCCGAGCTGGCCTCCGCACCGCCGGAGGACGGCAGTCCCGCCTGGGACGTCGACGGCAGCTGCCGTGTCGACATCCTGCTGCGCATAGGCCTCGATGTGCCGGAAGGCCCGTACGAGACCGTCGCGGGCCTGATCGCCGACCTGCTGGGCCGTATCCCGGCCGTCGGCGACAAGGCGGAGCTGCCCGGCTGGCGGCTGTCGGTGCGCCAGGTCGGCCACTACCGCGCGGAGCGGGTCCGGCTCGTGCGGACGGCCCCGGTGGCCGCCATGGTGGAGGCCGTCCGATGAGCGTGCTCCAACTTCTCTTCGCCGCGCTGCTCGTGCTCGCCAACGGCTTCTTCGTCGGCGCCGAGTTCGCGCTCGTCTCCGTGCGCCGCAGCCAGATCGAACCGCTCGGCACCGCCCGCGCCCGGCAGGTCCTCTACGGGCTCGAGCGGCTGCCGCAGATGATGGCGGCGGCCCAGTTCGGCATCACGATCTGCTCCCTCACCCTGGGCGCGGTCGCCGAACCGACCGTCGCGCATCTGCTGGAGCCGGTCTTCGAGTGGGTGCACCTGCCGCACGGCATGATCCACCCGCTGACCTACGTCATCGCCCTCGCCGCGGTGGTCTTCTTCCACCTCGTCATCGGCGAGATGCTCCCGAAGAACCTGGCCATGGCGGCCCCCGAGAAGGTCGCGCTGTGGCTCAGCCCCGGCCTGGTCTGGTTCGCCCGCTTCTGCAAGCCGATCACCGCCGCGCTCGGCGCCGTCTCCCAGGGCATCCTGCGGCTCTTCCACGTCGAGCCCAAGGACGAGGTCGAGGCCGTCTTCACCAGCGAGCAGCTCAACCGGCTGGTGGAGGACGCCGGCCAGGCGGGCCTGCTCGACCCCGAGGAGGCCGAACGCCTGGAGGACGCCCTGGAGCTGGGCTCGCGCCCGGTGACGGACGTGCTGCTGCAGCGCGAGTCCCTGGTGACGGTCAGCCCGTCCGTCACCCCCGGGCGCATCGTCGAGCTCACGGCCCGTACCGGGTACTCCCGGTTCCCGGTCGCGGCGGAGAACGGGGTGTTCATGGGCTATCTGCATGTGAAGGACGTCCTGGACCTGGAGCACTCCGACCGGGCCGTTCCGCAGCAGCTGTGGCGGCCCATGACGACGCTGCGGTCCGAGCTGCCGCTGGACGACGCGCTGACGGTGATGCGGCGGGCCGCGACGCACCTGGCCCAGGTGGCCGACGGGTCGGGGAAGGTGCTAGGGCTGGTCGCGCTGGAGGATGTGCTGGAGCTGCTGGTGGGAGAGGTGCGAGATCCCGCGCACCGGCAAGTCCCCGAGATCAGGCTGACCGAGCCGAGGTCCGGCGAGGAGGTACTGGCGACGTAGGCCCAGCCCTCCACGCCAGTTCTCACAGTCCGGGCGGAGCCTGCGGACCCCGCCCGGACAGCACCTCCCCGTACGCCTGCATCAGATCCGGCAACCGCAACGTCGCCAGGTCCTCCCTGCCCAGCACCCCGGGATACACGGACAGCCGCAGATCCCGGTACGCACAGCTCTTCTCGTACAGGGTCCGCAGGAACCGCCCGTTGCCCAGTTCGTCGATCCACCCCTGGTCGACCACATGCCCGGCGATGGACCGCAGCTCGTCGAGGGACTCCTCGTCCCACAGGTCGCCGTTCTCCGCGGCGAGCACCTTGCCGATCTCGGTGAGTTCGAGGGGACGGTAGGAGGGAAAGTCGACGCGGGTGGTGAAGCGGGAGGACAGCCCCGGGTTCGCGGCGAGCAGGCGGTCCATGCCCTCCGGGTAGCCGGCCAGGATCACCACGAGATGGTCGCGGTTGTCCTCCGCCCGCTTCAGCAGCACCTGGAGCGCCTCGTCGCCGTACGCGTCGCCCTTGCCGTAGCCCGAGTTGGACAGCGAGTACGCCTCGTCGACGAAGAGGACGCCGCCGAGGGCCGAATCGATCAGCTCGTTGGCCTTCACGGCCGTCTGCCCGAGGTACTCGCCGACCAGGTCGGCCCGCTGCGCCTCCACCAGATGGTCACCGCCGAGCAGCCCGAGGGCGTAGAAGACACGGCCGAGGATGCGGGCGACGGTGGTCTTGCCGGTGCCGGAGGGGCCGGAGAAGACGAAGTGCCGCTTGGGCGGCTGGACCGGCAGGCCCTGCCCGGCTCGCAGCCGGGCCATGTTCAGCTGCGCCGACAACGCCTTGACCTGGCGTTTCACCGGCTCCAGCCCCACCATGCGCTCCAGCTCGGCGAGTGCCTCCTCCAGTAAGGCGGGATCGGTGGGCCCGGCGGGCAGGGACGGTGCCGGGGAGAACCTCTCGCGCACGGCCGGGTCCGTCTCCGGCGGCAGGGGAGCTGAGGCAGGCGGCTCCAGGTCGGGCAGCCTCAGGTCGCGGCCCTCGGTGCCGAAGAGCGGGTCGAACCCGTCCGGCCCGTCCACGGTGTCCTGGCCGAGGCCAGGGAGCGTGATCGCCGCGAGGTCGGTGGAGTCGTCGTACCCGTCGCCCTCGGCGATCGCGGCGAGCCGGGCCGAGGTGTCCATGAAGGCCGGGTCGACGCGGTGCACGGCCCGGTACAGGGGGAGCGCGGCGGCGCTGCGGCCGGTGCCCTCGTGCGCCCGGGCCAGCCAGTAGCGCAGCTCCTTGCGCTGGGGCTGCTCGCTGCGGCAGCGCATCAGCGCGGCGGACAGCAGCGGTTCGGCCTGGCCGTACATCTCCAGACGGACCCGGGCCATGCCGCCGAAGAGCCCCGCCTCGATGCCGAGCATCGGATCGTCGAGGAGCGGGTCGGTGTGGCGGACGAGCTGCTCCCAGTCCTTGACCAGATAGGCGCGGCAGGCGTGCAGGAAGCGGACCTGGGCGTCGGTGTCCACCGGCGGCAGCCCGGCGAGCGCCCGGTCCAGCTCGGGGACATGGCGGCCGTCCAGCCAGTGGGAGGCGTGCGCGAGCAGCAGGTCGCGGGGGCTCTCCAGCACCGGCTGCACCCACCAGCCCAGCCAGTACCAGGAGTTGAGGGTGCGGCGATAGCGGGAGCGCTGCTCCCCGAAGCGGTCCCGGTGCCGGAACATCCTGAGCAGCGCGGTCGTCGTGTCGACGCGCAGCGCGTGCAGCCCGAGCCAGCCGTCGGCCATCCCGGGGTCCATCCGCACGGCGGCGTGGAACTCCTCCTCCGCCTGCGGGTAGGCGCCCATGGTGTAGGCATCGACGCCTCGCAGCCAGGCGAGGTCGGCCGGGGCCTGCGGGCCCTGCGTGCCGAAGTCCATCACGTCCCCCACGAACCGTGCCCCCGTCGGTATGCCAACGAGCCGTCCCACCAGCCGGCTGCCCTGCTCGAACCGCTGTGCCACGGACCGGAGTTGCGCGGTGCGCGGAGCAACCGTCCGTAGGTCGCGACGAGGGCATCGTACCTGCGGCGGCGGCGCCCCCGAAGGGTGCCGCACGGGCCGTTCGGCGAGGTGGGAGCGGATGCGGCGCACTCGCGCACGGTGACCGAGGGTGAGCGTTCAACGCCTCGCGGGGCCCGGAAAAACGGAAGAAGACAGAACGAAGCCCCCGATCACGGGGGAACAACCGGGGGCTTCGCGTCTGTGGGCGGCTCCGAATGGCCGCACATTGAGAACGTAAGTCCTGTACGGCCCACCGGTCAAGCCGAGTTGAAGCACTCCGGCAAGTTCCACCGCAAGCGCCTTCACAAGTTCAGCACACTGCGGGCGGTCCGTCACCGTGCGTGAGGAACTGGTCCGGTCCAACCGGCCCAGCAGGTCCCGGAAACACCTCGTACCCCTTGTCTCCCTGCCGTACCAGGAGATCGGCGAAGGGCCGCGAGGGATCGTCGGCGAAATGCCGGCGCTCCGCCGGGACCCATCCGTCCCAGAACTCCCGCTGTTCCTCCCCGTCCCGCGACCGCCCCCGCGCCCAGGCCTCCTGGCGCGGCAGCTCCATCCACAGCAGCAGGGCCAGGCGGGGGCGCAGCGCCCGGCGTCCCGCACCGACGCCCTCGACGAGGATCACCGGTGCGGGCGGCAGCGGCCGCGGCGGGCCGAAGTGGCGGGCCCGCCAGTCGTAGGGGGCGTAGTGCGCGGTCCGGCCGCCGGCCAGCGGCTCGATCACCTGGTCCAGCAGCCGTCCGGTCCAGCCGAACAGTTCCTCGTGGCTGGCGATGTCGTCGAGGCGCAGCACCGGCGCGCCGCCGAGCGCCCCGGCCAACTGCTCGGCGAACGTGGTCTTCCCGGATCCGGCGTGCCCGTCGACGCCGACGAGCCGGACCGGGCCGCAGGAGGGGGAGAGGCGGCGGATCCGGGAGGCCAGGTCACGGACGGCGGGCCCCGGCGCGGGGCGGAAGGACGGATTCATCTCGCGCAGCACTCTAACGAGACAGTTCACGGCTCCTGCCACTGGTCGACGCCAATATTGGTGGGCGTGGCGCGGGCCGAAGTGCTGGCAGGACCCGGCGGGCTGTGCTCATATGTGGCGCACACGCATGTGCGACCGACCGTGCAACGGACCTGCCCCGCCCCTGCCCGACTCCGACATCCGGGGGTCCCCGCCATGAGCAGAGCCGAACAGCCGTCCCGCAGAACCGTCCTGGCCGCCGCGGTCGCCGCCGCCGTCACCGCGAGCGCGGGTCCGGCGGCCGCCGACACCGAGATCTCCATGACGACCGACACCGACACCGCGGGCCCCGCCCGGGCGGTCCCGGCCCGCACCGTGGACAACCGGGCCTGGGTCTCGTACGGCGACTGGCGCGGCGGCACCGCCCGGGGTACCCGTGCCGTCGCGGGCGCCCGCCCGGGCCTGGCGATCGCGAAGCCCGCCGGAACCGCCGACTACCGGGACCCGCACACCGGCACCACCGCCTCCTGGGAGTACGGCACCTGGACGTCCCCCGTCCACCGCCTCACCGTCCCCGCGACCGAGGCGATCGTCTCCTGGAACGCGCGCACTCCGGCCGGCACCTGGATCCAGGCCGAGCTCAAGGCCACCTACACCGACGGCACCAGCAGCCCCTGGTACGTGATGGGCCGCTGGGCGTCCGGCGACAAGGACATCAAGCGCACCTCGGTCGACGACCAGAGCGACGGCAAGAGCACTGTCTGGACGGACACGCTGGCCGTGGACGACCCGGCGACCGGCCTGCGTCTGGCCTCATACCGCCTGCGTCTGACCCTGTACCGCAAGCCGGGCACCAAGGCCACGCCCACCGTGTGGCGGCTCGGCGCGATGGGGTCCGACGTCCCCGACCGGTTCACCGTCCCGGCGTCCGCGCCCGGCCTCGCGAAGGAACTGGTCGTCCCGCGGTACTCGCAGGAGATCCACAAGGGCCAGTACCCCGAGTACGACAACGGCGGCGAGGCCTGGTGCAGCCCGACCTCCTCCCAGATGATCATCGAGTACTGGGGCGGCCGGCTCACCCCGGAGCAGCTGGCCTGGGTGGATCCCTCCTTCGCCGATCCACAGGTGTGCCACGCTGCCCGGTTCACCTACGACCACCAGTACGCGGGCTGCGGCAACTGGCCGTTCAACGCCGCCTACGCGGCCACGTTCAAGGACCTCCAGGCCGTGGTCACCCGGCTCGGCTCGCTCACCGACCTGGAGAGGCTGATCGCGGCGGGCATCCCGGCCATAACGTCCCAGTCCTTCCTGAAGGAGGAGCTGACCGGCGCCGGGTACGGCACCGCCGGCCACCTGATGACGGTCATCGGCTTCACGGCAGGCGGCGACGTGATCGCGAACGACCCCGCCTCGGCGAGCAACGAGGCCGTGCGGCGCGTCTACCGGCGGCGCGAGTGGGAGAACATCTGGCTGCGGACCAAGCGGTACAACGCCTCCGGCAAGGTCGTCTCCGGCACCGGCGGCGTCTGCTACCTGTACTTCCCGGCGCGCCCGACCGCTGCCCAGCGCAAGGCGCTGACCGCCGTGGGCGTCCGCGTGTGACCAAGCTCTCGGCCGCAAAAGCCGCTCCGGGTGGCAAGGTGGGCGGAACTTCGGGGGAAGTCCGCCCGCCCCACCGGATCAGCGAGAAGCCATGACCGCACACTCAGCCACCGCCGCCGGCGTCCGCACGGGCGGCCCCAAGGACGACGGGCCGAAGATCGCCGAGCATGTCATGGGCTGGACGCTCGTCGTGGTCGTCGCGATGCTCGTGACGCAGCTCGGGCTGCTGTGACCCCGGCCCGGAGCGATGTGACCTGACCCACGCCCCGGCCCTCCGACCTGCCATACTGCGGATGTCCCGCCTCGCCCGCCTGGAACCAGGGTCGAAATTGAATATCAGTCAACAGCCTGCCGCGCGCCCCAGAGCCCGCGGCACCGAGCGCTCGCTGGCGCGCCGTGCCGAACTCATCGCCATCGGCCGGAGGTTGTTCGCCGACACGTCCTACGACGCCCTCTCGATGGACGACATCGCCCGGCAGGCGCACGTCGCCAAGGGGCTCATCTACTACTACTTCCAGTCCAAGCGGGGCTATTACCTGGCCATCATCCAGGACTCGGTCACCGACCTGGTCACCCTGGCGGCGGGCGGACTCGAACTGCCCCCGGTCGACCGCGTCCAGCGCACGATCGACAGCTATCTGCGCTACGCCGAGCACCACCAGGCCGCGTACCGCACGATCGTCAGCGGCGGGGTCGGCTTCGACACCGAGGTGCACGCCATCCGGGACGGTGTGCGCGAGGCCATCGTCGCCACCATCGCCGAGGGCGCGTACGGCCGCGTCGACATCACCCCGCTGGCGAGGATGGGCCTGCTGGCCTGGGTGTGCAGTGTCGAGGGAGCCACCCTCGAATGGATCGACCGCCCCGAACTGCCCCGCGAGACCATGTGCGAGCTGCTGGTGAAGGGCCTCGGCGGCGCCCTGCGGGCGATCGAGGACCTGGACCCCGCCTACCCGGCCCCGCAGGCGGCCGCCCGCCAGGGCGCGTGAGAACGGGGGCGGAGGGCCCGTCACGGCCCGTCCGCCCCCGGGGGGTGTCGCCCCGCCTTACTTGATGGCCTTGATCAGCTCACCGTTCGCCGTGTCACCGCTCAGCTCCCAGAAGAACGTGCCGCCCAGACCCTGCTGGTTCTTGTACGTCATCTTGGTCCCGATGGTCGCCGGGGTGTCGTAACTCCACCAGTTGTTCCCGCACTTGGCGTACGCCGTGCCGGCCACCGTCCCCGTCGCCGGGCACGTGCCCTTGAGCACCTTGTAGTCCTCGATGCCGTTCTCCCACGTCCCCTTCGCCGGCCCGGTGGCCGTTCCACCGGGGGCCGACTGGGTGACACCCGTCCAGCCGCGGCCGTAGAAGCCGATGCCGAGCAGCAGCTTCGAGGCGGGGATGCCGAGGCCCTTGAGCTTCGCGATGGTCGCGGAGGTGTGGAAGTTCGCCTTCGGAATGCCGGAGTACGAGGTCAGGGGAGAGTGCGGGGCCGTCGGGCCGGCGGCGTCCCAGGCGCCGAAGAAGTCGTACGTCATCGGGTTGTACCAGTCGACGTACCGGGCGGCGCCCGCGTAGTCCGCCGCGTCGATCTTGCCGCCCGGGGTGGCGTCGGCGGTGATCGCCGCGGTGACGAGGTTGCCGGAGCCGAACTTGGCGCGCAAGGCCTGCGCCAGGTTGCGGAAGGCCGCCCTGCCGCTGGTGTCGCAGGTGGCGCCGCAGGCGTTCGGGTACTCCCAGTCGATGTCGATGCCGTCGAAGACATCGGCCCACTTGGAGTTCTCGACCAGGTCGTAGCAGGACTGGGCGAAGGCGGCCGGGTTCCTCGCGGCCTCGCCGAAGCCGCCCGACCAGGTCCAGCCGCCGAAGGACCACAGGACCTTGAGGTTCGGGTGCTTCTGCTTCAGCTTGCGCAGCTGGTTGAAGTTGCCGCGCAGCGGCTGGTCCCAGGTGTCGGCCTTGCCGTCGACGGACTCGGCGGCGGTGTACGCCCGGTCGGTGGCCGCGTAGGCGTCGCCCATCGCGCACTTTCCGCCGGTGACGTTGCCGAAGGCGTAGTTGATGTGGGTGAGCTTCGCCGCCGAGCCGGACGTCTCGATGTTCTTGACGTGGTACTTGCGGTCGTAGGTGCCCCATTCGGTGAAGTACCCGATGACCTTGGAGCCGGCGGCCTCCTGAGCCGAGGTCGCCGCGGTGGCGGTCGAGGTGCCCGCGCCGGCCAGGAGACCGGCGCCGAGGACGGCGCAACAGGCCGCGGACACGATGGCCCGGAAGCGGGAGCGGTGGGGGGTGTGCATCCGGTGTCTCCTCGTGGGGAGAGGGAACGCGCGCCGATTGGCATGAACGCGATGACTCGGTGAACCGAAACGGTAGGAGGACTAGACCAGTTCGGTCAATGGTGCGGACCAATTTCGATTCGGCGGATGTGCTCGGGTATTACCTGAAGTAAGCGGTCGTTAACTGGTGACTGCATGCCTCCGATCGGGCATACTCACTGCGCACAGCCGCTGGTCAGCAGCTTCCGAGACCCGGGACTGCAAGCATCGGCCAGGCAGCAGAACGACCCGGCGGCGCCGCCCCCACCCATGGGCCCGTCCGCCAGTGCCCGACAGGGAGGAGAGCGTCGCCATGCCCGACCGCGCCCCGCAGCCGGTGGACCGACAACTGCCCACGGAGGAGGCCCGGGAACTGATCTCACTCGTCCGTGACATCGCGCGGCAGGAGATCACCCCGAAAGCGGCCGAGGAGGAGGACGCCGGCCGCTTCCCGCGGGACCTGTTCACCCTGCTCTCGCACTCCGGCCTGCTCGGCCTGCCGTACGCGTCCGAGTACGGCGGCGGCGACCAGCCGTACGAGGTCTATCTCCAGGTCCTCGAAGAGCTCTCCGCGGCCCGCCTCACGGTCGGTCTCGGCGTCAGCGTGCACACCCTGTCCTCCTACGCGCTCGCCGCCTACGGCACCAAGGAGCAGCAGGTCGAACACCTGCCCGGGATGCTCGGCGGCGGCATGCTCGGCGCCTACTGCCTCTCCGAGCCGCACTCCGGATCCGACGCGGCGGCCCTGCGCACCAAGGCCGTGCGGGACGGTGACGGCTGGGTGATCACCGGTACCAAGGCCTGGATCACCCACGGCGGGATCGCCGACTTCTACACGGTCATGGCGCGCACGGGCGAGGAGGGCCCGCGCGGGATCACCGCGTTCCTGGTGCCCGGCGACGGGCCGGGGGTGAGTGCGGCGGTGCCCGAGAAGAAGATGGGCATGAAGGGCTCGCCCACCGCCCAGGTCCACTTCGACGGCGTGCGGATCTCCGACGACCGGCGTATCGGCGAGGAGGGCCAGGGCTTCGCGATCGCCCTGTCCGCACTCGACTCGGGGCGGCTCGGCATCGCGGCGTGCGCGATCGGCGTGGCGCAGGCGGCGCTCGACGAGGCGCTGGCGTACGCGGCCGAAAGGCGGCAGTTCGGCAAGGCGATCGCCGACTTCCAGGGGCTGCGCTTCATGCTCGCCGACATGGCGACGCAGATCGAGGCGGGCCGTGCGCTCTACCTCGCGGCGGCGCGGCTGCGGGACGCGGGCCGGCCGTTCGCCCGGCAGGCGGCCATGGCCAAGCTGCACTGCACCGACACCGCGATGCGGGTCACCACCGACGCCGTGCAGGTCCTCGGCGGCTACGGCTACACCGCCGACTTCGCGGTCGAGCGCTACATGCGCGAGGCCAAGGTGCTGCAGATCGTCGAGGGCACCAACCAGATCCAGCGGATGGTCATCGCCCGCCATCTCGTGGGTCCAGAGGAACGCTGAACTGGTCGAGGCCCCGCCAGGGCGCCGCGAGCCGCATCCACTCCGGGTCGTGCCGGCCCGGCAGGGTGCGGCCGCCCTCGGCCCAGGTCCGCATCAGGTCGCGGTAGATCGGCGGGTCCTGGTAGCGCGGCGCGGGCGGCCGAACCGATTCTGCGGGTGCCGGGACGAAGAGGAGGCGCTGACGCCCGGTCACTGAGGAGATGGGGGTCATACCAGGCCAACGCGGCGAAGGCCGGACAGGTCACCGGACGGTGGAATCGGGCGTGCGTTCAGGGCTGCCCCCTCGCCGCTCCGCAAAGGCCCGGGGAGTGCGCGCCGCCCGGGTGCTCCGGACACACCGAACCGCGCCACGGCACACTGCGAGCCGTGGCGCGGTTCACTCACCGGGGTGGAGCGAGCGGACCGGGAAGGCCCGCGCTCAGGCTGCTTCGGGGCGCATGACGGAGACCCTGATCGGGCGCGAGCCCGGGCCGCCGACGTGCGAGAAGGGCTGGGTCCGCCAGTCGAGCCCCTGAGGGAGCGTCAACAGCAGGGCGGTGTCCTGCTCCTGCGGATCCGCGGACTCGTCCGCGGGGCGGGCGTCCGTGGCCCTGCGGCCGGTGCCGGCGCAGACCGTGAGTCCGAACGGGTTCCACGGCGAGGCGCACAGCGCGTGCTCCGGCAGAACCTCTTCGTCCGCCAGCAGCGCGATGGGCTGAGCGCAGTCCGGGCAGACGACCCGGAACATCTCGAAGGTGTCGTAGAAGTCGAGTTCGTCGTCGAAGGTGTCGGGTTCGACGCCCTCCGGCTCGGGCTCGACGACGAGCTGCGGCCGCTTGGGCGCGGTGCGACCAGGGCGCTTAAGACTCTGCATTGGGTTCTCCCCCTCGGACTGGGCCGTTCAGGCACTGAGGCCTCGGCCACAGCAAGCACTTCCCGTCCCCTCTCGGCGGTAATCACGAGAACATCACGGAGAACGTTCGAGCTGTGTGGCGTTCGTCACATGCCGCGCGCAGGTGCCCACTGCGGTGGATTTGTCCCCCGGACGGCTGACCATCGGCTTCCGGCCACATCACGAACGGTGCATGACCTGCGCTGCTCAGGTATCGGAGGAGATCAACGGCACTGTAGGTTCTTGCGCCATGGAGGAGCTGGACCGACAGATCGTGCAGCTGCTCGTCAAGGACGGGCGGATGAGTTACACCGACCTGGGCAAGGCCACGGGGCTGTCCACGTCGGCCGTGCACCAGCGGGTGCGCCGGCTGGAGCAGCGCGGCGTCATCCGCGGCTATGCCGCGGTCGTCGACCCCGAGGCCGTCGGACTGCCCATGACCGCGTTCATCTCGGTCAAACCGTTCGACCCCAGCGCGCCCGACGACATCGCGGAGCGGCTCGCGGGCGTGCCGGAGATCGAGGCCTGCCACAGCGTCGCGGGCGACGAGAACTACATCCTCAAGGTCCGCGTGGCAACGCCGCACGAGCTGGAGGAACTGCTCGCCCGGGTGCGGTCGTTGGCCGGGGTCTCGACGCGGACGACGGTGGTGCTGTCCACACCGTACGAGGCGCGGCCGCCACGGATCTGATCGCCGTCGGGCGTGGAAGGCGACCCTTGTTCGAAGTGATCGGGGTCAGGCGCGAGACTGTTGTCCATGAGTAAGTCCAGCGCCCCGTCGAAGACCGTCCTGCTCCGTCGTGGAGAGGTGCACAGCCCTGCCGATCCGTTCGCCACCGCGATGGTCGTGGAACGCGGGCAGATCGCCTGGGTGGGGTCGGAGGGGGCCGCCGACGCCTTCACGGACGGGGTCGACGAGGTGATCGACCTCGACGGCGCGCTGGTAACTCCGGCGTTCACCGATGCGCATGTGCACACCACTGCCACCGGCCTCGCGCTCACCGGCCTCGATCTGTCGGCCGCTCCCTCTCTCGAGGCCGCCCTGGCCCTCGTACGGGACTTCGCCGCCTCCCGTCCGGACGACCGCGTCCTGCTCGGACACGGCTGGGACGCCGCCCGCTGGCCCGGCGGCCGCCCCCCGACGCGTGCGGAGCTGGACGAGGCGGCCGGACACCGGCCCCTCTACCTCAGCCGGATCGACGTCCACTCGGCGGTCGTCAGCACGGCTCTGCTCGACCTGACCCCCGGCCACGTCACTCGCGAGGACGGGCCCCTCACCGCCGACGCCCACCACGCCGTACGGGCCGCCGCGTTCGCGGGCGTAACGCCTCAGCAGCGCGTCGACGCACAGCGCGCGGCGCTCGCGCACGCCGTCTCGCTCGGCATCGGCACGGTCCATGAGTGCGCCGGCCCGGAGATCTCCTCCGAGGACGACTTCACCGGCCTGCTGCGCCTCGCCGCCCAGGAGCCGGGACCGCGCGTCGTCGGCTACTGGGCCGAGCGGGACGTCGCCAAGGCGCGGGAGCTGGGCGCGATCGGCGCCGCGGGCGACCTGTTCGTCGACGGTGCCCTCGGCTCGCACACGGCCTGCCTGCACCAGCCGTACGCCGACGCCGGCCACACGGGCAACGCCTACCTGGACGCCGCCGCCGTGGCCGCCCATGTCGTCGCCTGCACCGAGGCGGGCCTCCAGGCCGGCTTCCACGCCATCGGCGACGCGGCGGTGGACGCCGTGGTCGAGGGCGTGCGCGCCACCGCCGAGAAGCTGGGCCTCGCCCGCGTCCGCGCCGCCCGCCATCGCGTCGAGCACGCCGAAATGCTCACCCCGGACGCGATCACGGCCTTCGCCGAACTCGGCCTCACCGCCTCCGTGCAGCCCGCCTTCGACGCCCTGTGGGGCGGCGAGGACGGCATGTACGCGCAGCGGCTGGGCGCCGAGCGGGCGCGTGCGCTGAACCCCTTCGCCGCCCTGCTGCGCGCCGGTGTCCCGCTCGCCTTCGGCTCCGACAGCCCCGTCACCCCGCTCGACCCGTGGGGCACGGTCCGGGCCGCCGCCTTCCACCGCACGCCGGAGCACCGCGTCTCCGTGCGCGCCGCGTTCACGGCGCACACGCGCGGCGGCTGGCGGGCCGTGGGACGGGACGACGCGGGCGTCCTGGTGCCGGGCGCCCCCGCCGACTACGCGGTGTGGGGCACCGGCGAGCTCGTGGTGCAGGCCCCGGACGACCGGGTCGCCCGCTGGTCGACGGATCCCCGCTCCGGCACCCCGGGTCTGCCCGACCTGACCCCGGGCCGCGACCTGCCCGTCTGTCTGCGCACCGTGGTGGGCGGACGCACGGTCTTCGTACGGCCGGGCGAGTGATCTACGGGGGTGGCGCGCACGCGATCGTGTGCCGCGCCCCCGGCGCGCGACCTGGGCATCCTCCGCACTGACCAGGCCTTTGCCGGACAATGCGCAGGTCAAACGGCTGTTGACAGGCGGGCGCAGGTGGCCGGTAGGTTCGGCGGAGTCCACCACCGGACGCCCGACCGGGAACGTCCGCGCACTCGCCGCAGCGCCGCCGGGTCAGGGACGGTGTGCCGCACCGGGCACCGCCACTGGGAGCCAGGCTCAGGCCGGTACAGCGCCGAGGGAACGTTCCGGCCGGTCGGGGAGGTGTGACCCGGGAGGGGCCCGGTCGCTCAGTAGACAACGGCTTTCGGTCGATCCGCAGCCAGCGGGTCCCAGGTCGGCCCGAAGGGCGCCGGGCCCCCAACCGCCCGTACGCTCGCACCCGAAAGCGCATTCTTACCCGCGCCTCGCGGATTCGACACCACCGTTCGAACGTCCTGTCGCGTCATCGCAGGCCGGGCCCACTATGGTGGATCCCTGCGTACGGACTTGAAGGGGCATCAGTGAACGACGGCGACGGAACCCTCGCGGCAGGAGCCCAGGGGAGGAAGTTCGGCCCGCTCGGCACGGCCTTGGTGATCATCCCGACCTACAACGAGGCGGAGAACATCAAGAGCATCGTCGGCCGGGTGCGCGAGGCCGTCCCCGAGGCGCACGTACTCGTGGCCGACGACAACAGCCCGGACGGCACCGGCAAGCTGGCCGACGAGCTGACGGTCGACGACGACCACGTCCACGTGCTGCACCGCAAGGGCAAGGAGGGCCTCGGCGCCGCCTACCTGGCGGGCTTCCGCTGGGGCCTGGAGCACGACTACGGCGTGCTGATCGAGATGGACGCCGACGGCTCCCACCAGCCCGAGGAACTGCCCCGTCTGCTCACCGCCCTCAAGAGCGCCGACCTGGTGCTCGGCTCGCGCTGGGTGCCCGGCGGCCGGGTGGTGAACTGGCCGAAGTCCCGTGAGGTGATCTCCCGGGGCGGCAGCCTCTACTCCCGCCTCGCGCTCGACCTGCCGCTGCGCGACATCACCGGCGGCTACCGGGCCTTCCGCCGCGAGACCCTGGAGGGCCTCGGCCTCGAGGAGGTCGCCTCGCAGGGCTACTGCTTCCAGGTCGACCTCGCCCGTCGCTCGGTCAAGGCCGGCTACCACGTCGTCGAGGTGCCGATCACCTTCGTCGAGCGCGAACTCGGCGACTCCAAGATGAGCCGCGACATCCTCGTCGAGGCGCTCTGGCGGGTCACGGCGTGGGGCGTGGGGGAGCGGGTCGGCAAGGTCACGGGGCGCGGCGGCAAGCCGGCCAAGCCCTAGCGGACCTCCAAGGCGCTCAAGGGGCTGGCTGATCTGCCCTTATCCCGGACTGAGCCGGGTCCAGGCACACTGGAGGCATGACGACTGGCGCTCAGACCCCCAGCACCCCTGCCCGGCCCCGGCGCTCCCGGCTGCGTACGTTCCTGCCGTTGGGGCTCGCCGCCTGGCTGGTGCTGGAGATCTGGCTGCTCACGGTGGTCGCGGGGGCGTCCAGCGGGCTGGTGGTCTTCCTCGTCCTGCTCGCGGGCCTCGTCCTCGGCTCGGTCGTGATCAAGCGGGCCGGCCGGCGCGCCTTCCGGAACCTCTCGGAGGCGCTGCAACAGCAGCAGGGCGGTGCGATGCCGGCGGCGGCCCGGCCGAACAGCGAGGGCAACGGCCTGATGATGCTGGGCGGCCTGCTGCTGATCATCCCCGGCCTGGTGTCGGACGCGGTGGGTCTGCTCCTGCTGCTGCCGCCGGTCCAGAAGGCCGTGAGCCGCTCCGCGGAGCGCACCTTCGAGCGCAAGCTCCGCGAGGCCGACCCGGGCAGCCTGGGCGGGGCGTTCCAGCAGGCCCGTATGCACCGGCCCGACGGCAAGGTCGTCCAGGGCGAGGTCATCAGGGACGAGCCGGGCGACGCCCCCAAGGAGCCGCGCCCGCCGCTGACGCACTGAGCGTCCCGGCGGCCGGGCACACGAGGCACCAGCCGGGCACACGAGGCACACGGACACGACGAAAACCGCGGGCGCCGTACGTGACGTACGGCGCCCGCAGTTCTGATGCGCTGTTCGGCCGGGCCCGGAGGGGCTCAGGCCGACTTGCGGCTGCTGTCCCGGGGATGAATCGCGATGTTCATCGCACCGGAGCGCAGCACCGCCAGGCGCTCCTCGAGGACCTCTTCGAGCTCCTCACGGGTGCGCCGCTCCATCAGCATGTCCCAATGCGTACGCGCGGGCTTGCCCTTCTTCTCTTCCGGGACATCGCCGTCCACGAGGAGTGCCTGGGCCCCGCAGACCTTGCACTCCCACTCCGGCGGGATCTCCGCCTCGACCGAGAAGGGCATCTCGAACCGGTGCCCCTTCTCGCATGCGTACTCCACGGCCTGGCGCGGAGCCAAGTCGATGCCGCGGTCCGTCTCGTAGCTGGTCACCACGAGGCGCGTGCCGCGAAGAGCTCGCTCACTCATGAATCGTGCCTCCCGGGCTTGTCGCCCACAGGACAGGTGTCGCTGTCGTCGTCATCCGGTCAACGTCCGGTCGGCGGTAAAGATTCCCGTTCCGAGTCCCGTTCCGGGTCATGCGTCGCCGTCGTAGCCGCAGCCTTGTCAACCCTTGCAGTACCCACCAGCGCCCGGTTTGTCACATCTGCTAGCAGATGTGACCCAGCGTTTCGGCATCTTTGACGCGCAGTAACGGTACGCCTGGCAGGCCAAACGCGTACACTACAGCCCTTTCGCGCCGAGTGCTAAATCTTGTCAGGAACCGGATTCCCCGCTTCGCGGATCGCACGCCCCACGGGTACCCGGGCGAGCAGGACGAATCCGATGACGAAGAAGCCCACCAGCGAGATGATCGCGTCCCGGTAGCTCCCGGTCAGCTGGTAGGTGAGTCCGAACAGCAGCGGCCCGAGCCAGCTCATGCCGCGGTCGCTCATCTCGTACGCCGAGAAGTATTCGGCCTCCTTCCCGGGCGGGACGAGATGGGAGAACAGGGAGCGGGACAGCGCCTGGCTGCCGCCGAGGACCAGGCCGATCCCGGCGGCCAGGACGAAGAACCACACCGGCGCCCCGGCCGGCAGGAAGTATCCGGCCGCCAGCGTCAGGGTCCACGCGACGAGCGAGCCGAGGATCGTGCGCTTGGCCCCATACGTCCGGGCCAGCCTGCCCATCGTCAGCGCGCCCGCCACCGCCAGCACCTGCACCAGCAGGATGGCGCCGATCAGCGTGGACTGCCCGAGGCCCAGTTCCTTGGAGCCGTAGACCGAGGCCTGGGAGATCACCGTCTGGATGCCGTCGTTGTAGACCAGGTACGCGAGCAGGAAGGCCAGGGTCAGCGGGTGGCGGCGCATGTCGCGGACGGTCGCCGCGAGCTGCCGGAAGCCGGGGAGGGCCGCCTCGCGCGCGGCGGACCTCCGGTCGCGCAGCCGCCGCAGCGGAATGAGGGCGAACGCCCCCCACCACAGGCCGGCCGACGCCAGGCAGATGCGGACCGCCGTGCTCTCGGAGATGCCGAAGCTCTCGTGTCCGGTGTAGAGGACGAGATTGCCGACCAGGACCAGCGATCCCGCCGCGTAGCCGAAGGCCCAGCCCCGGGAGGAGACGGCGTCCCGTTGCTCGGGCGGGGCGATCTGCGGCAGGTAGGAGTTGTAGAGCATCATCGCCACGGACTGCGCCGCGTTCGCGACGACCAGGAGGGCCCCGCCGAGCAGGTAGCGGTCGCCGTCCAGGAAGAACATGGCCGCTGTGGCCGTGGCGCCCGTGTAGGCGGCGATCGCGAGGAGGGGCTTCTTGCGGCCGGTGCGGTCGGCGGCTGCGCCCACCAGGGGCATCACCAGCACGGCCACGATCACCGACAGGGACACCGAGTACGCGAAGAAGGACCCGGCGCGCACCGGGATCCCGAGCGGGTGGACGTACCCGTCGCTGTCGGCCGCCGACTCGGCGACCGAGGTCAGGTAGGGGCCCAGGAAGACGGTGAGCACACTCGTCGAGTAGACGGAGCACGCCCAGTCGTAGAAGTACCAGCCGCGCTGCTCGCGTCTGAGATCCGCCGCCCCGTCGTCCTGCGGTGTCCGCACGGTGTCGGTGCCCACCCGTGCCCTCGCTTCCCCGTGAACGCACGGAGGGGGCGGGGCGGGGGTGTCAGACCCAGACGCCGCGGTCCTCCATGACCTTGCGCAACGTGTCGATGTGATCGGTCATGATGCCATCCACACCCAGGTCCAGGAGCCGGTGCATGCCCTCGGGGTCGTTGACGGTCCAGACATGCACCTGGAGCCCGCGCGCGTGGGCGGCGTGCAGGAAGCGGCGGTCCACGACCTGGATGCCGGACTGCATCTCGGGGACCTGGGCGGCGACCGCCGAGCGGCGCACCGTCGCGGGCAGCCCCCAGGAGCGCAGCCGCAGATTGAGCACGCCCCGGGTGCCGTACGACGTGGCCAGGCGCGGGCCGGCCAGCCGCTGGGCGCGCACCACGCGTGCCTCGGAGAACGAGCCGAGGCAGATCCGGTCCCAGGAGTCCGTCCGCCCGACCAGGTCCAGGAAGGGCAGCAGGGCGGCCTCCGCCTTGACGTCGACGTTCCAGCGCACGTCGGGGAAGGTCTCCAGGAGCTCCTCGAAGAGGGGCAGCGGTTCCTCGCCCGCCACGCGCGCGTGCCGTACCTCCTGCCACGGCAGGTCCGCGATCCGGCCCGCGCCGTCCGTCACCCGGTCCAGGGTCGCGTCGTGAAAGGCGACGAGTTTTCCGTCCCGGGTCGTATGGACGTCGGTCTCGATGTACCGGTAGCCCGCCTCGACGGCGCAGCGGAACTGCCGCACGGTGTTCTCCAGGCCGTCAGCCGCCCCGCCCCGGTGGGCGAAGGCGATCGGGCCGGGGTGGTCGAGATAGGGATGGCGTATCCGCGGGGTCACGGACGCAGTATCGCTCCTCGGGGTTGACCGGTGGCAACGATCGTGCTGCCGCCGGATGCCGCGGGGACGGCGAACACGCGCAGGAACAGCTGGGCGAGCGGGCCGATCGAGACCGCGTACAGCAGGGTGCCGATGCCGACGGTGCCGCCCAGGGCGAAGCCCGTCGCCACGACCGTGAACTCGAGGGCCGTGCGCACCAGGCGGATCGACACGCCCGTGCGCTGGTGCAGGCCCGTCATGAGGCCGTCGCGCGGACCCGGGCCGAAGCGCGCCGCGATGTACAGGCCGGTCGCCGCGCCGTTCAGGACGATCCCCGTCACCATGAGCGTCACGCGCACCACCGGGCCGTGCGCGTCGGGCACCAGGGCCAGCGTCGCGTCCATCGCCATGCCGATGACCAGCACGTTGGAGACCGTGCCCAGGCCCGGTCGCTGGCGCAGCGGGATCCAGGTGAGCAGCACCGCCGCGCCCACGATCGTCAGGACCACGCCGATCGACAGACCCGTCCGCTCGGCGAGGCCCTGGTGCAGCACGTTCCACGGCTCCAGCCCGAGCCCCGACCGGACGAGCAGCGCCGAACTCGCGCCGTACAGCGCGAGACCGGCGTAGAGCTGGGTCAGCCGCCGGGTGAGATGGCGCCGCGTGGACATGATGTGCTCTCCTCTGGTGCAAGTGGACTGATGCATGACACCCTGTGGCTTGGATGGAGACGTCATCCATGGCCAATTCGGGAAAGGTGGACTGATTCCGATGGCTCAGTGGACTTCGGCCGTGGGTGCGGCGCAGCTCGCCCGGCTGCTCAACTCCCAGCAGGAGCGCCCCGCAGGGCCCGGTACGCGCAGGCCGCCCGCCTATCGCGCACTCGCCGACGGCATCCGCCTGCTGGTGCTCGAAGGACGGATCCCGGTGGCCGCCCGGCTGCCCGCCGAGCGGGAACTCGCCCTCTCCCTGACCGTCAGCCGTACGACGGTCGCCGCCGCGTACGAGGCGCTGCGCGGTGAGGGCTTCCTGGAGTCCCGGCGCGGCGCGGGCAGCTGGACCGCCGTACCGGCCGGGAATCCGCTGCCCGCGCGCGGCCTTGAACCGCTGCCGCCCGAGACCCTCGGCTCGATGATCGACCTGGGCTGTGCGGCGCTGCCCGCCCCCGAGCCGTGGCTGACCCGGGCCGTGCAGGGTGCCCTGGAGGAGCTGCCGCCGTACGCGCACACGCACGGCGACTATCCCGCAGGGCTGCCGGCGCTGCGGTCGATGATCGCCGAGCGGTACACCGCGCGCGGGATCCCGACCATGCCCGAGCAGATCATGGTGACGACCGGGGCGATGGGCGCGATCGACGCGATCTGCCATCTGTTCGCCGGGCGGGGCGAGCGCATCGCCGTCGAGTCGCCCTCGTACGCCAACATCCTCCAGCTGATGCGGGAGGCCGGGGCCCGGCTGGTGCCCGTCGCGATGGCCGAGGGGCTCTCCGGCTGGGACATGGACCGCTGGCGGCAGGTCCTGCGGGACGCCGCGCCCCGGATCGCGTACGTCGTCGCCGACTTCCACAACCCGACCGGTGCGCTCGCCGGCGAGGACCAGCGGCGGCAGCTGGTGGACGCGGCGCGCTCCGCGGGGACCGTGCTGATCGCCGACGAGACGATGAGCGAGCTGTGGCTCGACCCGGAGGTGAGCATGCCGAAGCCGGTGTGTTCCTTCGACCGGGCCGGGTCCACGGTGATCACGGTGGGGTCGGCGAGCAAGGCGTTCTGGGCCGGGATGCGCATCGGCTGGGTGCGGGCCGCGCCGGACGTGATCCGCAGTCTGGTCGCCGCGCGGGCCTACGCCGACCTCGGCACTCCCGTGCTGGAGCAGCTGGCCGTCAACTGGCTGTTCGGGACGGGGGGCTGGGAGCAGGCCGTGGAGGTGCGGCGGGAGCAGGCCCGGGGCAACCGCGACGAACTCGTGGCGGCGGTGCGGCGGGAGCTGCCCGGGTGGGAGTTCGAGGTGCCCCGGGGCGGTCTGACGCTGTGGGTGCGGACCGGGGGGCTCTCCGGGTCGCGGCTCGCCGAGGCGGGGGAGCGGGTGGGGGTGCGGGTGCCGTCCGGGCCCCGGTTCGGCGTGGACGGGGCGTTCGAGGGGTATGTGCGGCTGCCGTTCACCGTGGGGGGTGCGGTGGCCGAGGAGGCGGCGGTGCGGTTGGCCGCGGCGGCGCGGATCGTGGAGGAGGGCGGTGCGGGGGCCGGAGAAGCGCCGCGGACGTTCGTGGCGTAGTGCTCCGCGGCTCGGCCGCGCGGGGCGTTCAGCTGCCGCCGGGCCGGTCGCGGCGGCCCGCCGTTGTGACCGGGTCGCGCGGTGCGACCGGGGCGCCCGGCGTGGCTAGGTGGCCTTCGCCTTCGTCTTCGCCGGCTTGGTCAGAACCGGTACCGGATTCGGAATCGAGTCCTTCGCCTTCGTCGGGACCGGCACCGGATCCGGCACGGACTCCGTCTTCGGCTCCGTGAGCGGCACCGCTTCCGTGCCCTCCGGCTCGGGGACCGTCTCCCCGTCCGCCGGTGTCGTGCGCGGCGGGAGGAGGTCCAGGACCGCCTGGCGGTGGGCGTCGGACGTGGCGTCGTCGTAGGGGTTCGGCGTGGCCGGGACCTGGAGGCGGTGGACCGGGCCCATGCCGAGCCGGGCGTAGCCGCGGCCGGGCGGGACATCCTCGACGGGGGTGGTGTGCGGGGGCGCTCCCAGGACGGACTCGAGCTGCTCGGCCGTCGCCGGGCCGAGGACCACACGCGCGCGGGTGTGCTGGCGTACCGGTTCGCCGAGGGCCTCCATGGTGTCCAGCTGCTCGGCCACGACCACCGTCACGTTCGCCGGGCGGCCGTGCCGCAGCGGGACCTGGAGGAGGGACTGCGGGTCCTTGCGGTCCTGGGCGGCGGCCAGGTGGGTGAACGCCGTCGGGCGGTCCAGGAGGATCCACAGGGGACGCTTGGTGTCGTCCGGCGGCGGCTCGCCCGCCTGGTGGGCACGGTTGGCGGCGATCAGCCGGCGCTCGGTCTCGGTCGCGGCCCACTCCAGGCTCGCCATCACCCCGGGGAGGCCGCATTCGACGGCCAGCACGCCGTCCCGGCCGGTCAGACAGGCGTACTCGCCGGTCCCGCCGCCGTCGACGATCACCACGTCGCCGTGCTGGAGGGCCTGCAGGGCGATGGACCGCAGCAGGGTCGAGGTGCCGGTGCCCGGCTGGCCGAGGGCGAGCAGATGGGGCTCGGTGGAGCGCAGGCCCGTGCGCCACAGGACCGGGGGCACGTCCCGTCGCTGGTCGCCGTGGGTCAGGGGGAGGGTGCGCTGGACCCGGGTGGGGTCGGTGAAGCCGAGGACCGTCTCGCCCGGAGCGGTGACGAAGCGCTGGGCGGCGATGTCGACGGCGAGCGGCATGAACACGCTGACCGTCAACTGGTTGCCTTCCTCTTCCCACGAGAAGTGGTACTCGCGGCCGCGGCCCGACTTGGCCGCGAGCAGGCCCTCGATCCGGGCGCGGGCCTCGGCCTCGCCGTCCGCGAAGTACGCCGGGTAGTGGATCACCAGGTGCGAGATCCGGCCGGTGCCGTCGAAGGCGTAGGTGGGGAAGGCCTTCTCCCAGGTGCCGCCGTGGGAGTACAGCGGCTCGGGGTCCTCGGCGGTCGAGAAGTACGGCACGAGCGCCTCGTACAGGGACTGAAGGCGCTGGGCCTGTGACTCGTCGGGCCCGTCGGAGGCCGACGCGGCCCGTTCCCGGCCCTGCCATGCGGCCGCCGCCATCAGGGTGATGGCGGCGAGCAGCGGTCCGTACGGCATCAGCGCCACGACCAGGAAGACGGAGGCCACCAGGAACAGCAGCGCTCCCCGTTTCTCCCTCGGGGTCTCGCTCCATCTGCGCCGTCCGGCCGCTGCCAGCCGGCGCAGACCGCGGCTGATCGTGATCAGCGGGTGGAGGACGTCGGTGGCGCTGTCGGCGGCCGTCCGGGCCAGCTCCCGGCTCCGGACGAGCTGCGCGCTGCCGTTGCTCAGAATGCGGGGGAGGGGGCGCCGGGCCACTGCTGCCTCCAGAGAGTGCGTACGGGCGGGATGCGTACGGGGTGCGGGGCCGTCAGAACTTGATTCCGCCCAGGAGGCTCGCCAGGCTCTCGCCGCCTGCCTTGATGCTCGGGGCGATGGCCGTGCTGGCCAGGTAGAAGCCGAAGAGCATCGCGACCACGGCGTGCGACGCCTTGAGGCCGTCCTTGCGGAAGAAGATGAAGACGACGATGCCGAGCAGGACCACGCCTGAGATGGAGAGGATCATTTGGGTTCTCCTGGTTCGCGGGGACAGTCACCATGAGTACTTCCAGGCTCACAGGATGTATCCATACGATAAAAGGTGCAACTGGGTGGAAAAGGGATGGTTTCCCCCGGGCTGCGGAGTGGTCCCGGAACCGGTCGAGCTGGGGTGTTGTGCCCGCCCGGGTCCGTAGTGATCTTTACCTCGGGCACATCGGGTCATGTGCCGCGCGAGCCAGTACCCTGGCGATTCACTCGTACGGCTGCACCACTGGCAGACGTGCGCACCCGACGTGATGAGCACTGGAGAGGCGGTCCGGCCGATGACCGAAGTCCCCGACCCCGAGGTCGTGGAGCTGGCGACCAAGATCTTCGATCTGGCCCGGCGGGGACGGACCGAGGCGCTCGTGGCGTATGTCGACGCGGGTGTTCCGGCCAACCTCACCAATGACCGCGGCGACTCGCTCGTGATGCTCGCCGCCTATCACGGCCACTCCGACGCGGTGCGTGCGCTGCTCGCCCGTGGCGCCGAGGCCGACCGGGTGAACGACCGAGGCCAGACCCCGCTCGCGGGAGCGGCCTTCAAGGGTGAGACGGACGTGATCAAGGCCCTCCTGGAGGGCGGCGCCGACCCGTCCGCCGGCACGCCCTCGGCCGTGGACACGGCCCGGATGTTCGGCCGGACGGAACTGCTCGAACTGTTCGGCGAGCGCTGAGCCGACCAGGCTGACCTGGAACGACACAAAAAACGGGGGAGGCGGTACGAGGCCGCCGAAATTTCGGTCGCGGCAGACGGAAGAGCCGAGTCATCATGACGACGTGGTTCACGGACGTGATGGTTGGGCAGGTGTTGCCGCACCGCGCGGGCCGTGACGCGGTCCGCAGGGGCCACCGACGAGAGGCAGAGGAAGATGGTCTACAGCAAGCAGGAAACGGCGGGCACTCCGACGTGTTGTCACGCGGCCAGGTAGTACACGTCCCCGGTTGCGTCGACGCTTGATGTGAGGCTGTTTCCCATGTTCGATCCGGTCATAGCGCCCAGCGGTACGCTGCTCGGCCTGCTCCAGCGGGGCCGCGGCGACGGCACGCTGCACGCGCTCACCGCCCCGCGCCCCGAGGCGCTCGCGGCGCTGAACCACTGTGTGCTGCGCGATCCCCGCAACGACTGGCAGGTGGAGAACCGCTCCCTCTACTACGCCCGCCTCTACCTCGACCTGAACGGCGAGCTGGACGCGATCCAGGCCCATCTCTTCGACGCCGAGGACGTCCTCGACACCGAGGAGTCACGCACCGGGCTCGCTCTCGCCGTCCTCGGGCACCTCGCCTCCTACGGCAGGCGGGACGCGCTCGAACTGCTGCGCAGGTACGCCGCCCACGGCTCGAACTGGGCCTGGGCCCTGGACGAACTCGCCCTCAGGGACGACGACGCCGGCCTGCGTGCCCTCGCCGCGCCCGTCCTCGCCCGGTTCCCGGCCGATCCGGAGGGCGAGGCCGAGCTGGCCGCCACCGTCCGCGACGCCTTCGAGCCCCGGCCGTGGCGGCTGTGGGCCGAGGATCCACGCGAATCCATCGCCACACGCGTGCGTGCCGCGCTTGAGACCGGCAGCTTCGACCGCTGGCAGCGGCAGATGCGGCCGACGGGCCCGCGCCCGGGCTGGAGTGTGCAAGCCGTCTTCGAATGGGCCCAGCAGGGCCTCGACCGGGGCGCCGCACTCCATGTCCCGGCCGCCCGCTGCCTCACCGCCGTGGCGGGGCCCGAGGACCGGGCCGAGATCGTCCAGGCCGCGAAGGACGGCGGCGACGGAGCGCGGTGCACCGCCCTGCGCTACCTCGCCGACGGCAACGATCCCGACGCCCTCGACCTGATCGAGGCCGCCGTGGCCACCGGCTCGACGGTCGTCGTGGAAGCCGCCGTCGACGCCTTCGAACGGATGCGCAGTCTCGTCGCCGTGGACCGGGCGCGCGGCTGGGCGCACCGGCCCGACGAACTGGGCGCCGCCGCCGGGCGCGTCCTCGCCTGTCTGGGCGGGGTGCACGACCGGGACCTGGTCCTCGCGGCGCTACGGGAGGCGGTGCGCGGCGAAGGCCCCGACGCGCCGACCCTGTGGACCCTGGTCGACGGCGCCGGACGGCTCGGCATCGCCTGCGCCGCGCCCGTGCTCCGCCACGTCTACCGCGAGACCGCCTCGTCCCATCTGCGCGGCCGGGCCGCCCGGGCCCTCGCCGCCACCGACCCCTCCTTCGCCACCGGCTTCGCCGTCGAATGCCTGTGGGACTGCGAGGAGACCACCCGCGAGATCGCCGCCCGGCACGCCGAGACCGGCGACACCCGGGTCGTGGAGCGACTGCGCCGGCTCGCCGCCGACCCGGCCGAGGAGGCCGAGGTCCAGACAGCCGTCCGCAGCCGGATCGGTCCCGAGGAGACCGCCGTATGAACCCCTCCGTTCCAGGACGCCAGGGCGGAATCAGGCCGCCCGGGTGAACGAGGGGTGACTCGCGGGTCAGGAGCGTATGGACGCGGCCTGACCTGCGCGGGTGCACCTCAGAACGCTCATAGGACGTTCCTCGTTCGGAAAGATCCACGTTGACGCGGCCACGTCCGGCCCGGCGACAACACCGGTATGCGTGTCGTCATCGTGACCGAATCCTTTCCCCCCGACGTGAACGGCGTGGCCCACTGCGCGCTCCAGACCGCCCGGCACCTCGTCGATCGCGGTCACACTCCCGTCGTCGTGGCCCCGGCCCCGGCGCCCGGCAACAAGCCCGACGCCTCCGCGCCGTGCCGGGTCGTCCACGTCCCCTCCCTCCCGCTCCCCGGCTACCCCCAGGTCCGTGTCGCCCTCCCCAGCCGCCGCCTGGCCGCCACCCTCATCGAGCACCGTGCCGATGTCGTCCACCTCGCCAGCCCCTTCGTCCTCGGCGTGCGCGGCATGGCCGCCGCCGCCCGCCTCGGCATCCCCGCCGTCGCCGTCTACCAGACCGACCTGGCCGGATACGCCCGTACGTACATGGGCGCCGGAGAGGCCGCCGCCTGGCGGCGCATCCGCTCCGTCCACGGCGCCGCCGACCTCACCCTCGCCCCGTCCAGCGCTGCCCTCAACGACCTGGAGACGCACCAGGTGCCCCGGGTCAAGCTGTGGCCGCGCGGCGTCGACACCGAACGTTTCCGGCCGGACCGCCGCGATGAGGCCCTGCGCCGCGAGCTGGCCCCGGGCGGCGAGCTGATAGTCGGCTACGTCGGCCGGCTCGCTCCCGAGAAGCACGTCGAACTCCTCGCCGGTGCCTGCGGCCTGGAGGGCGTCCGGGTCGTGATCGTCGGCGACGGCCCCAGCCGGCCCGGGCTGGAGCAGGCTCTGCCCGGCGCGGTCTTCCTCGGCCGCCGCACCGGTGACGATCTCGCCCGGGTCTTCGCCTCGTTCGACGTCTTCGCGCACACGGGCCCCTTCGAGACCTTCTGCCAGACCGTGCAGGAGGCCATGGCCAGCGGCCTGCCGGTCGTGGCGCCCGCCGCGGGCGGGCCGCTGGACCTGGTCGCGCACGGGCACACCGGGCTGCTGGTGCCGCCGCGCGACGCGACCGCCGTACGGGACGCGGTGCGGTCCCTGGCCGCCGATCCCGGGCTGCGGGCCGCCTACGGCGCCGCCGGGCGCGCCACCGTCGAGGGCCGCACCTGGGCCGCCGTCGGCGACCAGCTCATCGGGCACTACGCGAACGTGCTCGCCGGACGCAGGACGGTGGTGGCGGCATGAGCGCGCGGAACGGGACCGGCCCCTCGCTGCGGATCGTCCGGCTCGCCAACTTCGTCGCCCCCGCGTCCGGCGGTCTGCGCACCGCCCTGCGGGAACTCGGCAGGGGCTTCAAGGAGGCGGGGCACCAGCCCGTCCTCGTCGTCCCCGGCGAGCGGACGAGCGACCGCGAGACCGAGCAGGGGAGGGTGATCACCCTCCCCGGGCCGCTGCTGCCCGGCACCGGCGGCTACCGCGTCCTCGCCGACAAGCGGCGGGTGGCCCGGCTCCTGGAGGAACTCGCGCCGGACCGTCTCGAGGTGTCCGACCGTACGACCCTCAGGTGGACCGGCAAGTGGGCGCGGCGCGCCCGGGTCCCGGCCGTGATGGTCTCCCACGAGACCGCCGACGGCGTGCTGCGCACCTGGGGCCTGCCCGAGGGCGCCGCCCGGCGTGCCGCCGACGCCCTCAACGTCCGTACCGCCCACACATACGCGCGCGTGGTGTGCACCACCGAGTTCGCCGAGCGGGAGTTCGTACGGATCGGGGCACGCAACGTCGTCCGGGCCCCGCTCGGCGTCGACCTGGTGCAGCGGCACCCGGCGCTGCGCGATCCGGAGCTGCGGGCGCTGCACGCGCGCGGGGACGAGACGCTGCTCGTGATGTGCTCACGGCTGTCCGTGGAGAAGCGGCCCGGCACGGCGCTGGACGCCCTGGAGACGCTACGGCGGCGCGGGCGGCGGGCGGTGCTGGTGGTGGCGGGCGACGGTCCGCTGCGCGCGCGGCTCGAACAGCGGGCACGCGAGAGCGCCTTGCCGGTCACCTTCCTCGGGCATGTCACGGACCGCGGGCTGCTCGGCGCGCTCCAGGCGTCCGCCGACGTCGCCCTGGCGCCGGGGCCCGCCGAGACGTTCGGGCTCGCCGCGCTGGAGGCCATGGCGTGCGGCACTCCCGTGGTGGCGAGCGCGTCGTCCGCGCTGTCCGAGGTCATCGGCTCCGCCGGGTCCGTCGCGGCGGATCACGGGGAGGCCTTCGCGGACGCCGTGGACCTGCTGCTCGAAGGCCTGGAGGCGGACCGGCGCGAGGCCGCACGCGCGCGTGCGGAGTGCTTCGGCTGGAACGCGGCGGTCGACGCCTTCCTCGCCGCGCACGACGCGGCCGTCCCCGTGCGCCCGTATGTGCCCGGGGGCGTGGCATGAGACCCCCGCGGTTCGTGGGAGCCCCGCGTTTCGTGGCCCTCGGCGACTCGCTGACCGAGGGCGTGGGCGATCCCGTCGGCGACGGGTGGCGCGGCTGGGCCGCGCTGCTCGCCGACGGGCTCTCCGAGGGCCCCGCCCGGTTCACCAACCTCGCGGTGAGCGGGGCGCAGACCCGGGACGTGCTGGAGCGGCAGCTGCCCGCCGCGCTGGAGCTGCGGCCCGAGCTCGTGTCCGTCGTCGTCGGCGTCAACGACACCCTGCGCTGCACCTTCGACATCCAGGCCGTGGCGGCCCGGCTCGACCGGGTGTACCAGGCCTGCACCGAGCGGGGCGCGGTCCTGCTCACCGCGTGCCTGCCCGACCCGGGCACGATGCTCGGGCTGCCGGGGGCGCTGGCCCACCCGCTGGCGCGGCGGCAACGGGCCGTGAACGCGGTCGTCCATGCCCTGTCCGACCGGTACGAAGCCCTGCATCTGCACGCGTGCGAGGGCGACTGGACCACGGACCGCGCCATGTGGAGCGCGGACCGGCTGCACCCCGGCGAGCGGGGACACCGGCAACTGGCCCTGCGCTTCCACGCACTGCTCGCGGAGCACGGCCTCGCGACGGGCCCCGTGCCCTCGCCCGAGCCCGACTTCCCCGTCCCGACGAAGTCGGCGAGCCTGTGGTGGCTGGCCACGGCCGGCACCGGCTGGGTGGCCCGCCGCTGCACCGACCTGCTGCCCCAGCTCCTGACCCTGGCCACCGACGAACTGCGGCACCGCGCCCGGGGGACCAGCGCCCGGCTCGACCTGAGGGCCTCCGCGGCGGTCTCGGCGGCGCTGGCCGCGCTGTCGGTGGTGGAGCAGGCGGATGCGGCCTGACCCGGTCGGCGGCCTGCTCCGAAGGGTTCAGCGCCGCCGTACGGCCACGAAGCGCACCGGCGTACCCGGGACCGCCTGGGCGGCGGCCGGCAGGTCGGCGGCCCGGACCACCGCGATCACCGGGTAGCCCCCGGTGGTCGGATGGTCGGCCAGGAACACCACCGGCCTGCCGTCGGGCGGCACCTGGACCGCGCCCAGCACCATGCCCTCGCTGGGGAGTTCACCGTGCCGGGCCCGCTCCAGGGCGGGGCCCTCCGTGCGCAGCCCGATACGGTTGCCGGCGGCGGACACCCGGTAGGGGCGTGAGAGGAAGGCGCGAACGGCCTCCGGCGTGAACCAGTCGTCGCGCGGGCCGAGTGTCACCCGCAGGACCAGTTCGGACGGCGGCGCCGGCTGCGGGGCGACGTCCACGCGCGCGTGCACACCGGTCGGCCGGCCCAGCGGCAGCACCGTGCCGTCCGTGAGCGGGGCCGGGCCGAGCCCAGACAGCAGGTCCGTCGAACGGCTGCCGAGCACGGGCTCGACGGCGACGCCCCCGGAGAGCCCCACGTACGCGCGCACGCCCGACAGCGCCGGACCGACGTCCAGCAGCGCCCCGGCGGGCACGCGCACCGGCGCGCTCCAGGGGACGGGCCGGCCGTCCACCATGACCCGGCAGTGCGCGCCCGCCACCGCGATCGTGACCGTCGAACGGGGGCGCACGGCACAGCCGTTGAGCGTCGTCTCCAGTACTGCGGCCCCGGGCGGATTGCCGACCAGCCGGTTGACGAGGTCCGCGGCCGGCCCGTCCAGGGCACCGGAGCGGGGGACGCCGAGATGGGCGTGCCCGGGGCGGCCGAGGTCCTGCACGGTGGTCAGGGCCCCGGCCCGTACGACGGCCAGGGCGCGATCCGTCATGACCCCGCCTCGGGTACGAACCGCACGCGCGTGCCCGGCGACAGCAGCGCGGCCGGCACACGCGCGTGGTCCCACAGGACGGTGTCCGTCGTGCCGATCAGCTGCCAGCCGCCCGGCGACGAGCGCGGGTACACGCCCGTGTACGGGCCCGCCAGCGCCACCGACCCGGCGGGGACGGCCGTGCGCGGGGTGGCCCGGCGCGGGACGTCGTAGCGAGAGGGCAGCCCGGTGAGATAGCCGAAGCCGGGCGCGAAGCCGCAGAAGGCGACCCGGAACTCCGTCTCCGCGTGGATACGGGCGACCTCCCGCTCCGGCACGCCCCAGTGCGCGGCGACATCCGCCAGGTCCGGGCCGTCATACCTCAGGGGGATCTCGACCACCTCAAGCGCGCGTGGGGGAGCGGGCGGCAGTTCGGCGGCGGTCAGTTCGGCGGCCAGCCGGGCGGGGGAGTCGAGGCCGTCGAGGAGGACCGTGCGGGCCGCGGGGACGATCTCACGGGCCGACAGCGAGCCCTCCGCGCGGCGTCGCAGCAGCTCCGCGTGCAGGGCCTGGGCCTCGTCGCCCGAGGCGACCTCGACGAGCAGCGCGTCCTCGCCGACGGGCCGGACCTTCATGCGAAGGCCTCCACCCGGATCCCCGACGACTCCAGCCGTGCCCGCACCCGGCGCGCCAGCTCCACCGCGCCGGGTGTGTCGCCGTGCAGGCACAGGGAACGCGCGCGTACCTCGATCCGGGTCCCCGAGTGGGAGGAGACCTCGCCGGAGCGGGCCAGGCTCAACGACCGCTCCACGACGGCCTCCGGGTCGGTGACCACGGCCCCCTCCCGCGCGCGCGGCACCAGGGTGCCCGCGTCGGTGTACGCCCGGTCCGCGAACGCCTCCGTGACCACCGGCAGTCGAGCCTTCCCTGCGAGGTCCAGCAGGCGTGATCCGGGCAGGCCCAGCACCGGCAGCGCGGCATCCGCGAGGAGCACCCCGTCGACGACCGCGGCGGCCTGCTCCTCGTCGTGCACGACCCGGTTGTAGAGCGCGCCGTGCGGCTTGACGTAGGCCACGCGGGAGCCGGCGGCGCGGGCGAAGACCTCCAGGGCGCCGATCTGGTAGGCCACTTCGGCCGCCAGCTCGGCGGACGGCACGTCCATCGCGCGCCGCCCGAAACCGGCCAGGTCCCGGTAGGACACCTGGGCGCCGATCCGTACCCCGCGCTCGGCCGCCAGCTCGCACACTCGGCGCATGGTGGCCGCGTCCCCGGCGTGGAAGCCGCACGCCACATTGGCGCTGGTTACCACGGACAGCAGCCGTTCGTCGTCGGTAAGTTGCCAGCGGCCGAAGCCCTCGCCGAGGTCGGCGTTCAGGTCGATCGAGGTCACGTGTCGCATCTCCTGTCAGGCCACGCGGTACTGCTCGTCGCGGGCGTCGGTGAGGAACATCTGCCCCGGGGCGTGCGTGAGGGCGAACGGCGGGCGCGAGGCCATCACGGCCGCCTGCGGGGTCACCCCGCACGCCCAGAACACCGGGATGTCGTCCGGTTCGGTGTCCACCGGGTCGCCGAAGTCGGGACGGCCGAGGTCGTCGATGCCGAGCCCCGACGGGTCGCCGCAGTGCACGGGGCTGCCGTGCACCGCCGGCAGCAGACCGCTCTCCCGGATCGCCGCGGCCAGGTGCGGCGGCGGCACCGGCCGCATGGACACCACCAGCGGTCCGTGCAGCCGCCCGGCCGGACGGCACTGCCGGCTCGTCACGTACATCGGGACGTTGCGGCCCTGCTCGACATGGCGGATCGGGACGCCCGCCTCGCTGAGCGCCCACTCGAAGGTGAAGCTGCAGCCGATCAGGAACGACACCAGGTCGTCCCGCCAGTGGGCGCGCACGTCCGTCGGCTCGTCCACCAACTCGCCGTCCCGCCACACCCGGTAGCGCGGCAGATCGGTGCGCAGATCCGCGCCGTCGGCGAGCACGGTGGTCCAGGATCCGGCGTCCGTGACGTCGAGGACCGGGCACGGCTTGGGGTTGCGCTGGCAGAACAGCAGCATGTCGTAGGCCCAGTCGGCGGGCACCGAGATGAGGTTGGCCTGGGTGTGACCGGCCGCGACCCCGGCCGTAGGACCCGTCAGGCCCTCCCGGAAGCGGGCGCGGGCCGTTCTCGGGCTCCACGCGTGCGCGTGCTCGTCGACGAGCACCACGGGGCGGTCCTCGGTGTCGGTGGTCGGCGTGCGGTTCACGTGAGCTCCTTCCCGCGCGTCTCCGGCAGCCCGAGCAGCGCCAGCGCCGCGAGGCCGTAGCCGATCGCCCCGAAGACCAGCGCGCCGCCGACGCCCCAGCTGTCGGCCAGGAAACCGACCATCGTCGGGAACACGGCGCCCACCGCGCGCCCGGTGTTGTACGTGAAGCCCTGCCCCGTACCGCGTACCGCCGTCGGGTACAGCTCGCTCAGGTAGGAGCCGAATCCACTGAAGATCGCCGACATGCAGAAACCGAGCGGGAAACCGAGCATCAGGAGCAGGGTGTTGGCGCCGCTCGGGATGTTCGCGTACGCCAGGATGCAGATCGCCGACAGCAGGGCGAAGAGCCAGATGTTGCGCTTGCGGCCCAGCTTGTCGGTGAGGTAGCCGCCGGTGAGGTAACCGATGAAGGCGCCCGATATCAGGAACGTCAGATAGCCGCCGGTGCCGACGACGGACAGCTCGCGCTCGGACTTCAGATACGTCGGAACCCAGGTGGCCAGCGTGTAGTAGCCGCCCTGGACACCGGTCGAGAGCAGCACGGAGAAGAGCGTGACACGCAGCAGACCCGGCTTGAAGATCGCCTTGAAGGAACCCTTCTCCGCGCTCTGCTCACGGGCGGCGGCGGCCTCGGGCGCGTCCTGCACACTGCGCCGCAGCCAGATGACGAGCAGCGCGGGCAGCGCGCCGGTCCAGAACATGATGCGCCAGGCCAGATCGTCGCCGGCCACCGAGAAGACCAGCGTGTAGACGATCACGGCGAGGCCCCAGCCCACGGCCCAGGAACTCTGGATCGCGCCGAGGGTGCGGCCCCGGTGCTTGGCGCTCGCGTACTCGGCGACGAGGATCGCGCCGACCGCCCACTCGCCGCCGAAACCGAGGCCCTGGAGGGCGCGGAAGACCAGCAGCGTCTCGTAGTTGGGCGCGAAGCCGCAGGCGACGGTGAAGACCGCGTAGGTGATCACCGTGATCATCAGGGCCTTCACCCGGCCGATGCGGTCCGCGAGGACGCCCGCGAGGGCGCCGCCGATCGCGGAGACCACCAGCGTGACCGTGGTGAAGAGACCGGTCTGGCCGCTGTTCAGGCCGAAGTAGGCCGACAGCGCGACCATGCTCAGCGGCAGCGTGAAGTAGTCGTACGAGTCGAGGGCATAGCCGCCGAAGGCGCCGCCGAACGCGCGGCGGCCGCGCGGTCCGAGGGCGCGCAGCCAGCCGAACGCCCCGTCGTCGGAGGTGCGTTCGGCCGCCACGGGGCGTGTGTCGTCGGTCAGGGCTTGCGGTGGAGGGGGCGTGCTCATGGGCACCTCGCAGAGGGGGGACGGAGAGTGCTTCGGGCCGAGCCGTGCCCAGCACCGTAGGGGATTGTTCAACGATCCCTCAATACCCATGTTGGTTCTTCGTGTGATCTGCGATTGAATTCCGGCATGGCAGAGCAGCTGAAGGACCTCTCCGACGACCGGGCTCTCCTGGGGCGCACCAGCACCGCCGAACGGGTCTCGGACATCCTCAGGAGCCGGATCGCCGAGGGCTACTTCCCGCCCGGCACGCGCCTGTCGGAGGACAGCATCGGTGGCGCGCTCGGCGTCTCCCGCAACACGCTGCGCGAGGCGTTCCGCCTGCTCACCCATGAACGCCTGCTCGTTCACGAGCTGAACCGGGGCGTCTTCGTCCGGGTCCTGACCGTGGAGGACGTCGAGGACATCTACCGCACCCGCCGGCTCGTCGAGTGCGCCGTCGTCCGCGGCCTCGGCGAGCCGCCCTACGGCCTCGACGGGCTCGCCGGTGCCGTCGCCGAGGGGCGGGGGGCGGCCCGGGAAGGTGACTGGAAGGCGGTGGGTACGGCCAACATCCACTTCCACCGGGAGCTGGTCGCCCTTGCCGCGAGCGAGCGCACCGACGAGTTGATGCGCAGCGTCTTCGCCGAACTGCGTCTCGCGTTCCATGTGGTGGACGAGCCGCAGCGGCTGCATGAGCCGTACATCGCGCGAAATGTCGCGATTCTTGAGGCTCTTCAGGGCGGGGAGCGCGGCAAGGCCGAGCGTCTGCTCGCCGGCTATCTGGACGACTCGCTGGAGCGGGTCGTCGAGGTGTACCGACGGAGGGTCGGCGAGGACGGCTGAGGAGGCCGCGGAAGGCCTGCCGAGGGGGCGTACCCGCGTCGTTTGGGTGGTTGTCAGACCCAGGACCTAGTCTGTGCACCGTGACTTCGCCTGCATCGACGGACAGCGTTCCGCCCCAGCTCAGCGCGGGGCCGCGCCCCGCGCCGGGGCCGGCCGCCGACGAGGGCCTGGCGCGGCGCCTGCGCGCGCTCGCCTGCACCGCGCCGCTGCACGATCTGGACGCGCGCAAGGCCAACCTCGCGGGTGAGTACTCGGTGTACGGCATGGCGGAGGTCGCGCTCGCGGCCATCGACCTGGTCACCCTGAACATGGACTTCGACACGGGCGCGGACCACGACCAGATCGTCGCCCGCCTCATCCCGCGCATCGCCGCGCAGGCGTCGCGGCGGCCCGCCGCCGAGCACGAGCGGGTGGCCCGCTGGGTCCTGGAGAACCTGATCAACGTCGGCAGCGTCGACCGCGGCTTCCGCGCGGTGTACGGCACGTTCGGGGCGGACGGCACCTATGTGCGCCGTGACTACGACTTCAAGCTGATCGAGGAGGTCCCGGGCCCCGGCGGCACGGTCTATCTCCGTACGACGGACGAGGCGGTCAACGTTCTCGTCGGCGCCCTCGACACCGATGTCACCAGCGCGCAGATCGCCGCCGAGGTCAAGCTGGAGGTGCTGATCAGCCGCGGCCGGCTCGCCGACGCCCAGCTCGCGGCCGAACAGGCCCGCTACCGCACCGTGCAGTACTCGGAGACCCTGCGCAGGGCCCTCGACGCGACCCGGCGCAATGTGCGCGCGGTGGACTGGCTGACGACCGTGCCCGACATGATCGCCGAGGCCCTGGAGCACGTCGCCGACCGCTATCGCCACGAGAACGCGATCCTGACCAACATCCGCAAGGCCCGTGACGAGTCCGAGGACCCCGAGCAGAAGCGCCGGGCCGCCGAGCTCGTCGACATCGTCAAGGACTGCATCCGCCGGCACACGCAGTTGCAGTCCCGGCTGCTCGAGGCCGGACCGCTGTTCCGCGCCGAGCAGGACCGGCAGGCCTTCGCCACCCCGATGACCACCTCGGGGATCGACCTCTACGGCCATCTCGTCGCCCCCGTCCTGCCGCTGTCGCTCGAGAAGGCCGTCCGCGTCACGGACGCCTTCTTCGCCCGCGGCACCGGGCTGCGCACGCCCGTGTCCGTCCGGGTCGGGGACCTCGTCGACATACTGCTGACGCCGCCGGTGGAGCGGGAGCACCTGGGCGCGGAGATGCCCGAGCCGGATGTCATCGCCACGCCCGACGACAGCCGGTTCAGCGAGGAGCAGCTGGCGGCCGCGCAGGAGCTGCTCGACCTGCCGGCCGACGCCCCGCGCCGGCTGTCCGGGCTGCTCGCCGAGGCCCGTCGCCGGGATCCCGAACTGCCGTATCTGGTGGCCCTGCTGGCGGTGCACGCGGCCAGTCCGCCGGTCGGTACGGCTTATCGGCAGGGCGAGCAGAAGCTGCTCTTCGCCGTGGACGACGGAGCCGAGCTCGACGATCCGGAGTTCGGCGGTGCGGACCTGATCGTCGGGACGGCGCTGCTGGACGCGGCGGGGATGGCGGCGGATCGGACCGAAGCGGCATGAGTGAGCACCACAGGAACGAGAACGACAAGGAGCCCCGACCGTGAGCGAGCACGTCGAGTGGAGTGAGCCGGAGGGACCGGCCCCGACGGCCACCGCCGTCACCCCCGCCGACGCCGCCGACGCGGCGCGGCTCGTGTCCTTCGGGCTGCAGCCCAAGCTGCAGCCCGCCCGCGACCAGGAGTACGCGGACCTGCTGCGGCGCTACCGCGAGGACCCGCCGTTCGCGCGGCTCGCCGACGCCGTGGCCACCGGTCTGGGGCTCATCGTGCTGGAGGTGTCGCCGCGCGCGGGCATGGCCGTCACCGCCGCCGAGGACTCGGTGTTCGCCGTGCGCATGGGTGACTACGCGCGTCGTACGTCCGCCGACGGCGGCGACCGGTTCCTGCACGGGCTCGCCCATCTCGCCGTCGCCGCCATGGCCTTCCCGCGTCCCGAGGACCTCGCCGACGACGGCTACATCGGCCGGGTCACGGTCAACGGCGTGGACGCCTTCGTGCGCCAGGCCTGCCGCCGCCTGGAGGAGCGCGCCGCCGAGCAGGGCGAGAACACCGACCCCGCCACCGACACGCCCGGCCTGGAGGCCGCCTGGCGGATCTGGGTACGGCGCAGCGCGACCGGCGCCACCAAGGACGCGCGCCGGCTCGCCGGTTCGACCACCGGCATCGTCGCCAAGGCCGTCGTCTTCCTCACCGAATCCGGCTTCCTCCAGCGCACCGGCGACGACAACGGCGGCACGTACCGCACCACCGCCCGCTACCAGCTCCAGGTGCGCGACATGGCCGGCAGCGCGGCGATGGCCGAGCTGCTGGAGCTGGGCGTCGTCCCGGTCACCGACGGCACCCCGACGCTGCTGCCCGCCGAGGAGAGCGACGACCTGGAGCTGGTGGCCGACGCCGGGCTGCCGTTCCACTCCTCCTGACACCCCCACACTTCACGAAGGCTTACGAGAGTCCGCCATGTACGAGCTGTCCCGGGTCCGCCTCTACTCCATCGGGCCCGCCGGTGCGCGCTACGCCGACACCGTGCTTGACCTGCGCGGTGTGGGCGAGGCCGTGCCCGACCCCGCGCCCACGCAGGCGGAGTTCTTCGAGGAGGAGCCCGTCGGCCCGCCGCGCCGGCCCGCGCCCGCGGGTGTGCTCTTCCTGGAGAACGGCGGCGGCAAGTCGGTGCTGCTCAAGCTGATCTTCTCGGTGATGCTGCCGGGCCACCGGAACACGCTCGGGGGCGCCAGCTCCGGTGTGCTGCGCAAGTTCCTGCTCGCCGACGACTGCGGACATGTCGCGCTGGAATGGCAGCATGTGCTGACCGGCGAGTGCGTCGTCGTCGGCAAGGTCAGCGAGTGGCGCGGACGGCAGGTCTCCAACGACCCGCGGAAGTTCGCCGAGGCCTGGTACTCCTTCCGCCCCGGGCCCGGACTGAGCCTCGACAACCTTCCCGTGGCCGAGTCCACCGCCGTACGGGCCCCGGTCGAGGGCCAGTCGGGCGCACGCGGCCGGCGTCGCACGATGAAGGGTTTCCGCGACGCCCTCACGGAGGCGGGCAAGACCTACCCGCACCTGGAGGTGCACTGGGAGGAGATCCACGACCGCTGGATCGAGCACCTGGGCGATCTCGGCCTCGACCCGGAACTCTTCCGCTACCAGCGGGAGATGAACGCCGACGAAGGCGAGGCCGCCGGTCTCTTCGCGGTCAAGAAGGACGCCGACTTCACCGATCTGCTGCTGCGCGCCGTCACCGACACCCGTGACACCGACGGACTCGCCGACCTGGTCGGCGGCTTCGGCAACAAGCTCGGCCGGCGCGCCGAGCTGATCGCCGAACGAGACTTCACCGCCGGATCGGTCGACCTGCTCGGGCGGATCGTCGAGGCCGCCGAGGCCCGCACCCGCGCGCGGGACATCCACGCCGGAGCCGAGCGGCGTACGCGGAACCTGGCCCGCAAGCTGTCCGCGCGCGGTGTCCGGGAGCGGACCCGGGCCGCCGACCTGGCGCAACGGGTCACCGCCGCCGCGTACGCGGTCACGCACGCCGAAGAGGCCCGCGAGCGCAGCGCGCTGATCTCCGCCGAACTCGCCTATCGGCACGCCTCGCTGGCCCTCGCGGCGGCCGAGAAGTCCGCCGCCGCGCAGAAGCGCGAGCTCGCCGACGCCCGCACGCTGTACTCCGCGTGGCAGGCCGCCGAGGCCGTACTGCGCCACCGTGCAGCCTCCGACCGTGTCGCCCGGGTGTCCGCCGCGATCCAGGAGGCGGAGCGCGACGCCGCCCCCGCGCTGGCCGCCCGCTCCAGGGCCGCCGTCGATCTCGTACGGGCCCTGCACGCCGCCGCGGGGAACGCCGAGAACCTCGCCAACGAGGAGGAGGAGCGCTCCGCCGCCCTCCAGGAGGTCAGCGACTCGGCCTACCGTGACTCCACCGCCGCCGCCACCGAGGCACAGCGCGCCCGCAGTGAGGTCGGGCACCTCAAGCAGCGCCTCGCCGAGGTCGAGCAGGAGACCGCCGAGGCGGTCCGGGCCGGCTGGCTCGACGACAGCGCGCCCGACGCCGACCCGGCCCGCGCGGCCCTCGCCGCCAGCGACGCCGAGAAGACCGCCGTCGCGGCCTGGGACGCGGCCCGCGAGGCGTCCCACCGGGCCACGGAGCACGCGCGGGAGGCAGCCGCCACCGAGACCCGCGCCGAACTCACCGCGGCCCGCGCGGCGGACGCGGCCACGGCGGCGGAGCGGTCGTACGAAGCGGAGCGCCGCACCGCCGAGGCCCTGGCGGGGGAGGAGCGCCTGGCGGAGCTGCTCAGCCTCACCTCCGAGACCCGCCCGGGCATCCCGCAGCCCCGCCACGGCTCGGACGGCGAGCCGGCCCTCCCGCCCGCCTCCGGCGAACAGGGGCTCAGCCCCGAGGAACTCGACCGTTTCGCCGACGACCTGCGCGACCTGCTCGACGACGCCGTAGGCTCCGCCGAACGCCAGCTCTTCGACCTGCGTACGGCCGCCGCCGACGACTCCCGGATCCTCGGCGCGCTCGGTGACGGCGGGCTGCTGCCGCCCGGCCCGGACGTGCTGGCCACGGTCGAGTACCTCGGCGAGCACGGCATCCCCGCGCTGCCCGGCTGGCGCTATCTCGCCCAGGCCGTCGACCCGGCCGACCACGCGCGCGTGCTGGCCGCCCGGCCCGAACTCGTCGACGGCGTGATCATCACCGACCCCGACTCCCACGCACGCGCCCGCGAGGCACTCGGCGACGCGGCGCTGCTGCCCCGTTCCGCCGTGGCCGTGGGCACGGCGGCCGCCCTGCTCGCCCCGACCCCCGCCCCGGACGCCGACAGCGGCGACGTGTTCCTCGTCCCGCCGAACCCGGCCATGCACGACGAGCACGCCGCCGACGAGGAGCGGCAGGCGCTGCGCACCCGGGCGACCGAGCGGGACGAGGAGATCCGCGCGCTCGCCGCCCGCCTCGGCAAGGACCGCGAGCTGGCCGCCCGGCTCGCCTCCTGGCGCACCGGCTGCCCCGCCGGCCGGATGGACGAACTGGCCCGGACAGCACACGACACCCGCGCGTTCGCCGAGGAGTCGGAGGCCGAGCTGGCCGAGGGACGCACGGTGCGGGCCGAGGCCGACGAGACCGCCACCGAGGCCGCCCGGGTCAGGGACGAGCGGCAGGAGGCAGCCCAGAAGGCCCGCCGCTCCGCCGACGCCCTCGCCGGGCTAGCCTTCCGGCTGCGCGAGCGGGCCGGCTGGCAGGTCAGGCTGCGGGAACTGGCAGACGAGGCGACCGAGGCCGAGGCGGGCGCCCAGACCTGCCTGGAGCGCGCCCGCGCCGCCGACGAGGACCGGCGCGGCGCCCAGCGCGCCGCCGACGACGCGCGCCGCACGGCCCGCGCGCTGCGCGCCGAGCGCTCCGAGATCGCGGGCGCCCCCGACGACGTGCCCGAGGACGAGACCCAGACCCCGAAGGCCTCCCTGCCCGCCCTGCGCGAGGCCTACCGGGCCGCCTCCCAGCTGTACGAGAAGGTCGGCGTGGGCGCCGACCTGCGAGCCGAACAGGCCCGCGCGGAGAGCGACGAGAGCGCGGCGCGTGCGGAGCTGGACCGCCTGAGCAACAAGGTCCGCACGCGCGCGGAGCAGCTCCTCGAATCCCCCGACGGCTCCGACGGACCCAGCCGCCAGGCCGCCGCCGCCCGGGCCGAGGAGCTGGTGCAGCTCCTGGAGACCCGTATGTCGAACGCGAGCGAGCAGCTCGGGCGGCTGCGCGGCGAGGCCGAACGGCACGCGCCCGAGGACGGCGAGGCCCACACCGAACTCCCCGAGGAAGCGCAGCCCCGCGACGCCGAGCACGCCCAGACCCTGCTGCGCACCGCCACGGGCGAACTCGCCTCCCACACCGAGGCGCTGAACCAGGCACGGGACGCGCACACCGAACTCCTCGACGCCCACCGCGCGGCCGAGGACGCGGCGGGCGGCTTCGACGAGATCGCCGCCATGCTCCGCGACCTGCTGCGCGAGCACGCCACGGACGAGGAACACGAAGAGCCCGAGCCCTACCCCGGCAGCCCGGAGGAGGCCCGGCAGTCGGCCGCCGAGGCCCGCCGCTCCCTGCGCGGCTGCGCCGCCGACCTGTCCGCCGCCGAGGCCGCCGTCCGCGAGGCCGGCGACATCCTCGTCCGGCACGCCAACTCCACGCGCTACGAGCAGGTCCGCACCCCGGCGCGGCAGCAGATCCGCGAACTGCCGGCCTCCACGCTGCCCGAGCACGCCCAGAAGTGGGCGGACGCCTTCGCGCCCCGGCTCCGGGTCCTGACGGACGAACTGGAGCAGCTGGAGCGCAACCGCGACTCGATCGTGGACCGTCTGCGTGGCCTGGTCGAGTCGGCCCTGGCCACCCTGCGCTCCGCCCAGCGCCTCTCCCGGCTCCCGGAGGGGCTCGGCGAGTGGTCGGGACAGGAGTTCCTCCGCATCCGCTTCGAGGAGCCCGACCAGGCCACGCTCACCGAGCGCCTGGGCGAGGTCGTCGACGAGGCGACCCGCGCGGCCGTCAAGAAGAACTCCGACCTGCGGCGTGACGGCATGTCCCTGCTGCTGCGGGGCGTCGCCGCGGCCCTGCAGCCCAAGGGCGTCGCCGTCGAGATCCTCAAGCCCGACGCGGTGCTGCGCGCCGAGCGCGTCCCTGTCGGGCAGATGGGCGACGTCTTCTCCGGCGGCCAGCTCCTCACCGCCGCCATCGCCCTGTACTGCACGATGGCCGCGCTGCGTTCGAACGACCGGGGCCGGGACAAGCACCGGCACGCCGGCACCCTGTTCCTCGACAACCCCATCGGCCGCGCCAACGCCACATACCTGCTGGAACTCCAGCGGGCGGTGTCGGACGCGCTGGGTGTCCAACTCCTCTACACCACGGGCCTGTTCGACACCACCGCGCTGGCCGAGTTCCCCCTCGTCATCCGCATGCGCAACGACGCCGACCTGCGGGCCGGCCTGAAGTACATCAGCGTCGAGGAACACCTCCGCCCGGGCCTGCCGCAGCAGCCCCAGGCAGGCGAGGCGGTCCACAGCGAGATCACGGCGACCAGGATGTACAAACGCCCGGCGTCCTCAACGCCCTAGGGGCGCGGGGAACTGCGCGACCAGCCACAACGGTCGCGCAGTCACCCACGGTCAGGCGGCTCCCCGCAGCAGATCCGCGCACTTCTCGCCGATCATCATGGTCGTGATGCACGGGTTGACGGTGACGAGATCCGGCATCACCGACCCGTCAGCCACCCGCAACCCCTCGACACCCTTGACCCGCAACCGCGCGTCCAAGGGGGCCGAAAGGTCGTCGTCCGCACCCATCCTCACCGTGCAGGACGGGTGATAGACGGTGTTGTGCGTCTGCTGGATGTATCCGAGCAGTTCCTCGTCCGTCCGCAGGTCCGGCCCGGGCGCCAGCTCCGCCCCCGCCCAGCCGCTCAGCGCGGGCTGCTCGGCGATCCGCCGGGCCAGCCTCAGCCCGTACGTCATCACCCGCGCGTCGTGCTCGTGCGTGAAGTACCGCGGATCGACCCTCGGCTTGTCCCGGTAGTCCCGCGTCCGCAGCCGCACCGTCCCCCGCGACTTCGCGCGCGTCACATTGGGCGTGAGGCAGAAGGCGTTCTCGGAGGTGGGGTAGCCGTGCCGGGCGGTGTTCATGTCGAACGGCACGGACCCGTAGTGGAACATCAGGTCAGGCCGGTCGAGCCCCGGCTCGGTGTCGTAGAAGATGCCCGCCTCCCACCACTGGCTGGAGGTGGTGGTCATCGGCTGCCGGGCCTCCCACATGATCACGCCCTCGGGGTGGTCCTGGAGGTTCTCGCCGACGCCCGGCGCGTCCACGACCGTCTCGACGCCGACCTCGCGCAGGTGCCCGGCCGGTCCGATGCCCGAGAGCAGCAGCAGCTTCGGCGAGTCGATCGCCCCGCAGGACACGATCACCTCCCGCCGGGCCCGTACGGTCCGGGTGTGGATCAGGTCCGGGTCGAGGTACTCGGCGCCCACGCAGCGCCTCCCGTCGAGCACCAGCTTCTTGGCGCGTACTCCCGTGCGTACGTCCAGGTTGGGCCGCTTGCCGAGAACCGGGTGCAGATAGGCGACCGAGGACGACTGGCGGATGTTGTTCTCGTCGGAGTTGATCTGGAACCAACCGGCGCCCCGGACGACCGTCCGGCCCGTGTTGAAGGCGACCGTGGGGATGCCGGCCTGCGCGCACGCCTCCAGCAGGGCCGTGCCGCACGGGTCGTCGCTCTTCAGCGTGCGCAGCTTCACCGGGCCGGTGCGGCCGTGGTGGTCGCCGGGCGCGTCGTTGTTCTCCAGCCGCCGGTACAGCGGGTACAGGTCGGCCGCGCTCCAGCCCGTACAGCCCGCGGCCGCCCAGTCGTCGAGGTCCTCGGCGGGTGCCCAGAAGGCGATGCAGGAGTTGTGGGAGGAGCAGCCGCCGAGCACCTTCGCCCGGGCGTGCCGCATGAAGCTGTTGCCGCCGGCCTGCGGTTCGACCGGATAGTCCCAGTCGTAGCCGGACTCCAGCAGCCCCATCCAGCGCTCCAGCCGCAGGACGTCGTCGTCGCCGACGTCGCTCGGTCCGGCCTCCAGCACGCACACCGTGACGGAGGGGTCCTCGGACAGCCGGGCCGCCACCACGTTGCCCGCGGTGCCGCCGCCGACCACGACGTAGTCGAACTCATGCGTACTCATGGGCCCTCCTTCAGTCGGCCGCCGGGGCGGTGAGGGGAGACGAGGCCGTGGTGTCCGAGCGGTGCTCGGCGAGCACGCCGGTCCGGTGCCGCTGGACGAACCAGTAGTAGGCGAAGCCCCCGCCCGCGATGACGGCCACGAACAGCACCGCGCCCCAGCGCAGGTACCAGTGGTAGGGCGCCGCCGCGTTGTAGACCGCGGCCCGCGGCCAGATGAGGTTGAGCGTCATGGCCCCGCCCCACAGCACGGCCAGGATGTTGACCGGCAGCCCCCAGCGGCCCAGGGAGAAGCGGCCCTCGCTCGCGGGCTGCCACTTCCCGCGCAGCCGGGCGACCAGCAGCGGCACCGTGACACCCAGGTACGCGAGGTAGATCATGATGATGCCGATGCTGGTGACGACGGTGAAGATCTGCGGCTGACGGATGTTGACCACCAGGATCGCCAGCGCGAGGATCCCGATGATCACGGTCGGCAGGACCGGCGTCTGGAACTTCGGGTGGCACTTGGCCAGCTTCGAGGACGCGGGCAGGTTGTTGTCGCGGGCCATCGCGAACGCCAGCCGGACGGCCGCCGTGTGGACCGCCAGGGCGCACACCGTCACCGCGATCAGCACGCACCACAGCATCGCCTTGCCGGCCGTCGGGCCGAGCACGTCCAGGACGATGTACTGCAGACCGTCCGTGGACAGCTTCTCGCCCTTGAGGCTGGACACGCTCATCAGCGCCAGCAGCAGGATCAGACCGCCGAGCACGAAGGACGCGACGATCGCCCGGATGATCGCGCGCGGTGCGTTCCGGGTCGGGTCCAGGGACTCCTCGCCGAGCGAGGCGGCGGTGTCGAAGCCGTACATGACGTACGCGGAGGCCAGCGAGGCCACCAGGAAGGCACCCAGGTACCCGTTTCCGTACCCGGCGCCGGTGCCGTGCGTCTCCATGACGACCTGCGGACCACGCGTGATGTGGACCGCGAGCAGGACGATCAGTACGACAGTGGCGATCAACTCGATGAACACGCCCGCCGTGTTGATCCTCGCCATCAACTTGACGCCGAAGGCGTTCACCAGGGTGGTGAACAGGATCAACACCGCGGCCAGGATGACCGCGTTGGTCGCCACGTCGTACGTACCGGTGCCGTCCCCCACGAACTGGAAGAACGACGAGATCTGCGGCAGCGTCAGCTGGTAGGCCAGCGCCACGGCCGCGATGGACACGATCGAGGCGATCAGCATCATCCAGCCGGCCAGCCAGCCCAGATGCGGATTGCCTATCTTCTTCGACCAGTTGTATACGGAGCCCGCGACGGGATAGCGGGCGGCGAGCTCCGCGAAGCAGAGCGCGACCATGAACTGGCCGACGAAGACCATCGGCCACGACCACCAGTAGGCGGGGCCGCCGCTGCCGTAGCCGAAGTAGAACAGCTGGAAGGTCCCGGTCAGGATCGAGATGTAGCTGATCCCGGCGGCGAAGGTGTGGAAGTTGCCGAGGGTGCGCTTGAGCTCGGGTCTGTAGCCGAACTCGGTGAGTTCGGCGTCGTCCTGGCCGGGGGCGTCTGTGGACTGCGCGGTCGGTCTCATGGGCGGTTCCTCAATGGGTGTTCCTCGGGGCGGATTCGATCAGTCGAACCAACCCTGGGGGGTGGGACGGGTATTGCGCCAGATGTGCTTCGTCTCGCGATACTCGGCGAGCCCCGCGGGCCCGAGTTCGCGTCCGAAGCCGGACTGCTTGAAACCGCCCCATTCCGCCTGCGGAACGTAAGGGTGGAAGTCGTTGATCCAGACCGTTCCGAGGCGCAGCCGGTCCGCGACCCGCGCGGCCCGGGCCTCGTCGCTCGTCCACACGGCGCCCGCGAGGCCGTAGATCGTGTCGTTGGCTAGGCGTACGGCCTCCTCCTCGCCCGTGAACCGCTCGACGGTGAGGACGGGGCCGAAGGACTCCTCCTGGACCACGGACATGCCCGCGGCGCACTCGTCCAGCACGGTGGGCGGGTAGTAGAAGCCGCCGGCCAGGTCCTGCCGGTCCGGGCGCGAGCCGCCACAGCGCAGCACCGCGCCCTCCGCCATGCCCTTGGCCACATAGGCCTCGACCTTGGCGCGGTGAGCGGCCGAGATCAGCGGACCGGTCCGGGCCCGCTCGTCGAACGGCCCGCCCAGGCGGATGTCCCGTGCCCGCCGTACGACCTCGTCGACGAAGCGGTCGTGCAGGGAGTCCTCGACGAGCAGCCGCGTCCCCGCCGAGCACACCTGCCCCGAGTGCAGGAACACCGCCGTCAGCGCCATGTCGACGGCGGCCTCGAAGCCGGCGTCGGCGAAGACGATGTTGGGGTTCTTGCCGCCGAGTTCGAGGGCCACCTTCTTCACCGTCGGAGCGGCGGCGGCCATCAGCCGGCGGCCGGTTTCCAGGCCGCCGGTGAAGGAGACGAGGTCCACGTCCGGATGGTCGCCCAGCGGAGCGCCCGCCTCCGGGCCCGCGCCGAGGACCAGATTGCCGGCGCCCGGCGGAAGCCCGGCCTCCGCCAGCAGCCGCACCAGGTGGATCGCGGTGTGCGGAGTCAGCTCGCTCGGCTTGAGCACGAAGGTGTTGCCGGCCGCCAGAGCCGGGGCGACCTTCCAGGCCGTCTGCAGGAGCGGATAGTTCCAGGGCGTGATCAGCCCGCACACGCCGACCGGCTCGTGCACCACCCGGCTGTCGACGTCCGCCCTGCCCGTGTCGACGACCCGGCCGGACTCGCTCGCCACCAGCCGCCCGAAGTAGCGGAAGCAGTTCGCGACGTCGTCGATGTCGTACTCGCTCTCCACGAGCCGCTTGCCCGTGTCCAGGGACTCGGCGCGGGCGAGAGCCGCCTTGTCCCGGATGAGGAGGTCCGCGACGCGCAGCAGCAGGTCGCCGCGTTCGAGCGCCGGGGTCCGCGGCCAGGGCCCGTCGTCGAAGGCCAGGCGGGCCGCGGCGATCGCCTCCACCGTGTCCTTGCCGCCCGCCTCGTCCACGACCGCGACCAGGGACCCGTCGGCCGGGCAGCGGATCTCACGGGTGCGTTCGTCGAGGGCGCCCCGCCACTCACCGTCAATGAACAGGTCCGGCATGCGCGCCTCCCAGCCGTTCGACGAGCCACTCGTGGAAGATCCCGATGTGGTGCTCGTTGGGCACGAGTACACCCCCTTTTCGGTACGCCCGGGAAGCCATCGCCGGCTGCGTTCGTTCGCAGGCGTCGAAATCTTGGAGGTTCACCCGATGGAAGAGCTCCACGGACCTCGACACGTCCGCCCCCGACTCGACCACCTCGGGCGCGTACAGCCAGTCACACTCGACGACCGTGCGGTCCTCGGCGAGCGGGAACATGCGGTGCAGGATGACGTGGTCCGGGACGAGGTTCACGAAGACCGCCGGTTTGATCGTGATGGCGTAGTAGCGGCGGTCCTGGTCGGCGCCCACGGCCGGGAGCCTGCCGAAGCCCTCGCCGCCGTCGACGGTGAAGCCCTTGACCTCGTCGCCGAACTCGGCGCCGTGGCCCACGTAGTACTGGGCGGCGTACCCGTCGGCGAACTCCGGTAGCACCTCGGTCAGTTCGGGGTGGATCGTCGCGCAGTGGTAGCACTCCATGAAGTTCTCGACGATCAGCTTCCAGTTCGCCTTCACGTCATAGGTGATGCGTTTTCCGAGCGCGAGGTTCTCCGTGCCGTAGTGCTCGATCGCCGCGACGTCACCGAGCCGCTCGACGGCGGCCCGCACGACCGTCTCCTCGAAGGACGGCGGTTCGTCCGCCAGGCACACCCAGGCGTAGCCGAGCCACTCACGCAGAGCGACATTGATCAACCCGTACGCGACACGATCGACGTCCGGCATCTTGATCAAGTTGGGTGCGGCGATCAACTTGCCGTCGAGGTCGTACGTCCACGCGTGGTACGGGCACTGGAGCGTGCGGCGGTTCTCGCCCGACTCCTCCGTGCACAGGCGCGCCCCGCGATGGCGGCAGACATTGAGGAAGGCGCGCAGTGCGCCCTTGCGGGTACGGGTGATGATGACGCTCTCGTGGCCGACCTGGACGGTGCGGAAGGCGCCGGGCCGGTCCAGGTCGGAGCCGCGGACCGCGCAGAACCACATCGACTCGAAGATGTGCTCCTGCTCCTGCCGGAAGACGTCCGGGTCGGTGTAGTAGCGCCCGGGGAGGGTGGCGATCAGGCTCGGGGTGATCGGGGTGGTCGTCACGTGCGTGCTCCTCGGAGAGGCCAGGGCATGCCTGCTAGCGGCGGATGCGCGTCATCTTCGGGTCGAACAGCGGCTCGTCGGCCACCGTCGCGGGGACCTTCTCGCCGAGGTACTCGATGTGCACGCCCGTGCCCGTGGCGAGACGGGCGGGCAGCCAGGCGTACGCGACGCAGCGGCCGAGGGTGTAGCCGTACGACGCGCTGGTGACGTAGCCGGCGGGGGCACCGTCGACGTACACGGGCTCCTTGCCGAGGACGACGGCGGCGGGGTCGTCGAGGAGGAGGGGGGTGAGGCGGCGGCCGGGCTCGCCGGCCTCGGCCAGCGCGGCCTTGCCGACGAAGTCCTCCTTGTCCATCCGCACCGCGAAGCCGACGCCCGCCTCGAACGGATCGTGCTCGTCGGTCATGTCGACGCCCCAGGCCCGGTAGCCCTTCTCCAGCCGCAGGGAGTTGAAGGCCGAGCGGCCCGCCGCGACCACACCTAGGTCCTGGCCTGCCTCCCACAGCGTGTCCCAGAGCCGGAGCCCCAGATCGGCGGTGGTGTACAGCTCCCAGCCGAGCTCGCCGACGTAGCTCAGCCGCATGGCGGTCACCGGGACATGCCCGATGTACGTCTCCTTCGCGCGGAAGTAGCCGAAGGCCTCGTGCGAGAAGTCGTCGGGGGTGAGCTGCTGGACGAGGTCACGGGCGAGCGGGCCCCACACACCGACGCAGCACGTTCCGGAGGTGATGTCCCGGATGTGGACGTCCGCCGGCGCCTGGCGCAGCAGCCGGTCGAGGTCGGCGGGGGAGTTGGCGCCGACCTGGAAGCGGTCCGGGGCGAGGCGCGCCACGGTCAGGTCGGAGCGGATGCCCCCCGTCTCGTCGAGGAGGAGGGTGTAGGTGACCGCGCCGGGCTTCTTGCGGAGGTTGTTGCTGGTCATACGGTCCAGGAAGCCGAGGGCTCCGGGGCCGGTGACCTCGAGGCGGCGCAGGGGCGTCATGTCGTAGAGAGCGACGCCCTCACGCGTCGCCCTGGCCTCGGCCGCCGCGATGGGCGACCAGTGGCGGGCCGACCAGGCGTCGCGCTCGGGGAGAGGACCGAGGGCGTCCACGAGCGGGGCGTTCGCCTCGTACCAGTGCGGACGCTCCCAGCCGCCACCCTCCAGGAAGTACGCGCCGAGCTGCTGCTGACGGGCGTGGAAGGGGCTGACCCGCAGGGGCCGGGGCCGCTCCATCGGCTGGAGCGGATGGATGACGTCGTACACCTCGACGAACTGCTGTGAACCCCGGTCACGGACGTACGACGGTGAGCGCTGCGCCTCCTCGAAGCGCGTGAGGTCGCACTCGTGCAGGTCGATCGACGGCCGCCCGTCCACCATCCACTCGGCGACGGCCTTGGCGACACCGGCCGAGTGCGTGACCCAGACGGCCTCGGCCAGCCAGAAGCCGCGCAGCACCCGGGACTCGCCGACAACCGGCATGCCGTCCGGCGTGAAGGAGAAGACGCCGTTGAAGCCTGACTCGATCTCGGCGTCGCGCAGGGCGGGCATCAGGCGGCGGCAGTCGGCCCAGCTGGGCGCCCAGTCCTCCTCCGTGAAGGGGTAGGAGGACGGCATGTCCAGGTGCCGGGCGCGGGCCTCGTCGTAGGGCAGGACCGCGAAGGGGTCGACGGGCAGGGGCCGGTGGGCGTAGGAGCCGATGCCGATGCGGTCGGTGTGCTCCCGGAAGTAGAGGTCGCGGTCCTGGAAGCGGAGGATCGGCTTCGAGGCCTCCGCGGTGGCACCGTTCAGCTCGGGGAGCGGCCTGGTCCTCGCGTACTGGTGGGCGAGCGGCTGCAGAGGGACGTCGACCCCGGCCATGCGGCCGATGACCGGGCCCCAGAAGCCGGCCGCCGAGACGACGTGGTCGGCCGGGAAGGTGCCCCGGTCGGTGACGACTTCGCTGACCCTGCCGTTCTGCCGCTCGATGCCGGTGACCGTGTGCCGGTCCAGGAACCGGGCGCCCCGCGCGGTGGCCCGTGCCATCTGGGCGCGGGCGGCGAGCAGGGCGCGGGCCAGGCCGTCGTCCGGGGTGTGGAAGCCGCCGAGGACCACCGACTCGTCGATGAGCGGCCACAGTTCCTTGCAGCGCGCGGCGCCGACGATCTCGCCGCGCACGCCCCAGGCGGCGGCGTAACCGGCCCTGCGGTGCAGCTCGGCGAGACGCTCGGGGGTGGTGGCCAGCTCAAGGCCGCCGACCTGGTTGAAGCAGGAGACGCCGTCGACGTCGAGCGAGGTGAACTTCTCGACCGTGTACCGGGCGAGGGCGGTGAGCGTCTTCGAGGGGCTGGTCCGGAAGACGAGGCCGGGAGCGTGCGAGGTGGAGCCGCCCGGGGCGGGCAGGGGCCCCTGTTCGAGAACGGTGACGTCGGTCCAGCCGCGGGCGGTCAGCTCGTCGGCGAGGGAACAGCCGACGATGCCGGCGCCGATGACGACCACGCGGGGGGTTTCGGGTGTGCTGGACATGCCCCTCCTTGCTGGGACGGGATGAACGCGTCGGGGGGAATGGGACGTCGGGTCTACGCGGCGCTCACAGCACTACCACCGAGCGCAGCACCTCACCGCGGTGCATCCTCGCGAAGGCCTCCTCCACCTGGTCCAGCGCGATGGTCTCGCTGACGAAGGCGTTCAGGTCCAGCAGCCCGTACAGGTACTGGTCGACGAGGAACGGGAAGTCGCGGCTCGGCAGACAGTCGCCGTACCAGGACGACTTGATCGCGCCGCCCCGCGAGAACACGTCGATCAGCGGCAGTTCGACCTTCATCTCGGGGGAGGGCACGCCGACCTGGACCAGCAGGCCCGCGTGGTCGCGCATGTAGAAAGCCTGCGTGAACGTCTCCGGGCGGCCCACCGCGTCGATGGCGATGTCGACGCCGAAGCCGTCGGTGAGTTCCCGCACCGCCTCGACCGGGTCGGTGCCCCGGGAGTTGACGGTGTGCGTGGCGCCGAACTTCTCCGCCCGGTCGAGCTTCCGGTCGTCGATGTCCACGGCGATGACCTTCATGGCGCCGTTGAGGCACGCACCCGCGATCGCCGCGTTTCCGACGCCGCCGCAGCCGATCACGGCGACCGAGTCGCCCCGGCCGACCTTGCCGGTGTTGACCGCGGCGCCGTAGCCCGCCATCACCCCGCAGCCGATGAGCCCCGCGGCCTCCGGGCGCGCGGCCGGGTCGATCTTCACCGCCTGGCCCGCCGCGACCAGCGTCTTCTCGGCGAAGGCGCCGATACCGAGGGCGTTCGTGAGCGGCGTGCCGTCCAGCAGGGTCATCGGCTGGGCGGCGTTGCGGGAGTCGAAGCAGTACCAGGGGCGGCCCCGGCGACAGGAACGGCAACGGCCGCAGGGAGCACGCCAGGCCAGCACCACGTAGTCACCGGGTTTGAGGTCGGTGACGCCCTCGCCGACCGCCTCGATCGTGCCGGCCGCCTCATGGCCGAGCAGGAACGGGAAGTCGTCCGTGATCGCGCCCTCCCGGTAGTGCAGATCCGTGTGGCACACCCCGCACGCCTGCACGGTGACCAGGACCTCTCCGGGACCGGGATCGGGAACCACGATCGTCTGCACCTCGACGGGTGCGCCCTTCTTGACAGCGACTGCGGCACGGACCTCGTGTGGCACGACCAAGCTCCTCTGCTGTTGCGCAGTGCACGATGGGTTGCGCGATGAGGAACATAGTGGGAATCGCATCAAGGAGCCGTCAAGAGGTACGAGTCAAGCCCTGGAAAACGGAACGGGACGGGCGAAACACATCGGACACACAACAGCGCGGAACCAGGGATTCCACCTGTTCCCGCGCTGTGTTCCCTACGTCCCGGCCGACCGGACCGGGCTACGTCAGAAGCCGTATCCCATACGACGGGACAGTTCAGCGGCCGCCGCCTCCGTGCGCTTCGCCAGCTCGGGCAGCCGCTCCTGGCTCAGCCGGTACACCGGCCCCGAGACACTCAGCGACGCGATGACCTTGCCGTCGTGCGAGCGGATCGGCGACGCCGCCGCCGCGAGGCCGATCTCCAGCTCCTCGACCGTGATCGCGTAGCCCTGCTGCACGACGGTGTCCAACTCGCCGCGCAGCATGGACGCGACCGTGACCGTGCGCTCCGTGAAGCGGTGCAGCGGGCGCGCCAGCAGGCCCTCGCGCAGGGTCGGCGGCATGTGGGCGAACAGCACCTTGCCGCTGGACGTGGCGTGCAGCGGGGTGCGGCGGCCGAGCCAGTTCTGCGCGGTGACGGAGGCGGTGCCGCGGGCCTGCATGATGTTGACCGCCGCGTCGTCGTCCAGGACCGCGATGTTGACCGTCTCGCCCAGTTCGTCGGCGAGTTCCCGGCAGACCGGGACGCCCTCCTGGGAGACGTCCAGCCGCACTGCCGCCGCCCCCGCGAGGCGCAGTACGCCGGCGCCCAGGTAGTACTTGCCGCGGTCCTTCGCCTGGGCCACCAGGCCGCGGTTCTCCAGGACGCCGAGGAGCCGGAACGCCGTGGACTTGTGCACGTCCAGCTCGTCGGCGATCTCGGTGACGCCCGCCTCGCCGTGCCGGGCGAGGATCTCCAGGACGCTCACGGCGCGATCCACCGACTGCACGGCACTCGCCGCGCCTCTGCCCCCCGGCTTCGCCGTGCTCTCCGAGGGGTTCTCCGGCGGGTTCTCATCGCGGTCGGACTGCTTCTGCGTGCGGGTCATGGCTGAACTCTCACCACCTGTGGGCCCTCTTTGGGCCGCATCTTCGGGAACCCCTTGACGCGACGGTCGCCCCGCCCGGATTCTGTTGCGTATAGCGCTTGCCGATGCGCCATGTGAAACATCATGTTACCGAAGCGTCCGGATCTCGGAAGGGGGCGAGCTCCCGGCAGGGGGACTCGGTCCTGACGGCGCGACCGGACGACGGCACCAACACACACCTCTCCGTGCCCGGACCCGCCCCGGCCCGTGGCACTCCATGAACTGCCTACAGTCTGGCCGAACGGTCCGGTCACGTCCCGGACCGAAAGGGGGGCCCGTGATTCCCGTCTGCCGCCTCGAAGACCTCCCCAAGGGCGAATCCGTCCGCCTCGAGACGACACCGCCCGTCGCCGTGTTCCACACCGACGACGGTGACCTCTACGCCATCGACGACACCTGCACCCACCAGGACGCCTCCCTCTCCGAGGGCTGGCTGGAGGGCTGCCTGGTCGAATGCCCGCTGCACGCCGCCTCGTTCGACCTGCGCACGGGCCGCCCGACCTGCCTCCCGGCCCGCCGCGCCGTCCGCACCCACAGCGTCACCGTCGAGGACGGCCTCATCCGCGTCCACCTCGCAGCGGAGGAGGGGACGGCCGCGTGAACGCGAAACGCGAAGGCGACCCGAGCGCTGCGGCCCGCCCGTCGGCAGCCGGGAACAGGCGCGTCACCGCCGGCGGAGCCGTCGCCCCGGACACCGGCAACGGGCCCGCAGGGGGCGGAGCCGGCAGGGCGGATGCCGTGATCAGGCGTGCCGCGACCGATGAGGCGAGTGCGCGGAACACCGCGAGGAGGCATGCCGCATGCGAACCGTGACCATCGTCGGCGCCTCCCTCTCCGGCCTGTACGCGGCCCGGGAACTGCGTGCCCAGGGCTACGACGGACGTCTGGTGATCGTCGGCGACGAACCTCACCACCCCTACGACCGGCCTCCCCTCTCCAAGGACTTCCTCACCGGCCGAGCCGACGAGACCCAACTCGCCCTCACCGACAGCGAGGAGACCACCGAACTCGGCGCCGAATGGATCCTCGGCGTCCGTGCCCGCGCCCTCGACGCCCGCGGCCGCACCGTGCTGCTCGACGACGGCCGCACCGTGTCCACCGACGGTGTCGTCATCGCCACGGGCGCCTCGGCCCGCCGTCTCCCGGGCGACACCCTCGCCGGCGTGCACACGCTGCGCACCCTCGACGACGCCCGTGCCCTGCGCGAGGAACTCACCCGTGGCCCGTGCCGCGTCGTCGTCATCGGCGGCGGCTTCATCGGCGCCGAGACCGCCTCCTCCTGCTCCTCCCTCGGCCACTCCGTCACCGTCGTCGAGGCCGCCCCGCTCCCACTCGTGCCCCAACTCGGCGCCGAGATGGCCGCCGTGTGCGCTGCACTGCACCACCGTGGCGGGGTGGACCTGGTCACCGGCACCGGAGTGACCGGACTGCGGGGCGCCACCACCGTCACCGGCGTGGACCTCACCGACGGCCGCACGCTCCCCGCCGACATCGTGATCGTCGGCATCGGCGCCACCCCCAACACCGCGTGGCTGGCCGGTTCGGCCCTGGCCCTGCACGACGGCGTCCTGTGCGACGACGGCTGTGCGACGCCCCTGCCCCAGGTGGTCGCCGTCGGCGATGTCGCCCGCGTCGGCGGCACCCGCGCCGAGCACTGGACGTCGGCCACCCAGCAGCCCAGAGCCGCCGTGACCAACCTGCTCGCCGGACGAACCGTCGAGACCGCGACCGCCGTGCCCTACTTCTGGTCCGACCAGTACGGCGCCCGCATCCAGTTCGCCGGCCGGCGCACGGACGGCGACACCGTCCGCGTCACCGAGGGCGAACTCTCCGGCGGCGCACCGGCCGAGGGCGGCTTCCTCGCCCGGTACGAGCGGGACGGCCGGACGACCGCGGTGCTCGCCGTGGACCGCCCGCGCCCGTTCATGCGGGCGCGACGCGAACTCGCTCGGGGCGCGGGGGAGGAACGGGTGCAGTCCGCGGCACGGTGAGGGGCGCCGGCAAGGGCACATCGGCCGGGCGTCCTCGCCCAAGCCCGGACGCCCCGCCAGGGTCCCGGCCGTCACTCCTCACGAGTGGGACAACTGCCCGGCCCCGCCCCGCCGGCGTATCCGCTCCTGGGCCCGTACGGCCGCGCGTGCCTGCCGTCGGGCCCGGCGCCGCTCGCGGCGCAGGGCCCGGGCCGTGCTGCTCGGCATGGACACCACGCCGTTGCGCTGGTTCCAGACCTGACGCGTCACCCACACGTCGAGGGCTCCCCAGGTGGCCGCGATGGTACTGACCACGCTGCTGATCACCATGGGGAACGCCAGCCAGGACCCGGCCATCGTGCAGAGGAAGGCCACCATCGCCTGGATCAGCGTCAAGGCTATGAGGAACACCGCCCGCACGGCCGCCGTCCGTACCGGATCCGGCAATCGCCGTCGCCGGGCCGGCTCCTCGACCCACAGGGGCCGGTTGTACTGCTGCTCGCGTCCGCCGCCGCCCACCTCGTGAGCCAGGGCTGCTCTTTCGTGAGCCCTGGTCTCCTTGTCCTCGGCCGGAATGTCGCGATCAGTCGCCTCGCGATTCCGATGCCCCGGCACGTGCGCCCCACCAGCCCTGGGCGTCCCGCGCCGCTCCGCCGTGCCCATCAACGTGTCACTCCCCACCGCCAGCAGACCGCTCGCTCGCATCCGAAGACCCGTGCTCCCCAGTGGCTGCCCGGCTTGCGCTGTCTTACGCCGCCCAGGTGCGGGATGCGGCTCCTGTGGCCGATTCCGTCCCCGTCTCCCACAGAGAAGGACGAACAACCCATCACGAAGATTCCCAAGAACCGAAAAATTTCAGCCAACCGCCCTGGCGGGTCACGGCGATCGGCCCGCACGGCCGCCATCGATTTCGGGGAGACAACTCCTGTAATGCCCGGACAACTCACCATGCCTCGTGGCTGGCGCGGAAGTTCACCTTCCGGACCGGTCTTCGAGTTCCCTGTGGGTCGGTAGTAGGCTCGCGCCGTTTGTTGACGCACATGTGTACCCCCGGTAGGCCGGGGGCCCGAGCTGGGGGAGGCCATGCGCTTTCGCGGGAAGTCCATCCGCCGGAAGATCGTGGCGCTGCTCCTCGTGCCGCTGGTGTCCCTGAGCGCGATCTGGGCCTTCGCCACGGTGCTCACGGGGCGTGAGGCGGCCGACCTGTTCAATGTGTCGTCCGTGGTGGAGAAGATCGGCTACCCCATGGAGGACACCGTCCGCGTCCTCCAGGAGGAACGCCGCCAGACCCTGGTCCACCTCGCCGACCCCCGCGGCTCCGACGGGCTCGCAGCGCTCCGGCGCAGCAGGTCCGCCACCGACAAGGCCGTCGGCAGCATCCGCGAGAACGCCCGGAATCCGGACGTGCGCGACGCGATGGGCGAGGACACCGACGAGCGGCTGACCGCGGTACTGGACGCCTTCGAAGGCATCGAGTCCCTGCGCAGCAGTGTCGAGGACGGCACCGTCAACCGTTCTCAGGCCCTCGACCTCTACAACCGGCTGGTCGACCCCTGCTACGTCCTGCTGGCCAACCTGCACGTGGTCGACAACGTCGAACTGGACAAGCAGTACCGCGCGCTGGTCAATCTCGCCCGCGCCCGCGAACTCCTCTCCCGTGAGGACGCCCTCCTCGGCTCCGCCCTGATCGTCGGCGAGATCTCCCACTCCGAAGAGCGCGACATCTCCGACCTCGTGGCCCAGCGCACCCTGATGTACGACGCCAACCTGCCGCTGCTGCCTGTCGCGGAGCGCGACCGCTACGAGAGCTTCTGGAAGAACGCCTCCTCCGCTCCGCTGCGCGTGGCCGAGGAAGCGGCCGTCTCCTCCGGGACCGGAGCCCCCCGCGGTGTCTCCGCGAAGAGCTGGGACAGCGCCGCCGGCAACGTGCTCGACGAGCTCGGCACCCTCAACGACCAGGCCAACGACCGCTACCAGGACCGCGTCGATCCGGTGGCCATGGGCGTCATCGCCAAGGCGGTCGTCGCCGGCGTACTCGGCCTGCTCGCGCTCCTGGTCTCCCTCGTCCTGTCCGTGCGCGTCGGCCGCACCCTCATCCGCGATCTGCGGCAGCTGCGCCTGGAGGCCCACGAGGCGTCCGGGGTACGACTGCCCAGCGTGATGCGCAGGCTCTCCGCGGGCGAACAGGTCGACGTCGAGACCGAGGTCCCGCACCTGGAGTACGACAAGAACGAGATGGGCGAGGTCGGCCAGGCCCTCAACACCCTGCAGCGCGCCGCCGTCGAAGCCGCCGTCAAGCAGGCCGAGCTGCGCGCCGGCGTCTCCGAGGTCTTCGTCAACCTCGCGCGCCGCAGCCAGGTCCTGCTCCACCGCCAGCTCACCCTGCTCGACGCCATGGAGCGCAGGACCGAGGACACCGAGGAACTCGCCGACCTGTTCCGCCTCGACCACCTGACCACCCGCATGCGGCGGCACGCCGAGGGCCTCGTGATCCTCTCCGGCGCAGCCCCCTCCCGTCAGTGGCGCAAGCCCGTCCAGCTCATGGACGTCGTACGGGCCGCCGTCGCCGAGGTCGAGGACTACGAACGCATCGAGGTCCGCCGCCTTCCGCGTATCGCCGTCACCGGTCCGGCCGTCGCCGACCTCACCCATCTCGTGGCCGAACTCCTGGAGAACGCCACGGTCTTCTCGCCGCCGCACACCGCCGTCCAGGTCGTGGGTGAGCGGGTCGCCAACGGCTTCACCCTGGAGATCCACGACCGCGGCCTCGGAATGGCCGCCGAAGCGCTCCTGGACGCCAACCTCCGGCTCGCCGAGACGCCGGAGTTCGAGCTGTCCGACACCGACCGGCTCGGTCTGTTCGTGGTCAGCCGGCTCGCCCAGCGACAGAACGTCCGGGTCTCCCTGCAGCCCTCCCCGTACGGAGGCACGACCGCCGTCGTGTTCATTCCCGACGCGCTGCTGACGGACGACATCCCGGACACGAACGGCATCGGGTTCCGCCTCGACCGTCCCCAGCTGGCCACCGAGAGCGAGCCGCAGGACAGCCGCCGCGCCGCCCTGTCCCAGGCAACCGCACAGCGTCCCGGCCTGCCCGCCTCCCTCCTGGACGGCCCGGTCGAGCTGGAGGCCCCGGTGGACCTGGACGCCATCGGCCGCTTCCCCGGCTCCCTCGAGGACGAGAACAGCGGACACGGCGCCCTGTTCCGCCCCCGCCACTCCCTCATCCGCGCCCAGGACGAGACAGCCGGCCGCCCCGATCCGCAGCAGCAGAGCGACGCCCGCGGCGGACGGGACCGGACCGACACCGACGACGAGCTCGGCGCTGCCGCCGTCCCGCCCCGCCGCCACACCCCCAAGCTGGTCAGCTCGCACGGGCGTCCCGTCACCGAGCAGCGCCCCCGTCGGGGGCAGACCGACGAGGAGCCCACCACGGCCACCGGCCGAGCGGAATCGGGGGCCACATCCTCGCTCCCCTCGCGTCGCCGGGGCGACGGCTCCGCGGATGGCCGGGCCGCGGGCCGGCCGGGACCGGACCCCGCGCTTCCGGTCCGGCGCCGCAGCGAGGACTCCGCGGCCGGCACCCGGCGAGGCGAGGCGCCGACCGATGCACCGCCGCCCCTGCCGGCCCGTCGCCGGGGGACGGAACCCGCTCGCCCGGCCATCGGCGCGGCCGGCCGCGCCGCCGACCGCACCGAGTCCCCGGCCACGCCGGGCAGCGCCACCGGCGACCGGTCGGAACCGCCCACTCTGCCCAAGCGCACCCGTCGCGCGGAGATCGCGTCCAGCGGCCCGGACGCACCCGACCACCACTCCGGACCCGCGCCGGAGAGCACCAGCCGGCCCACGCGCCACGAGGCCGGCTCCGAACCCGCGCCACAGGACACCGGCTCCGGCACCACGCCGCTGCCCCGGCGCGTTCGGCAGGCCAACCTGGCTCCGCAGCTGAAGCGGGGGGCCGAGCCGCGTACGGAGGACAAGGCCGAGCCCGTCGAACGCGACGCCGAGGAAGTACGCAGCCGCATGGCCTCGCTCCAGCGCGGCTGGCAGCGCGGCCGTGATGAGAACGCCGCGGGCGATGCCGCCCACAACGGCGCAGCACGACAAGGAACGACAGAGGGGGACGGTCGATGACCGCACCGAAGGCGACCGGCCACACCGCGACCATCAAGGGGGAGCTGAACTGGCTCCTCGACGACCTGGTGGACCGTGTCGCGAGCATTCGCAAGGCACTCGTGCTTTCCAGCGACGGTTTGCCGACGGGGGTGTCCAGGGACCTGACCAGGGAGGACAGCGAGCACCTGGCCGCCGTCGCCTCCGGTTTCCACAGCCTCGCCAAGGGTGTGGGACGCCATTTCGAGGCCGGCAACGTTCGCCAGACCGTCGTCGAGCTCGACGACGCCTTCCTGTTCGTGACCGCCGCTGGTGACGGCAGCTGCCTCGCCGTCCTCTCGGACGCCGACTCGGACGTCGGCCAGGTCGCCTACGAGATGACGCTCCTCGTGAAGCGGGTCGGTGTGCATCTGGGTGCCGCTCCGCGCACCGATCTGCCCGCAGGCGGGTAGTGGGATGACATGAGCGCTGACGGTCAGGGAAGAAGCCACTGGTTCGACGACGAAGCCGGACCGGTCGTCCGTCCGTACGCCATGACACGCGGCCGCACCAGCAGCCAGGGCCAGCACCGCCTGGACCTGATCGCGGTCGTGGTCACGGAAACGCACGCGGACGACCCGGAAGCCGACCACATGCTCTCCCCGGAGCACGTGGACATCGTCGAGCTGTGCCGTGACGTCCCGCAGTCGGTCGCCGAACTCGCAGCGGAACTCGACCTGCCGATCGGGGTGGTACGGGTCCTTGTCGGAGATCTCGTGGACTCGGAATTCGTCCATGTGAACCGGCCCGTACCCCCTGCCGAACTGCCGGACGAGAGTATTCTGCGCGACGTGATCAACGGCCTCCGGGCGCTGTGAGCAGCGCGGAAGCGGGGTACTGACGTGACAGGCTGGCAGTTCTGGGTCGACCGAGGCGGCACCTTCACCGACGTCGTCGCGCGACGCCCGGACGGCCGGCTGCTCACGCACAAGCTCCTGTCGGACAACCCGGCCCGCTACACCGACGCGGCGGTCGAGGCCGTCCGCACGCTGCTGGCCGACTCGGGCGACCCCGTCGAGACCGTGCGTATGGGGACCACGGTCGCCACCAACGCCCTCCTGGAGCGCAAGGGCGAGCGCACCCTGCTGGTCATCACCCGCGGCTTCCGCGACGCCCTGCGCATCGCCTACCAGAACCGCCCGAGCATCTTCGCCCGCCGCATCGAACTGCCCGAGCTGCTGTACGAACGAGTCGTCGAGGTCGACGAGCGCATCGCCGCCGACGGCACCGTCCTGCTCGCACCCGGCCTCGACGCCCTCGCCGAGCCCCTCCGGGAGGCGTACGGCGACGGGATCCGGGCCGTGGCCGTGGTCTGTATGCACAGCCACCTCCACCCCGCCCACGAACAGGCCGTCGGGGAACTCGCCGCCCGTATCGGCTTCCCGCAGATCTCGCTCTCCAGCGAGGCCAGCCCCCTGATGAGACTCGTCCCCCGCGGGGACACCGCCGTCGTCGACGCCTACCTCTCGCCCGTACTGCGCCGCTACGTCCGGCACGTCGCCGACGAACTCGAGGGCGTACGGCTGATGTTCATGCAGTCCAACGGCGGTCTCACCGAAGCCGGGCAGTTCCGGGGCAAGGACGCCATCCTGTCCGGTCCCGCCGGTGGCATCGTCGGCATGGCCCGCATGTCGCAGCTGGCCGGCTTCGACCGCGTCATCGGCTTCGACATGGGCGGCACCTCCACCGACGTCTCCCACTTCGCGGGCGAATACGAACGCGTCTTCACCAGCCGGATCGCCGGCGTCCGGCTCCGCGCCCCCATGCTCGACATCCACACCGTGGCGGCCGGCGGGGGCTCGGTGCTGCACTTCGACGGCTCCCGCTACCGCGTAGGGCCGGACTCGGCGGGCGCGGACCCCGGGCCCGCCTGCTACCGGGGCGGCGGCCCGCTCGCCGTCACCGACGCCAACGTCGTCCTCGGACGCATCCAGCCCGCCCACTTCCCGAAGGTGTTCGGCGCGAACGGCGACGAGCCCCTCGACGAGGCACTCGTCCGGGACCGCTTCACCGCCCTCGCGCGCGAGATCCGCGAGCAGACCGGCGACGACCGCACCCCCGAACAGGTCGCCGAGGGGTACCTGCAGATCGCCGTCGCGAACATCGCGTCGGCCGTGAAGCGGATCTCCGTCCAGAAGGGCCACGACGTCACCCGCTACGCCCTCACCACCTTCGGCGGCGCCGGCGGCCAGCATGCCTGCATGGTCGCCGACTCCCTCGGCATCCGCACCGTCCTCGTGCCGCCCCTGGCCGGTGTCCTCTCCGCACTCGGCATCGGCCTCGCCGACACCACCGCCATGCGCGAACAGTCCGTCGAGGCCCCACTGGAACCCGCCTCCATGCCCGGCGTCCGCAAGACCGCCGAAGACCTGGAAGCGGCGGCACGCGCCGAACTCCGGGCCGAGGACATCCCCGAGGAACACATCGAGATCACCCGCCGCGCGCAGCTCCGCTACGACGGCACCGACACCACCCTCACCGTCGAGCTGACCGAGCCCGGCACGATGCGGCACGCCTTCGAAGAGCGTCATCGCGCCACGTACTCCTTCACGCTCGACCGGCCGATCGTCGTCGAAGCCCTCTCCGTAGAAGCCACCGGCATCACCGAACCCCCCGATCTCTCCGCTCTCGCCCCTTACGAAGCCACCGCCGACGGCAGCCCCGCAGCGCCGCAGACCGTCCGCCTCCACACGGGCGGCGCCTGGCGCGACGTACCCCTCCACCGCCGCGAGGGCCTTCCCCCCGGCGGCACGCTCACCGGTCCGGCGATCATCACCGAAGCAGGCGCGACGACCGTCGTCGACGAGGGCTGGCAGGCCACGGTGACCGACGACGGGCATCTGGTCATGGAACGCGCCGCGATTACGCAGAGTTCCGATCTCGACACGAAAGTCGACCCGGTTCTGCTGGAGGTCTTCAACAACCTCTTCATGTCCATCGCCGAACAGATGGGCGCCCGCCTCGAGTCCACCGCCCAGTCCGTCAACATCAAAGAGCGCCTGGACTTCTCCTGCGCCCTCTTCGACCCCGACGGAAACCTGGTGGCCAACGCCCCGCACATCCCTGTCCACCTGGGCTCGATGGGCACGAGCGTCAAAGAGGTCATCCGCCGGCGCGGCTCCCGCATGCGCCCGGGCGACACCTACGCCGTCAACGACCCGTACCACGGCGGCACCCACCTGCCCGACGTCACCGTGATCACCCCGGTCTTCGACACCACGTCGTCGGACGTCACGCAGAGTGACCCGACTCTCCTCTTCTACGTCGCCTCACGCGGCCACCACGCCGAGATCGGCGGCATCGCCCCGGGCTCCATGCCCGCCGGCAGCCGCACCATCGAGGAGGAGGGCGTCCTCTTCGACAACTGGCTGCTCGCCGAGGACGGCCGCTTCCGCGAGGACGAGACCCTCCGCCTCCTCACCGGGGCGCCGTACCCCTCCCGCAACCCGAAGACCAACCTCGCCGACCTGCGCGCCCAGATCGCCGCCAACCAGAAGGGCGTCGACGAGGTCGGCCGCATGATCGAGGACTTCGGTCTCGACGTGGTCCAGGCCTACATGAGACACGTCCAGGACAACGCGGAAGAGGCCGTACGCCGCGTCATCGACGCCCTCGACGACGGCGACTACGCCTACGAGACCGACTCGGGCGCCGTCATCCGCGTACGCGTGCGCGTGGACCGCGAGAACCGCGCGGCCACCATCGACTTCACCGGCACGTCGGCGCAGCTGTCCACCAACTTCAACGCGCCCTTCTCGGTCGTCAACGCGGCCGTCCTGTATGTCTTCCGCACCCTCGTGGCCGACGAGATCCCCCTCAACGACGGCTGCCTGCGCCCTCTGAGCATCGTCGTGCCACCCGGCTCCCTGCTCGCCCCCGAGCCCCCGGCCGCCGTCGTCGCCGGCAACGTGGAGACCTCCCAGGCCATCACCGGTGCCCTCTACGCCGCGCTCGGCGTCCAGGCAGAGGGCTCCGGGACCATGAACAACGTCACCTTCGGGAACGAACGCCACCAGTACTACGAGACTGTCGCCTCGGGCTCCGGCGCGGGCGACGGCTTCCCCGGCGCACCCGTTGTCCAGACCCATATGACCAACTCGCGCCTCACCGACCCCGAGGTCCTGGAGTGGCGGCTCCCCGTACGCCTCGAGGAGTTCGCGGTCCGGCGCGGCAGCGGTGGCGCCGGCCGGTGGCGCGGCGGGGACGGCGCCGTGCGCCGCATCCGCTTCCTGGAGCCCATGACCGTCTCCACGCTGTCCCAGCACCGACGTGTCGCCCCGTACGGCATGGCGGGCGGCGAGCCGGGCTCTCTCGGTGCCAATCGGGTGGAACACACCGACGGCACCGTGACCGCACTCGGCGGCAGCGACTCCGCGGACGTCGTCACCGGCGATGTACTCGTCATCGAAACCCCCGGCGGCGGAGGCTACGGCCCGCCGTCGCCCGACCCCCATCAAGCAGGAGAAGAGATCGATGATCTTCGGGCGTTCTGAGCGCGGCAAGCCTCCGGTCGAGCCCGTCACGCTCAAGATCCTGGTGGCCGGCGGCTTCGGCGTGGGCAAGACCACGCTCGTCGGCGCGGTCAGCGAGATCAGGCCGCTGCGCACCGAGGAACTGCTCACCGAGGCCGGTCGCCCCATCGACGACACCAGCGGCGTGGAAGGCAAGCACACCACGACCGTGGCCATGGACTTCGGCCGCATCACACTCCGCGAGGACCTGGTGCTGTACCTCTTCGGAACGCCCGGCCAGGAGCGGTTCTGGTTCATGTGGGACGAACTCTCCGAAGGCGCGCTCGGCGCCGTCGTGCTCGCCGACACCCGCCGCCTGGAGGACTGCTTCGCCGCCGTCGACTACTTCGAACGGCGCTCGATCCCCTTCCTCGTCGGCGTCAACTGCTTCGAGGGCGCCCCGCGTTACCCGATCGAGGACGTCCGCCAGGCCCTCGACCTCGACGACGACGTCCCGCTCCTGATGACCGACGCCCGCGACCGCGAGTCGGTGAAGGAGACGCTCATCGGCGTCGTCCAGCACGCCATGGCGTACGCGGCCGGCCAACGCCCCACGGTGACCACCTGACGCGGGCCCGGGGGGGGGGGGGGGGGGGGGGGGGGGGGGGGGGGGAGGGGGAGGGGGGGGGGGGGGGGGGGGGAGGGAGGAGGGGAA
>NZ_JBVJBP010000025.1:141250-157626 GCF_055589465.1 Streptomyces sp. NPDC041940
AAGTATCGCTGTCCCCCCGCCAAACCGCACGGCCAACAACCACCCACACCCCCCCCCTCCCCCCCCCCACCCCCCCCCCCTCCCTTCGGGTTCGGGTGTCTCCCCCCCCCCCCCCCCCCCCCCGGGGGCCCGGGCCGCAGTCCGGAGAACGAGGCCCCACGCGCGCGTGGTCAGCTCTCGCCGTCCTCCTCCCAGCCGAAGCTCTTCTCCACGGCCTTGCGCCAGTTGTGGTACTCGCGGTCCCGCACCGACGCATCCATCGACGGCGTCCACTCGACGTCCTTCTGCCAGTGCGCCTTGAGCTCGTCCAGGTCGTTCCACACACCCGTGGCCAGACCGGCCGCGTAGGCGGCGCCCAGACAGGTCGTCTCGGAGACCTTGGGCCGCACCACCGGGACATCGAGCACGTCCGCCTGGTGCTGCATGAGCAGATTGTTCTTCGTCATGCCGCCGTCGACCTTCAGGGTGGTGATCTGCACCCCCGAGTCCTGGTACATGGCGTCCACGACCTCGCGCGTCTGCCAGCTCGTCGCCTCCAGCACCGCACGCGCGAGATGTGCCTTCGTGACGTACCGGGTCAGCCCGGTGACCACGCCACGCGCGTCGGAGCGCCAGTACGGCGCGAACAGGCCCGAGAACGCCGGCACGATGTACGAGCCGCCGTTGTCCTCCACGCTCGCCGCAAGGGGCTCGATCTCGTCGGCGGTCCGGATGATGCCGAGCTGGTCGCGGAACCACTGGACCAGCGCGCCCGTTATGGCTATCGACCCCTCCAGACAGTAGACCGGCGCCTCACTGCCGATCTTGTAGCCCATCGTCGTCAGCAGACCGCTCTTCGACGGGACCGGGCGGTTGCCGGTGTTGAGCAGCAGGAAGCTTCCCGTGCCGTACGTGTTCTTCGCCGTGCCCACGTCGTAGCAGGCCTGGCCGAACACGGCCGCCTGCTGGTCGCCCAGCGCGGAGGCCACGGGCACGCCGGCGAGCTGGCCGACAGCGGTGCCGTACGCCTCGGCGGAGGACCGGATCTCGGGCAGCATCGCTTCGGGGATGTTCATCGCGGAGAGGATCGAGGAGTCCCACTGGAGGGTCTCCAGGTTCATCAGCATGGTGCGGCCCGCGTTGGTCACGTCGGTGACGTGCTGCCCGCCGTCCGTGCCGCCGGTGAGGTTCCAGATCAGCCAGGAGTCCATCGTGCCGAAGGCGATCTCACCGCGTTCGGCACGTCCCCGCAGGTCGGGAACGTTGTCGAGCAGCCAGGCGGCCTTGGGCCCGGAGAAGTAGGTGGCCAGCGGCAGCCCCGTCTGCTCGCGGAACCGGTCCTGTCCGTCCGAGCCGCCCAGCTGGTTGCACAGTGAAGCCGTCCGCGTGTCCTGCCACACGATGGCGTTGTGCACCGGCTTTCCCGTCGCGCGGTCCCACAGGAGGGTCGTCTCGCGCTGGTTGGTGATCCCGAGCGCGCTCAGCTGGTCGGCGCGCAGCCCGGCCTTGGCGATCGCCCCGGCCACCACGGCCTGCACCTTGGACCAGATCTCGGTGGCGTCGTGCTCCACCCAGCCGGGTTTGGGAAAGATCTGGCGGTGCTCGCGCTGGTCGACGGCGACGATCGCGCCGTCCTGGTTGAAGACGATGCAGCGGCTCGACGTGGTGCCTTGGTCGATCGCTGCGACGTACTTCTCGGCGTTTTCCGTCATGGCTACCCCTTGGGCTGGTTCAGAAGGCTGCGTTGTAGATGACGCCACCCAGTAGTCCGCCGATCAATGGGCCGACGACGGGGATCCACGAGTACCCCCAGTCGGACGTTCCCTTGTTCGGGATCGGCAGGACGGAGTGGATGATGCGCGGGCCGAGGTCACGCGCCGGGTTGATGGCATAGCCCGTGGGACCACCCAGGGACAGGCCGATGCCGACCACCAGGAGAGAGACCAGGAGGATCACGATGCCGGACCCGTAGATGCCGTCGCGGCCGGGGATCAGGCCGATCCCGATGCCCTCGACCTTCCTGTTGTTGCCCACCATGGCGAGGAGGGGCAGCACCAGGGCGATGGTCGCGAGGATCTCGGTGACCAGGTTGGCCACCGGGTTCCGGATCTCGGGGATCGTGGAGAAGATGCCCAGCGTCGGAAGCGGTTCGTCCGCCGTGCCCTCCGTGGTACCCGTCTTGCGCACGTTGGCCTGGAACTGGGCGAAGTACACGAGGTAGCACAGGACGGCCCCGATCATGGCGCCGGTGATCTGCCCCAGCAGGTAGATCCAGACCTTGTCCCACACGCCGGTGTCGACGGCCAGGCCGAAGGTGACGGCCGGGTTGAGCTGCCCTCCGGAGAGGGGAGCGGCGGTGTAGGCGCCGGCCAGCACGCCGAAGCCCCAGCCGAACGCGATCACCACCCATCCGGCGGCGCGGGCTTTCGAGAACCTCAGGGTGACGGCGGCGCACACGCCGGCGCCGAACAGGATCAGGATCGCCGTGCCGATCATCTCGCCGACGAAGATGTCTCCGTTAGTCATGGCGGCTCCTAGGCCGTGGCCCGGGACGGTCCGCCCCGGTCCTCACGTGCAGGGTGCGTTTCCCATGGCGACTTCAGCCGAAGGCAGGGAGATACCGCGATCCCCGTGCCCCGCTCGGCATCCGTGACGAGCGTGCCGTCGCAGCCGAATCGCCCGTGGAGGAATGGGCCTTGGCGCAGGCGCGCCCACGCGCCGCAGTGCCGGAATACGCCGAGAATGTACGGCGATGTCGACTGACACCGGAAGTGTTCACCGGCACCCAAGGGGCGTCAAGGTCGCCGACCGCAACGGTTGACGGCCTTGTGACGGCGGCCGGGCTCCTGCCGGGCCGGGTGGCCGGTTGCACGGCCTGGCGGCGCTCGGTCGGGTCGTTGTTCAGATCTGGTCGGGGCCACCGCGCGGCCTGGGTGAGCCGCGCGAGGCTCTGCTGGTGGTGTCCGGCCTCCGCTGAGCTCCGACCGTCGGCACTCGCCCAGCCGCACCTGACTCCTCGCTTGCTAGCCACCAGCATCCACCTGACCTGGCGGTTTCTCAACCGCACGACCAGAGCCCCCATAGGCGGCCGTACGGACCTCTCAGAGCCCAGTACCTGTCCCGGTCCTCCCCTTACGTGGTGTCACGCCCCTGAACCCCCACCCGGCTCCGCCACCCCACACCCCGCAGGTGCCGGTGCCGGCGCGGCGCCCCGGCGGGTCTCATGCCCGGGCAGACCCGCCCGGCCCAGTACCCAACTCGCCCCGCGCAACGACTTCGCCGCCTTCTTCAACGGTGCCAGGCAGGCCGCCGCCTGCCGGTGATCCGTCACGGCGCCCGGCGCGCACAGCACCGTGGCGAGCGACAGGGTGACCGGCCGGCCTCCCGCCGACCAAGCGGCGTCCAGCACAGCGGCGGCCAGCGGATCGAGACCGTCCGGATCGGCGAGGACCAGGAAGTCGTCCCCGCCGATGTGCCCCACGCGCGCGCTGTCCGCCGCGGCCTGCTGCAGCGCCCGTCCGACCGCCCGGATCAGCTCGTCTCCCGCCGCGAAGCCGGCCCCGTCGTTGACCTGCTTGAAGTGATCGACATCCAGCCAGCTGAGCGCGAACGGCCGCCCGGCCGCGATCCGCCGGTCCACCTCACCGGTGATCGCGTCCGAGCCGGGCAGACGCGTCAGCGGATTGAGCCCCGCCGCTTCCTCCACTCGGGTCTCGGCCAGCGCTCGCACCAGGTCCGCGAGCCGTACCACTCCCACACACCTCCCGTACTCGTCCACCACGGCCACGTCGTCCGACGTACGGTCCCGCCCGCCGACCGCCACCACGTCCAGGACCTCCCAGGCGGTGGCGTCGACGCCCACCGTCCGCGGCGGGTCGCCTAGCTTCGCCGCGGGCCGGTCGGCGTACAGGGCATGCCCGTAGCGCCCCGACATCGACAGCAGGAAGCGGGACCGGTGCACCGATCGGACCGGTACCCCCGCTGTGTCCACCAGCAGCACGCCTGACACGTCCGGCGACCCCGTCAGCAGCGCCCGCACCTGACCTGCGGACGCCGTGGCGGGCAGCAGCGCCGCGGGCCGCACGAACTCCCGCACCGACGGCCCGGACCGCGGCACGGCCAGGTCGGCGGGGGAGCGGGGCGGGACGTAGACGTCCGCGGCGGGCAGCCGCGTCGGCGGCGCGAACAGCTCGCCCTGTGCCAGCTGCGCCCCGGCCGCCAGCGCCGCCGCGCACTGTCCTTCGGTCTCCACGCCCTCGACCGCCAGGAGGGCCCCCAGCTCGTCGCACAGCGTCCGCATCGACCGCACCACGGCCGGCCGCGCCAGCAGTGACGCGTCGAGCTTCACGAGGCCGGGTGCGATGTCGGAGAGCAACCGCAAGGGCACGTCCCCGTCCCCGACGCCGTCCGCGCAGATCCGGAAGCCCTGGCCGCGCAGCGCGGTCACCGCCTCCAGCAGTGCCTGCTGCGGCACGTGCGTGTACGGCGGACAGACGTCGATCGTCACCTCCCACGGCAACCGTCCCGCCTCGCGCACGGCGGCGTGCAGTGAAGGGAGGCCGCCGAGGTCGGCGAGGGTACCGGCGAACACGTTGACGAACAGGGGAAGCAGGGTCTCCTTGCGCACCGCCGCGCGGACCGCCGACACCGCCAGCCGGCAGTCGAGCTCGGGGTCCCGGCGGGCCTCGGCCAGGATGTCGCCGGTCTCCGGGCGGGCGAGTATCTCCAGCCCCGCGACCGCGCCGGTCGTCAGATTGACCACCGGCTGGAAGGCGAAGCGGAGAGTATCCGTCCAGGAGTGCACGGCAGCATGATGACTCCACCGGCGCACGCCCAAGCGCAGTTCATGAGACGTTCACGCAGGATTCCGGCATGGTCACACAGCGTATGACCAAGGCCTGCCGTTGTCCCATGGCCAGCTCACACGCGACGGCACCGCGATCACGGCATCACGATCACCGCACCGCGATCACCGCCGACCCATGCCCGAACAGCCCCTGGTTCGCGCTGATGCCCACGCGCGCCCCAACGACCTGCCGGTCACCCGCGTCGCCCCTCAACTGCCAGGCCAGCTCGCACACCTGGGCGATCGCCTGCGCCGGCACCGCCTCGCCGAAGGAGGCCAGTCCACCGCTGACGTTCACCGGTATTCGCCCGCCCAGTGCCGTCGCCCCGTCCCGCAGCAGCTTCACGCCCTCACCTTCGCCGCACAGCCCCAAGTCCTCGTACCACTGCAACTCGAGCGCCGTGGACAGGTCGTAGACCTCGGCCAGTGACAGGTCCTCCGGCCCGACTCCCGCCTCCTCGTAGGCCGCCCGGGCCATCGACCTCCGGAAGGTCTCGACGGGCGGATCCACCGCCGCCGCGGAGTCCGTGGCGATGTCCGGCAGGTCCAGCACGGTGTTCGGGTAGCGCGGCGTCACCGTGGACACGGCCCGGATCCGCACCGGCTCCGGATGCCCGTGCCGCCGGGCGAACTCCATGCTCGAGAGCACCAGCGCGGCACCGCCGTCGGAGGTCGCACAGATGTCGAGCAGCCGCAGCGGATCGGCGACGACGGCGGAGGCGGCGACCTCCTCGGCGGTGACCGGGCTGCGGTAGCGCGCCTTGGGGTTCAGCGCGCCCATCGCCGCGTTCTTCACCTTCACCTGCGCGAAGTCGTCCGTCGTGTCGCCGTGCAGAGCCATGCGCCGTCGGGCGTACAACCCGAAGTACACCGGGTTGGTCGCCCCGAGGATCCGGAAGCGCAGCCAGTCGGGGTCGTCGGGCCGGTCCCCGCCCGCAGGGCGGAAGAATCCCTTGGGAGCGGCATCGGCCCCCACCACGAGCACCGCGTCGGCGAGCCCGGAGAGTATCTGTGCCCGTGCCGTGTCGACGGCCTGCGCCCCGGACGCGCACGCCGCGTACACGCTCGTGACCCGGGCCCCCTGCCAGCCCAGTGCTTTCGCGAACGTCGCTCCGGCGACATACCCCGGATAGCCGCCACGCACGGTGTCCGCCCCGATGATCGAGCCGATGTCCCGCCAGTCCAGCCCGGCGTCGGCGAGTGCCACCTGGGCCGCCGCGACGCCGTACTCGACGAAGCTCCGCCCCCACTTGCCCCACGGGTGCATGCCCGTGCCGAGCACCGCCACCTCTTCTGTCATGCCGTCACCCCCATGGGCCGCCAGTGCCACGTCGTCCAGGTCGTCTCCGCGTCCTCATGGAGCACGCCCGGAACGACCTCTGCCTCCATACCCACCGCCAGATCCGCGACGGTGACCCCGGGAGCCGCCTGTCCCAGCACCACGATCCGCTCGGCCTCCAGCTCCACAGCGATCAACGCGCACGGCTCCCACGGAAGTTCCGGATCGCTCACATAGGGTGACGGCGGCCGATACCGGCTGTCCGTGTACGACCAGACGCGCCCCCGTCGCGACAGCGCGACCTCTTCCAACTCCCCGCCCGTGCAGGAGGGGTTGCGGCAGTGGTGGTCCTCACGCGGGAAGAAGACCGAGGCACACACCGCACAGCGCGTGCCGAGCAGCCGGAAGGTGTCACCGTCCCCGGCGAACCACCCGGCCATCACAGGCATTCGTGTACGCGACACAGTCCCTCCCCGCAGCCGGATCTGACGGAACGTCAGAAGTCTGCCACGGCATTCCGGAATTGGGCATCCCTTCCCCGACGGGACCGTCTCCTGGTAGATGCAAGGGCCATGACACGACTCACCACCGTGGCGCGCGGCCTCATCACGGCGGTCGCCGCCTTGCTGGCAGCGACCGCCTCCACCGCGACCGCCCAGGCCCGGACCGACCCCAAGGCACCGAAGGACTTCGTGGCGCTGAGAAGCGTGGACCCGACGATCATCCAGGAGATGCGCTACGTCACTCCGCACAACTTCGTCGGCGAGCGCATCGACGGCTACCTCCAGCCGACCTGCATCCTCACCCGCCCCGCCGCACAAGCCCTCCACAAGGCCCAGAGGAAGCTCCTGCGCCAGGGCTACACACTCAAGGTGTACGACTGCTACCGGCCGCAGCGCGCGGTGGACCACTTCGTCCGATGGGCCGAGGACCTCGACGACGAGGCGATGAAGGGCGAGTTCTACCCGAACGTCGACAAGACCCGGCTGTTCGCCGACGGCTACATCGCCGAGAAGTCCGGCCACAGTCGCGGATCGACCCTGGACATCACCCTCGTGAGGCTGCCGGCGAAGCCGACCCGGCCGTACCACCCCGAAGAGCCCCTTGTGCCGTGCTTCGCACCCAAGGGCGAGCGGTTCCCCGACAACTCGATCGACATGGGGACCGGCTTCGACTGCTTCGACACTCTCTCGCACACCCTCGACCCACGCATCCAGGGTGAACAGCGCGCCAACCGGCTGCTGCTCAAGAACACCCTGGAAGGCCTCGGCTTCGTGAACCTGGCAGAGGAGTGGTGGCACTACACCTACAAGCCGGAGCCCTACCCGGACACCTACTTCGACTTCCCCGTGTCCAGGAAGTCGCTCACCGGCGCCCATTGAGCCGCCTGCCCGAGACGCCCTCTCCGTGATCGGCTACAGTCCGCCGCGTGTCCGAAACTCAGCACTCCAGTTCCAACTCCGCGCCGGACTCCCACTGTTCGAGCTGCGGTGCGCCCTACGGAGAGGGCGTCTCCGGCTGGCCCCGCCCCTGCCCGGCCTGCGGCGCCGTGGCCTACCGCAATCCACTCCCGGTCGCGGTGGCCCTCCAGCCCGTCTACGACACCAAGGGCACCGCCCTGGTCGTCATCACCCGAACCGTCGCTCCCGCGCGCGGGGGCACCGCCCTGCCCGGCGGCTACATCGACGACCGGGAGGACTGGCGGCAGGCCGTCGTACGCGAACTCAGGGAAGAAACCGGCATCGACGCGGCCGCCCGCGAGGTACGCCTCGTCGACGCCATGAGCTCGCCCGACGGGCACCTGCTGCTGTTCGGTCTCCTCCCGGAACGCCCGGTCGAAAGCCTGCCGCCCTCAGCCGCCACCGACGAGACGGAGGGCTGGCACCTCCTGCGCAGGGCGGACGAACTCGCCTTCCCTCTGCACACCGTGGCCGTACGGGCGTGGTTCGAGGGCCGGTACATCTGAGCTCAGCGTTCCCCGGCACCGCGGACGCGCACCGGGCAGGACGGCTTGCTCCTGCCGTCCTCACCCTCCCGCTCGACGACCAACCGCGAGCCCGTCCACCGAGCGGTGTACCGCTCGATCTCCGGCTCGTCCCACCCCTCGCCCCCGTCCGGCACGACCAGCCCGCCCCCGGTCCGTCCGCGGGCGGGCGCCCACACCTCCAGTGCGAGCTCCCCGTCCTCCCCGAGTACGGGAAGAACGGCACCCGCGCGCGCGAACACGGGGATGCGCGACAGCGGGGCGTCGACAAGCACCTGCGCCGGCCCCTCGTACGCCTGCTCCGTCACCGTGTCGTACCAGCGTCCTCGCGGCAGCTGCACCGCACGCCGGTCCGCGCCAGGGTCCAGCACCGGCGCCACCAGCAGGCTGTCGCCCAGCATGAAGGCGTCCTCGCAGTCACGCAGCGTCCGGTCTTCCGGCGCAGCCCACCACAGGGGCCGTACGTACGGCGCTCCGGTACGCCGCACCAGATGCGCCAGCGTCATGAAGTACGGCAGCAGCCGCCGGCGTTCGACCAGCGCCACGCGCGCGTGCTCCAGCACCTCGGGACCGAACTCCCAGGGCTCCCTGCGCCCCGCCCGCAGACTCGCGTGCGTACGGAACAGCGGCAGATACGCGCCCAGCTGGAACCACCTCAGGTACAGCTCTGGCGAAGGATCCCCGTCGAAGCCTCCGATGTCCGGCCCCGAGTACGGAACGCCGCACAGCCCGAGCCCCATCACCAGCGCCAAGGACGCCCGCAGCCCGGGCCAGCCGGTGGCCACGTCCCCCGACCACGTGCCCCCGTAGCGCTGCATACCGGCCCACCCCGAGCGGGAGAACAGGAACGGCCGCTCCTGGGGCGCGAGTTTCCGTAGTCCCTCGAAGCCCGCCCGGGCCATGCACAACGCGTACACGTTGTGCGCCTCACGATGATCACCACCTCGCCCCTCCAGGGAGTGCCGCGCCGAACGCGGCAGCGTCGACTCCCCGAACGCGGTGAACGACGTGGGCTCGTTCATGTCGTGCCAGAAACCCGCGAACCCCTGCGCGAGCCGCTCCTCGTAGAGGCCGCCCCACCACTCCCGCACACGCGCGTGCGTGAAGTCGGGAAACACCGCCTCCCCGGGCCACACGACTCCCTGCACGACCTGCCCCGACGCGTCCCGCACGAACGCGTCCTCGGCCGTCCCGCCGTCGTACACGGCATTGCCGGGCAGGGCCTTGACGGCCGGGTCGACGATCGACACCATCCGGATGCCGTCCCGCCGGAGTTCCTCGGCCAGAACGGGCAGCTTCGGGAAGTGGTCCTGGTCGACGGTGAACACCTGATGCGCGTCGAGGTGGTCGATGTCCAGGTGCACGGCGTCGAGCGGCAGGCCGTGCTCCACGTAGCCGGCGAGGATCTGCCGCACCTCCTGCTCGCTGCCGAACCCCCACCGCGCGTGCTGGTGGCCGAGCGCCCACGCGGGCGGCAGTGCGGGCGCCCCGGTGAGCGAGGCCCAGGCGAGCAGCACGCGCGCGGGGGTGCCCACCATCACCCAGCAGCGCAGCGGACCGCCGTCCATCCGCAGCTCGCTCGTCCCGCCGCGGTCGTGCCCGGACCCCGCGCCCTCCTCGCCCTCGCGCAGCGTCACCGTGCCGTCCCACGAACTGTCGTGGAACGCCAGATGCGTACCGCCGTCGGACACCACCAGCTGCACCGGCATCGTGATGTACAGGGGGTCGTCGCCCGGCGCGAAGGCGTGGCCGGGGTCGGTGTTCCACAGCCGGTACGTCCCGTCCGGCAGGCGCGGACCTGCGGCACGTCCACCCAGGCCGAAGAAGCGCGCGTCGGCGGCCACCTCCGACCGCTGCGACCACCGCGCCGGACCGCCACCGACCGGCTCCCACCACCGCGGCGGCAGATCACGCCGCAGCGTCACGCCACCGGGCGTGAGCACCTCCACCGCGCCGTGCCGCGAGACGACGACCGTCACCCGCTCGGCCACCACCCGCCAGCCGCCGTCCTTGTCCGGCTCCAGCACCGCCCGGGGGTCGGGCTCCGGACAGCGGCCGGCCAGCGCGTACGACGGCTCGGGCTCCGCCCCGTCCCAGCCCCAGAAGACGGCCCCGTTCACGGCGACGAGAATCCGCAGCTCCGACCGGCTGAACCGGACCACACCGCCCCCCGGCCCCGGCTCCACCTCCTGGACGGGCCCGGGCACGCGCGCACGCTCCGCCCCGCGCGACGGAAGCCCGGTGGCGTCGGCCCGCCGCCTGCGCCACGCTGCTCGTACGGTACGCACACCCTGCGCCGCCCCCACCGAACCCACCGCTTTCACCGAACGCACCAGGTCACGACCGTTCATGCTGCTCACCCTGCCATTGACCGCGCCACGCAGGCGTGGCGTTCAACTGCCGTTCACCCGTGTCAGGACCACATCTTCACGAGGCGGACTATGTGGGACGCACCCTGGTGCCGAAGTCGATCACATGGCATTGTCCGTGCCAGCCGCGTCACGCGCACACCCCAGCCCGTGCGCGGAGGACGCACACGACGCGCACAGTCCGGGAGCCGACCATGTCGACCGCTAGTCCCCAGCCGCTCTGGCAGCCAGACCCCGAGCGCATCGACCGGGCACGGATCACCAGGTTCCAGGCCTGGGCCGCCGAGCACCACGGGGCCCCCGCCGAGGGCGGCTACGCGGCTCTCCAGCGCTGGTCCGTCGACGACCTGGACGCCTTCTGGAAAGCCGTCACCGACTGGTTCGACGTTCGTTTCTCGACCCCGTACACGCGCGTGCTCGCCGACCGGGCGATGCCGGGCGCCCAGTGGTTCCCCGGGGCGACCCTCAACTACGCCGAACACGCCCTGCGCGCGGTCGACACCCGCGCGGACGAACCGGCCCTCCTGTACGTCGATGAGACGCACGAACCACGCCCCGTCACCTGGGCCGAGCTACGCCGCCAGGTCGGCTCCCTGGCCGCCGAACTGCGCGCCCTCGGCGTACGCCCCGGAGACCGCGTCAGCGGCTACCTCCCCAACGTCCCTCAAGCAGTGGTCGCTCTCCTCGCCACAGCCGCCGTGGGCGGCGTCTGGACCTCCTGCGCGCCCGACTTCGGCGCCCGCAGCGTCCTCGACCGCTTCCAGCAGATCGAACCCGTCGTGCTCTTCACGGTCGACGGCTACCGCTACGGCGGCAAGGAGCACGACCGACGCGACACCGTCGCCGAACTGCGCCGCGAACTGCCCACCCTGCGCGCCGTCGTCCACATCCCCCTCCTCGGCACCGAAGCACCCGAAGGGGCCCTCGACTGGTCGGCCCTCACCTCCGCCGACACGAACCCCGTCTTCGAGCAGGTGCCCTTCGACCACCCCCTGTGGGTGCTCTACTCCTCCGGCACGACAGGCCTGCCCAAGGCCATCGTCCAGTCCCAGGGCGGCATCCTGGTCGAGCACCTCAAGCAACTCGGCCTGCACTGCGACCTGGGTCCCGAGGACCGCTTCTTCTGGTACACGTCGACCGGCTGGATGATGTGGAACTTCCTCGTCTCCGGCCTGCTCACCGGCACCACGATCGTCCTCTACGACGGCAGCCCCGGCTACCCGGACACCGGCGCCCAGTGGCGGATCGCCGAACGCACGCGGGCCACCCTCTACGGCACCTCGGCCGCCTATGTCATGGCCTGCCGCAAGGCCGGTGTGCACCCGTCCCGCGACTTCGACCTCTCCACCGTCCAGTGCGTCGCCACCACGGGCTCGCCCCTGCCGCCCGACGGCTTCCGCTGGCTCCACGACGAGGTCCGCGACGACCTGTGGATCGCCTCCGTCAGCGGCGGCACGGACGTGTGCTCGTGCTTCGCCGGAGCCGTACCGACCCTGCCGGTCCACGTCGGCGAACTCCAGGCCCCCTGTCTCGGCACCGACCTGCAGGCCTGGGACCCGAGCGGCAGCCCCCTCGTCGACGAGGTCGGCGAACTGGTGGTCACCAACCCCATGCCGTCGATGCCGATCCACTTCTGGAACGACCCCGACGGCAGCCGCTATCACGACAGCTACTTCGACACTTACCCCGGCGTATGGCGGCACGGCGACTGGATCACCGTCACCTCCCACGGATCCGTCGTCATCCACGGCCGCTCCGACTCCACGCTCAACCGCCAGGGCGTACGCATGGGATCCGCCGACATCTACGAAGCCGTGGAGCGCCTCCCGGAAATCAGGGAGTCCCTGGTCATCGGCATCGAGCAGCCCGACGGCGGCTACTGGATGCCCCTGTTCGTGCACCTGGCCCCCGGAGCAGCCCTCGAAGAGGACCTGCTGAAGCGCATCAAGCAGACCATCCGCGAACAGCTCTCGCCGCGCCACGTCCCCGACGAGATCATCGAGGTACCCGGCATCCCGCACACCCTCACCGGCAAGCGCATCGAGGTCCCGGTCAAACGCCTCCTCCAAGGCACCCCACTGGAGAAGGCGGTCAACCCGGGCTCCATCGACAACCTCGACCTCCTGACCTTCTACGAGGACATCGCCCGCAAACGGGCCTGAGCGAAACCGTCCACGCCACTTCGAGCTACTTCCCGTCACCACGCCCGCTGACGGAGAGCGCGGCTGAAGCGCGCTGACCTGCGATTTCAGTGGCCGCCCGCCTTCATCACCCCTCGTTGTCAGTGCCGTCGATTACTGTGAGTGAGCATTGATCGACTGCGCACAGGGGGAAAGACAATGGCGCACACCGACAGCCGGACCATGCGACGCGTCCTGCGCCGCGAAATCGCCGGCACCATCGGCCTGCTGACCGACGAGCACGACTTCCGAGCCATGGGCTGCTACCGCAGCTTCACATTCGACGACCACGCGACCTACCTCAAACAGGTCGAGGCCCTCCTCAGGACACGGACCCTCCAGGGCAGCCACACCACGGTGGCCCTCTTCGACCCCGAGGAGTACGCCGAGTTCTGCACGCAGAAGAGCCTGGACCCCGACAACCCTTCGAGCCGCACCCGCTTCACGGCCCAACTCGCGGTGACAGGCCCGACTCTCCCGTACGAGGGCCAGCCTCTGGCCGACCTCCTGGCGGCCCTCGTCGACGAGGGCGTGCGGCAGGCCACCTGGGAGTACGCGACCACACTCCTCGCTCGCCTGGGCGCCTGCACGTCCTGCGGCGAGGACCTCGGACGCACCGCTTTTGCCCGGGCCTCGGACCTCCTCGTCCGCATCCTCGACACGGCCCCACCCGGCGAACGGCACCTCGTCTGCAGCGTCACCGGACCGCCCGAAACCCTCATCGCCGCACTCCACGCCGCCGACACGAGCGGCACCTTGAAGCTGGACGAGACCGAAGCCCTCGAGTTCACCACGGTCCTGGCCCTCGGCCTGGCCACCGAAAGCCCCGGTGGACTCGTCATCCGCGCCAGTGCCCCAGCCAGGCCCGACCGTGTCTACGGCTGGCGCCTGCGCGCCTACGGACTCGACCCCCTCACCGCGGGAGAGGTCTTCGACGCCTACTGCACCGACGTCGAGTCCGGCGATCTCATCTCCCCGGAATCCAACGTCGACTACTGCGAGCCGCCCGACCTCGGGGAGGAGAAGCCCGCACGGGGGCACAACCACTGAAACGCGGGAGGGGCGCCCCACGTGAATGGAGCGCCCCTCCCGGACAGTCATAGGCCGACCAAGCCCGGCCTACTCGCCGGACAACACCGCCTGCGCCGCGCTGCGCGCGTCCTCGGCACTGTCCGAAGCCCGAGCCGCCGCAGCCGCCCGCTCGCACTGCGCCAGCGTGTACTTCGCCAGCGTCGCCCGGACGTAGGGAATCGACGCCGCGCCCATCGAAAGAGAGGTGACGCCAAGGCCAGCCAGGACACAAGCGAGCAGCGGGTCGGACGCGGCCTCACCGCAGACACCACAGCTCTTGCCCTCGGCCTTCGCCGACTCGGCGGACAGTGCCACCAGGTCGAGCAGCGCGGGCTGCCACGGGTCCTGCAGTCGGGAGACCGCACCCACCTGACGGTCGGCGGCGAAGGTGTACTGCGCCAGGTCGTTCGTCCCCAGCGACAGGAACTCGACCTCCTGCAGGATCGAGCGGGCCCGCAGTGCGGCCGACGGGATCTCCACCATCGCGCCGAACTTCGCCTGCAGCCCAGCCTCACGGCACGCGTCCGCGAAGGCCCGGGCATCCGTGCGGTCCGCCACCATCGGGGCCATGACCTCGAGATAGACCGGCAGCCCTTCCGCGGCCTTGGCGAGCGCGGTCAGCTGCGTGCGCAGCACGTCAGGGTGGTCGAGAAGCGTCCGCAGACCCCGCACGCCGAGCGCCGGGTTCGGCTCGTCGGCCGGAGTGAGGAAGTCGAGCGGCTTGTCAGCACCCGCGTCCAGCACCCGCACCACGACACGCCCCTCGGGGAACGCCTCGAGCACCTGCCGGTACGCCTCGACCTGCTTCTCCTCGGACGGCGCCTGCTTGCTGTCGTCCAGGAAGAGGAACTCGGTACGGAAGAGACCGACGCCCTCGGCACCGGCGTCGACTGCGGCCTCCACATCCGCAGGACCGCCGATGTTCGCCAGCAGCGGCACCTTGTGACCGTCTGCCGTGGCACCGGGCCCGGTCGAGGCCGCCAGCGCGGCCCTGCGCGCGGCGGCCGCGGCCTCGAGCTCAGCCTTCTTGTCCGCACTCGGGTCCACGAAGATCTCACCCGTGCTGCCGTCGACGGCGATCATCGTGCCTTCGGCGAGCTCGCCGGCACCCGGCAGCGCCACCACGGCCGGCACCCCGAGCGCCCGCGCCAGAATCGCGCTGTGGCTGGTCGGACCGCCCTCCTCGGTGACGAAGCCGAGCACCAGAGTCGGGTCCAGCAGCGCGGTATCGGCAGGCGCGAGGTCACGCGCGACAAGGACGTAGGGCTCGTCGCTGTCGGGAACACCCGGCATCGGCACGCCCAGCAGACGGGCGACGATTCGATTCCGCACGTCGTCGAGGTCGGCCACGCGGCCGGCGAGGTACTCACCGGCGCCCGCCAGCAGCTCGCGGTACGCGGCGAACGCGTCGTACACCCCGCGCTCGGCCGTGCTGCCGACAGCGATCCGCCGTTCCACGTCGACCATCAGCTCGGGGTCCTGGGCCATCATGGCCTGCGCCTCGAGCACTGCCTGGGCTTCGCCACCCGCCAGATTGCCGCGCGCCATCAGGTCGGCCGCCACAGCCTCCACGGCCTTGCGGGCGCGCCCCTGTTCACGCTCCGCCTCGTCCGCCGGGATCTGCTTCGCAGGCGGTTCCAGCACCGCCGTTCCCATATGCCGAACCTCGCCGATCGCCACACCGTGGCTCACGCCGACGCCTCGCAGCGTTGTCTCCATCTCACCCGTCTCCGATAGTGCGGCGGCTCCCGCCGCCGTGTTGGTTGTCCTACTCGCCGTCATGCGACGGCACTGGCGTCACTTCCAGAGGAAGAGACTGTCGCCGGCCTTCACGTCGCCGTCGATACGAAGATCGGAGAGGGCTTCTGCCGTGGCCTCCAGCGCCACGATCGGGCAGATCGCGGACTTGCCGGCGGCCTCCACGGCAGCCGGGTTCCAGCGCACGATGCCCTGACCGCGCCTGACGGTGTCGCCCTTGTTCACCAGCAGCTCGAAACCCTCGCCGTTGAGCTGCACCGTGTCGATACCGAGGTGCGTGAGCACGCCGTGTCCGCTCTCGTCGACGACGACGAACGCGTGCGGGTGCAGGGAGACGATGACGCCGTCCACGGGTGAGACGGCCTCGGAAGGCTCACGTACGGGGTCGATCGCTGTGCCCGGGCCGACCATGGCCCCGGAGAAGACGGGATCCGGCACGGCTGCCAGTCCGATGGCGCGTCCTGCAAGCGGGGACGTCACGGTGGTCATGGGAAGCCTCCCAGGGGTGGAGATCGTTATGGGCCGTCCCTGTCGGTACCGGGCGGCACACTGTTCAGCAGGGTATGTCACCTGAAGTGCCGGTTCCGCGCGGGGACCCCGGAGTGGTCTAGACCATACCGTAAATGGATTTGCACGCCCTCGGCGGCCGCGTGTACAGTCGTACTCCTGCCTGGGGCTGAGCGACACAACATCGTGTCCGTGCCTGGCAGCACCCAAACTTGTCAGATCCTATCTCGGGGTCATCTTCTGCGTGCCTGCAGGACGGTGGTCAGGGAGTCGGAAAAACACTGATAGAGTTTGGAACACCGAAGGGAAGCCCGGAGGAAAGCCCGAGAGGGTGAGTACAAAGGAAGCGACCGTTCCTTGAGAACTCAACAGCGTGCCAAAAGTCAACGCCAGATATGTTGAT
>NZ_JBVJBP010000026.1:0-73028 GCF_055589465.1 Streptomyces sp. NPDC041940
GTTGATAGGCCGGATATGGAAGCACGGTAACGTGTGGAGTTGACCGGTACTAATAGGCCGAGGGCTTGTCCTCAGTTGCTCGCGTCCACTGTGTTAGTTCTGAGACAACGAACAGTTGTCGGCTTTCGAGCAGAACAAACAATTAAAGAGTGTGCTTGTTCGCTCGAAACCATTAGGGTTTCGGTGGTTATAGCGTAGGGGAAACGCCCGGTTACATTTCGAACCCGGAAGCTAAGCCTTACAGCGCCGATGGTACTGCAGGGGGGACCCTGTGGGAGAGTAGGACGCCGCCGAACAATCTTTGGAAAGGACCCTTGGTCCCAGCGTTCAGCTGGGGCCAAGGGTCCTTTTTTATTTTGCGGTGCGCACCGGGTGGCCGGCTGCGCGAGAATGACTTGCGGTACCGAAGACAGGAGTCACCATGTCCACCAACTCTCCCGACGACCGACCGGAGCGCGACCAGCGGCGACGGGAGGGGGACCGGAGCGACCGCGGCGGTCAGCGCGGGGACCGTGGAGACCGTGGGGGCTTCCGTCGCGACAACAACCGTCGTGACAACGACCGTGGTGGCTTCGGCCGTCGTGAAGGTGACCGAGGCGATCGTGCCGACCGCGGTGAGCGCGGTGGCTTCCGGCGTGACGATCGTCGCGACGACAGCCGTGGTCGTGACGACAACCGTGGCGGTGGGTTCGGCCGGCGCGACGACCGTGACCGGGGACCGCGCAGGGACGACCGCGACCGTGGTGGCTTCCGGCGCGACGACCGCGGTGACCGTCCCGCCTTCCGGCGCGACGACCGTGGAGAGCGCCGCGACGATCGGGACCGTGGTGGCTTCCGGCGTGACGACAGGCGCGATGACCGTCGGGACGACAGGCGCGACGACAGCCGTGGTCGCGACGACAACCGTGGCGGTGGCTACGGCCGGCGCGACGACCGCCGGGGCGATGTCCGTCGTGGAGACGACCGTGGTCCGCGCGGTGGTTTCCGACGTGACGACAGGCGTGACGACCGTCGTGATGGCGACCGTGCTGGGTTCCCGCGGCGCGACGACCGCGGAGAGCGTCGCGACGACCGGGACCGCAACTTCCGTGGTGACGACCGGGACCGTGGCTCCCGTGGTGACGATCGTGACCGCGGCGGGTTCCGGCGTGACGACCGCGGTGGTTTCCGCCGCGATGACAGGCGTGATGACAGGCGCGACGACCGTCGTGACGAGCGCCGTGGGGACGACCGCGGGGAGCGTGGCGGTTTCCGTCGGGACGACGCCGGTCGAGGCGGGCGTGGTGGCTTCCGTCGCGACGACGCTCCGCGCGGCGAGCGGAGCGATTTCCGGCGCGACGACCACCGCGGCGACCGTGGTGATCGCAGCGAGCGTGGCGGCTTCCGTGGGCGCGACGACCGTGCCGGGCGCGACGACCGTGGCGGTCGTGGGCCGCGGCGGGACGATCGCGATCGCGGTTTCCGGCGCGAGGGCGGTGACCGTGACCGTGGTGGTTTCCGTGGGCGCGACGACCGGCGCGACGACCGGCGTGGCGCCGGCCGGTTCCGTGAGGAGCGGGAGCGGGACAGGGAGCCGATCAAGCGGCTGCCGATCCCCGAGGACGTCACCGGCGAAGAGATCGACAAGGACGTACGGCAGGAACTGCAGAGCCTGCCGAAGACGCTCGCGGACGACGTCGCCAGGAACCTGATGATGGTCGCTCGGCTCCTCGACGAGGACCCCGAGGGCGCCTACGGCTACTCGCGAGTCGCGCTGCGGCTGGCGTCGCGTGTCGCCGCCGTGCGTGAGGCCGCCGGGTTCGCCGCGTACGCCAACCAGAAGTACGGCGAGGCGCTGGCCGAGTTCCGGGCCGCCAAGCGGATGACCGGGAACATCGATCTGTGGCCCGTCATGGCCGACTGCGAGCGTGGGCTCGGGCGGCCGGAGAAGGCGCTGGACATGGCCGGCGCCCCCGAGGTGCACAAGCTCGACAAGGCCGGACAGGTCGAGATGCGGCTCGTCGCCGCCGGTGCGCGGCGTGACATGGAGCAGCTGGACGCGGCCATCGTGACGCTGCAGAGCCCCGAGCTGGCCGCCAACTCCGTGCAGCCGTGGACCGCGCGGCTGCGGTACGCGTACGCCGACGCGCTGCTCGCCGCCGGGCGGGAGAGCGAGGCGCGGGAGTGGTTCGCGAAGGCCGTGGAGGCCGACCGGGACGGCAGCACGGACGCGTCGGACCGGCTCGCCGAGCTGGACGGTGTGGAGTTCGTCGACGTCGTCACCGATGACGAGAGCGACACCGACGACGTGAGCGACGGCGGGGACTCCTCCGAGGAGGAGGAGAAGGACTGACGTCCGGTGGAAGGGGGCGGATCCCGGTGGGGATCCGCCCCCTTCTTTTTGTTTCAGAGGTCCAGCGTGCGCAGTACCAGGCCCGATGCCGGCTTCGGGCCGAACGACGTCGACTTGCGCGGCATCGTCACGCCCTGGCGGGCCAGGTCGCGGACGACCTCCTCGCGGACCGGGTGCATCAGGACGGCCGTACCGCCGTCGCGTTCCGCCTTGGCGACCGTGGCGGCCGTGTCGTGGATGTAGGCGATGTGGGCGGGGGAGTCCTCGGGGATGTGCCAGACGTGTTCGAGGAGCGTGGCGTGCAGGACCGTCGCGTCGAGGGTGCGCCAGGCCTCGGGGCGGTCGGCGGGGATCGTACGGGCCAGGAGATCCGGGTCCGGGTGGTCGACGAGATGGAAGGAACCGTCGCCGGCCAGCAGGAACGCGTTGCCCTCGCAGGCCGCGTCCGCCAGAACCTCGAGGGCCTCGGGCAGGGGGGCCACCAGGCGGCGTACCCGGAACAGGCCGTGCAGGGCCGCCACGGCCCGGTCGACCGGCAGGTCGTGGAGGAGACGGTGGATGGCGCGGACCCGGAGGGGGTAGCGGGCCGTGTCGACCAGGAGGACCAGGCCGTGGTCCCACGGGCTGGGGGAGGGGTGTTCCGTGCGGAGCCGGCGGTAGGTCGCCCAGCGGTGGTGGCCGTCGGCGATGAGGGCCTGGTGACGGGCCAGGTCGGTCTGGATCGCGGCCAGGTCGGCGGGCGCGGTCACGGACCACAGGCGGTGGCTGAAACCGTCCTCCGTGGTGGTGGAGAGCAGGGGCGGCCGGTCGGCGGTGCGCTCGATCAGGTCCGCCGTGGCCGTTGTCGGGCCGTCGCCGCGGTAGGTCAGCAGGAGGGGCTCGAGGTTCGCGGAGGTGGCCCGCATCAGGGCCGCGCGGTCGGCGATGATGTGCGGCATGACGTCCTCGTGCGGCAGCACCACCTGCTCGGCGGGGTCCGACACGCGCAGGGCGCCGATGATGCCGCGTTGCAGCATGCCGTCGCCGTCCCGCTGCTCGTAGACGTAGAGGCCGGGTTCCGGGTCGGTGGCCAGGACGCCCTCGGAGAGCCAGCGGTGCAGGGTCTCGGCGGCCTGTTCGTTGCGGGCGCTGGGCGTGGCGGCCTGCGGCAGGATCAGGCGCACGATGTTGTGCGGGTCGGAGGACTCGAGGTGGTGCAGACCGTCGGGGCGCACCACGACGTCGTACGGCGGAGATGTCACGGCGGCAAGGCTGCCGACCCGGTCGGGGTCGTAACGAAGGCCTCGGAACGGGGTGAGTTCCAGGCCTCGGTGCTCCGTTGCCTCCGAGTGACCTGCTGTGTTCATCCCGGCATCGTACGGGTGTCGGTGGCATGGGGGATGATCGGGGGAAAGCCGTCGAACGAGGAGCGATGCGGGATGAGCCGGAGCGTCAGGACGAGGCCCGAGGGCAGTGGGCAGGCCCTGGGCGAGGCGTACGACACGGCGCTGCTCGATCTGGACGGGGTCGTGTACGCGGGCGGGAGCGCGATCGCGTACGCCGTCGAGTCGCTGGCCGAGGCGCGGGCAGGGGGGATGCGGCTCGCGTACGTCACGAACAACGCGCTGCGGACTCCGGACACCGTGGCCGCGCATCTGACCGAGCTGGGGATACCGACGGGCGCGGACGACGTCATCACCTCGGCGCAGGCGGTCGCGCGGCTGATCAGTGAGCAGGTGCCGCGGGGCGCCCGGGTGCTGGTGATCGGCGGGGAGGGGCTGCGGGTGGCGCTGCGCGAGCGCGGGCTCGTGCCCGTCGAGTCGGCGGACGACGATCCGGCGGCGGTGGTGCAGGGGTTCGGCGGGCCCGACCTGCCGTGGGGCCGGTTCGCGGAGGCCAGTTACGCGGTCGCGCGCGGTGTGCCGTGGTTCGCCTCCAACACCGACCTGACGATTCCGAGCGGGCGCGGGATCGCGCCGGGCAACGGCGCGGCGGTGGAGGTCGTCCGGATCGCCACGGGCGCCGAGCCGCAGGTCGCGGGGAAGCCGCTGCCCCCGATGCACCGGGAGACCATCCTGCGGACCGGGGCGAAGCGGCCGCTCGTGGTGGGGGACCGGCTGGACACCGACATCGAGGGCGCGTTCAACGGGGACGTCGACTCGCTGCTCGTCCTGACCGGGGTCACCGACGGTGCGCAGCTGCTGGCCGCGCCGCCGCAGCACCGGCCGACGTTTGTGGACGCCGATCTGCGGGGGATGCTCAGCGGTCAGCCGGACATCGAGGCGCTGGACGGCGGCTTCCGGTGCGGAGGCTGGACGGCGACGGCCGGCGCGGAGGTGCTGGAGCTCGAGGGGGACGGCGGGGCGCTGGACGGGCTGCGCGCGCTGTGTGCGGCGGCGTGGACGGCTGCCGGTGAGGGTGTGTGCGAGCTGGACGGAGGGAAGGCGCTGGCAAAGCTGGGCCTCTGAGCACCGGTTGGGAACCGCCCTGCGCGGGCACGCTACGGCCGTGCGTGGGTCCGAGGGGCCGCGGTCTGGATCCGAAATCGTGATCGAATAGCAGGGTAGGCTAACCTAACCTGCGTGTTGGTCGAGAGTCCCCCGGAACAGCGCGCGGAGACCGCCCCCGCGCCCCCGACTCGACGGGTGGTACGAGCCTTTGGGCTGGTCCTGGCCGTCGCGATCCTGGTGCTCGTCGCGCTGGCGAGTATCGCGATCGGAGCGAAAGAGCTGTCCCTCGGGCAGGTCTGGCACGGTCTGTTCGAGGACTCGGGGACGTACGGCGATGTCGTCGTCGCCGAGCGGATGTCCCGGACCGTGCTGGGGCTGCTCGCCGGGGCCGCCCTCGGTCTGGCCGGCGCGGTCCTGCAGGCGCTCACGCGCAACCCGCTCGCCGATCCCGGACTGCTCGGCATCAACGCCGGAGCATCCGCCGCGGTCGTCACGGCGATCACGTTTCTCGGGGTCACCTCGCTCAATGGGTACGTCTGGTTCGCGTTCTTCGGCGCGGCCGCGGTCGGGGCGCTGGTCTGGTTCCTCGGCGGCAGCCGGGGCGCGACGCCGGTGCGGCTCGCGCTCGCCGGTACGGCGATCAGCGCCGCGCTCTACGGCTACCTCCAGGCCGTGATGATCATGGACGACGCGGCGCTCGGCAAGATGCGGTTCTGGACGGTCGGTTCGCTGTCCTCGGCGACCGACTCGACCATCAGTCAGGTCCTGCCGTTCCTGCTGGCCGGGACGGTCCTGGCGCTGGCCCTGGCCCGGCCGCTCAACGCCATGGCCATGGGCGACGACACCGCCAAGGCGCTCGGCGCCAACCTGAACCGGACCCGGGCACTGTCCATGCTGGCCGCGACCGTGCTGTGCGGGGCCGCGACCGCCGCCTGCGGGCCGATCGTGTTCGTCGGGCTGATGGTGCCGCACGTGGTGCGCTCCTTCACCGGGCCCGACCTGCGCTGGATCCTGCCGTACGCGGCGATCCTGTCGCCCGTGCTGCTGCTCGGCGCCGATGTCGTCGGCCGGATCGTGGCCCGGCCGGCGGAACTCCAGGTGGGCATCGTGACCGCGATCCTCGGCGGACCGGTGTTCATCTATCTCGTACGACGGCGGAGGACGGCGCAGCTGTGAAGACCACCAACCGTGCTGTGAGGTCCCCCGGCGGGCTCTCGATACGCCTGGACGTGCGGGCCTTCGTCGTCGTGCTCCTCCTGCTGGCCGCGGCGCTCACGGCGAGTGTCGTGCTCATCGGCACCGGAGACTTCCCGATCCCGGCCGCCGATGTGCTGCGGACGCTGTTCGGCCAGGGCAACGAAGGCCAGGAGTTCATCGTCAACGAGCTGCGGCTGCCGCGGGTCCTGGTCGGACTGCTGGTCGGCGCCTCGCTCGGACTGGGCGGCGCGCTGTTCCAGTCCATCTCCCGCAATCCGCTGGGCAGTCCGGACGTACTCGGCCTCGGGCAGGGAGCGACGGCCGGCGCGCTCACGATGATCGTGCTGTTCTCCGGGGACGCGAGCCAGATAGCCCTGGGCGCGCTCGTGGGCGGCCTGGTGACCGGGCTCGCGATCTACGTGCTCGCCTGGAAGCGGGGTGTGCACGGCTACCGGCTGGTGCTGGTCGGCATCGGCGTCTCCGCGATCGTCACCGCGGTCAACGGCTATCTGCTCACCAAGTCCGACATCGTGGACGCGGCCCGCGCGGTCGTGTGGATGACCGGTTCGCTCGACGGCCGTGACTGGGACCAGGTGTGGCCGCTGCTCGGGCTGTGCGCCGTGCTCGTGCCGCTCGCCCTCTGCAACGCGCGCGGGCTGCGGATGATGGAGATGGGCGACGACGTGTCGTACGCCCTCGGGGTCCGGGTGGAGCGGGTGCGTCTGCTGCTGATGGTGGCGGCCGTGCTGCTCACCGCGTCCGCGACCGCCGCCGCCGGTCCCGTCAGCTTCGTCGCGCTCACCGCGCCGCAGCTGGCCCGGCGCCTGACCCGTTCGCCCGGCCCGAACCTGCTGCCCTCCCTGTGCATGGGCGCGGCCCTGCTGGTCACCGCCGACTGGCTCTCGCAGCGGGCGTTCGGCGCCGAGCAGCTGCCCGTGGGCGTGGTCACCGGCGTGCTCGGCGGTGTCTATCTGCTGTGGCTGCTGGTCACCGAGCGCAGGGCGGGCCGGATATGAGCAAGAACCAAAGGAGCACTGTGAACCGTCTGTCCGCCGAGAACGTCACCCTCGCCTACGACCAGCGGGTGATCGCCGAGCAGCTGTCGGTGGAGATACCCGACAACTCCTTCACCGTGATCGTCGGCCCCAACGCGTGCGGCAAGTCGACGCTCCTGCGGGCACTGTCGCGGATGCTCAAGCCCAGCGAGGGCCGGGTGCTGCTCGACGGCCAGGTCATCCAGTCGATGCCCGCGAAGAAGGTCGCCCGGACCCTCGGTCTGCTGCCCCAGTCGTCCATCGCGCCCGACGGCATCACCGTCGGCGACTTGGTGGGCCGCGGCCGCTACCCGCACCAGGGAATCCTGCGCCAGTGGTCGGCCGACGACGAGCGCGTCGTCCAGGAGTCCATGCGGCAGACGGGCGTCGCCGAACTCGCCGAGCGCTACGTCGACGAACTCTCGGGCGGTCAGCGCCAGCGGGTGTGGATCGCCATGGCGCTCGCCCAGCAGACCCCGCTGCTGCTGCTCGACGAGCCGACCACGTACCTGGACATCCAGCACCAGATCGACGTACTGGACCTGTGCGCGGAGCTGCACGAGGAGCAGGGGCGCACGCTCGTCGCCGTGCTGCACGACCTGAACCACGCCGCCCGCTACGCCACGCACCTCATCGCCCTGCGGGAGGGGAGCGTCATCGCCGAGGGCGCGCCGAGGGACATCGTCACGGCCGAGCTGGTCGAGGAGGTCTTCGGGCTGCGCTGCCAGGTCATCGACGACCCGGAGACGGGGACGCCGCTGGTGGTGCCGGCGGCGCGGCGGGCACGGGCCGGGGCAGCGGCCGAGAAGGTGGCTACAGAAGCTTCCTGAGCTGGAGCAGATCCCGCACGCCCGCGTGCAGCTTCACCCGGCCCGAACCCCAGGCCTTGGCGAAGCTCAGCTCGCCGTCGACCAGGGCCACCAGGTCGTCGCCGGCCATGGCGAGTCTGATCTCGGCCTTGGCGGGCGGCGGTCCCTGCACGGTCTCGTGCACCTGGATCCGCCCGCCGCGCATGCGGCCGACGAAGGTGACGTCCAGGTCCGTGATGTGGCAGCTCACCGAACGGTCCAGGGACGCGGCGTCGCGGACGTCCCCTTCGGCGCGCTGCATGTTGTCCGAGAGCTTGTCGAGTGCGCTGCGGCACTCCTCGATCGTGGCCATCGCCGACGACGGTACCGCAGCGGTTCGCGGTAGCGTCGGGGCATGCACGACGCAGTTCCCGAAGCGACGCCGGTGCGGGAAGAAACCGAGCCCGAGTACGACCCCGCCGCCCCCGCGCCCCTGAAGGTGCCCCGCACCCCCACGGGCGTGGCCGACGTGGACGCGTCCCTGGACCGGCTGGGCGACGCGGACCACCTCGCCACGGACGGACACATCGAGGTGTACGAGGATGTACACCGAGGGCTGCGCGACGCGCTCACCGCGCTCGACGCCCGCCCGGGACCTCCGGCTCCCGCCCGTCACCCGACCACCACCCCTCAACGAGACCCTTCGGGTCACCCCGCTCGATCGCCGTACGAACACAGGAGCTGAACACACCGTGGCAGGAGTCGCACGCCGCCGTCTCGACGCGGAGCTGGTCCGCCGGAAGCTCGCGCGCTCGCGTGAGCACGCCGGCCAGCTGATCGCCGCTGGGCGCGTCTCCGTCGGCAAGACCGTCGCGACCAAGTCCGCCACGCAGGTGGAGACGGCGGCCGCGATCGTGGTGACCCAGGACGACGGCGATCCCGACTACGTGTCCCGGGGCGGCCACAAGCTCGCCGGCGCGCTGGCGGCGTTCGTGCCGCGGGGGCTGGCCGTCGAGGGCCGCAGGGCGCTCGACGCGGGCGCGTCCACCGGCGGATTCACCGACGTTCTGCTGAGGTCGGGCGCCTCCCACGTCGTCGCCGTGGACGTCGGATACGGACAACTCGCATGGGCCCTCCGAAACGATGAACGCGTCACCGTCAAGGACCGTACGAACGTACGCGAGTTGACGCTTGAAGTGATCGATGGGGAGCCTGTGGATCTTGTCGTGGGGGATCTGTCCTTCATCCCGCTCGGGCTGGTCCTGCCCGCCCTGGTGCGGTGCGTGAAACCGGACGCCGATCTGGTGATGATGGTCAAGCCGCAGTTCGAGGTGGGCAAGGAGCGCCTCGGCAGCGGGGGAGTCGTACGCAGCGTCCAGCTGCGGGCCGAAGCGGTACGGGGGGTGGCCGAGAAGGCCTGGGGACTGGGGCTCGGGGTGAAGGGCGTGACGGCCAGTCCGCTGCCCGGGCCGTCGGGGAATGTCGAATACTTTCTGTGGCTTCGGGCCGGGGCACCGGAACTGGACCCGGCCGATGTCGACCGTGCAGTGGCGGAGGGGCCGCGTTGACCGAGAACCGAGCTCGTACTGTTTTCCTGCTCGCCCACACGGGGCGGCCCGCCGCCGTGCGCAGCGCCGAACTCGTGGTGAAGGGGCTGCTGCGCTCAGGCCTCGGCGTGCGCGTCCTGGCGGCCGAGGCGCGTGACCTGCCGCTGCCGGACGAGGTGGAGCTGGTCAAGGAAGCCACTCCGCAGTGCCTCGACGGGTGCGAGCTGCTCATAGTGCTGGGCGGCGACGGCACGTTGCTGCGCGGTGCCGAGTTCGCGCGGGCGTCGGGCGTGCCGATGCTCGGCGTCAACCTCGGACGGGTCGGGTTCCTCGCGGAGGCCGAGCGGGACGACCTCGACAAGGTCGTCGACCGGGTGGTGACCAAGGCGTACGAGGTCGAGGAGCGGATGACCGTCGACGTCGTGGTGCACCGCAACGGCGACATCGTGCACACGGACTGGGCGCTCAACGAGGCGGCCGTGCAGAAGGTGTCCGCGGAGCGGATGCTGGAGATCGTCCTCGAGATCGACGGGCGGCCCGTCACGGGGTTCGGCTGCGACGGGATCGTGTGCGCGACGCCGACCGGGTCGACCGCGTACGCCTTCTCGGCCGGTGGGCCGGTGGTGTGGCCGGAGGTCGAGGCGCTGCTGATGGTGCCGATCAGCGCGCACGCGTTGTTCGCGAAGCCGCTGGTGACATCGCCGGATTCTGTGTTGGCTGTGGAGGTTCTGCCACACATTCCGCCGGGTGTGCTGTGGTGTGACGGGCGGCGGACCGTGGAGTTGCCCGCGGGGGCCAGGGTGGAGGTCCGGCGGGGCGCTGTGCCGGTTCGGCTGGCCCGGCTGCATCACGCGTCCTTCACGGACCGGTTGGTGGCGAAGTTCGCGCTGCCGGTTTCCGGGTGGCGTGGGGCACCGCACTAGACGTTCCACTCGCGTGGGTGACAAGAGTGGGCCAGTCGCAATCCTTGGCTCGGACCTCGTAAGGTCGTGTCCGTGTTGGAGGAGATGCGGATACGGTCGCTGGGTGTGATCGACGATGCCGTGGTCGAGCTGTCGCCCGGGTTCACCGCTGTCACCGGTGAGACGGGTGCGGGCAAGACCATGGTGGTCACCAGCCTGGGGTTGCTGCTGGGCGGGCGCGCGGACCCGGCGCTCGTGCGGATCGGGGCCGGGAAGGCGGTCGTGGAGGGTCGGATCACCGTCCCGGACGACGCCACGGCCGCGGTACGCGCCGAGGAGGCCGGGGCCGAGCTCGACGACGGTGCCCTGCTGATCAGCCGTACCGTCTCCGCCGAGGGGCGCTCGCGGGCGCACCTGGGCGGGCGTAGCGTGCCCGTGGGGGTGCTCGCCGAGCTCGCCGACGAGCTGGTGGCCGTGCACGGGCAGACCGACCAGCAGGGGCTGCTCAAGCTGTCCCGGCAGCGGCAGGCGCTCGACCGGTACGCGGGCGACGCCGTCGCCGCGCCGCTGGCCAAGTACGGCGAGGCGTACAAGCGGCTGCGGGCCGCCTCCGTCGAGCTCGACGAGATCACCACGCGTGCGCGGGAACGGGCCCAGGAGGCCGACATGCTGCGCTACGGGCTCGACGAGGTCGCCGCCGTCGAGCCCCGGGCCGGTGAGGACGTGGAACTGGCCGAGGAGGCTGAGCGGCTGGGGCACGCCGAGGCGCTGGCGGCCGCCGCGGCGGCCGCACACGCGGCGCTCGCGGGCAATCCGGAGGACCCCGAGGGCGTCGACGCCGGCACGCTCGTCGCGGGCGGCCAGCGGGCCCTGGACGCCGTACGGTCGTACGACCCGGCGCTGGCCGCGCTCGCCGACCGCATCGGGGAGATCGGGATCCTGCTGCGTGACGCGGCGGGGGACCTGGCCGGGTACGCCGACGACCTGGACGCCGATCCGCTGCGGCTGTCGGCCGTCGAGGAGCGGCGGGCCGCGCTCACCGGGCTGACCCGGAAGTACGGCGAGGACATCGCCACCGTGCTGGCCTGGGCCGAGACGAGTGCCGCCCGGCTGACCGAACTCGACGGCGACGACGAGCGGATCGGGGAGCTGACCGCCGAGCGGGACGCGCTGCGGTCCGAGCTGGGCGGGCTCGCTCAGGCTTTGACGGACGCGCGGGCGGAGGCCGCCGAGCGGTTCGCCGCCGCCGTGACCGCCGAGCTGGCCTCGCTCGCCATGCCGCACGCGCGGGTGTCGTTCGACATCCGGCAGACCGAGGACCCGGAGGGCGTCGAGGTCGGCGGCCGTGCGGTCGCTTACGGGCCCGCGGGTGCCGACGAGGTCGAGCTGCTGCTGGCCCCGCACCCGGGCGCGCCGCCGCGGCCGATCGCCAAGGGGGCGTCCGGTGGTGAGCTGTCGCGTGTGATGCTGGCCGTGGAGGTCGTGTTCGCGGGGACGGATCCCGTGCCGACGTATCTCTTCGACGAGGTCGACGCCGGTGTCGGCGGCAAGGCGGCGGTCGAGATCGGCCGGCGGCTCGCACGTCTGGCGAAGACCGCGCAGGTCGTGGTCGTGACCCACCTCCCGCAGGTGGCGGCCTTCGCCGACCGGCAGTTGCTGGTCGAGAAGACCAACGACGGGTCGGTCACCCGTTCCGGCGTGAAGGTGCTGGAGGGGGAGGACCGGGTCCGGGAACTGTCCCGCATGCTCGCCGGCCAGGAGGACTCCGAGACGGCCCGGGCACATGCGGAGGAGCTGCTGGCGACGGCCCGGGCGGACAGGTAGCGGGAGGGCGCACTGGCGTTCGGTCGCAGGGTCGGGCAGGCGTGCCCCATCTTCACTCGTGTGGGTGACCCGGCCCGGCGCATTCCTCCCGATGCCGCGCCCCACTGTCGCGCCGCCGGGGTTCCGGCGTTCCCGGAACCCCCATATGTGCTGGCATCCTTGGCGGAGTACGCGTAGGAAACCGCGCGGTGCGTTCCCCGCGCTCGTTCGTTCTGTACGTTCGTCGTGACCGCCCGACCCGAACCAGGAGCCCGGCCCCACGTGACCCCCGTGAGCAGCCACTCACCGCCTGGCCAGTCGCCGCTGCGCACCGTGCAGGTGCTGGGCGGAGGCAACGCCGCCAGCAGCGCGCATGTGCGTTCACTGGCCGCGGGGCTCGTCGCGAGGGGCGTGAGGGTCACGGTGTGCGCCCCCTATGAGGCGGATCGCGCCTATGACTTCAGCGGTGTCGGGGCCGATCACGTGCATGTGCCGCGCAGCAGCGACCCGGTGTCGGTGGCGGCCCTGCGGGCGGCCTGCGCCAACGCCGATCTGGTGCACGCGCACGGGCTGCACGCCTCGTTCCGCGCGGTCCTCGCGCTCAGCGGGCGGCGCGTGGGTACTCCGCTGGTCGTGACGTGGCACGACCGGGCGCACGCCGACGGGGCGCGTGCCCATCTGCTGCGGGTGCTGGAGCGGCGGGTCGTGAAGGCGGCCAGCGTCGTGCTGGGGACGACGTCGTCGCTCGTGGACCGGGCGCGGTGGACGGGCGCCCGGGACGCGCGGCTCGCGGCCGTCGCGCTGCCCGGCCCCCGCAGGCCCGTGGAGCCCGACGACCCCGACGGGCTGCGCCCCAAGGTCCGCGCCGAACTCGGCGCCATCGGGCGGCCGTTGCTGATGGCCGTCGGCTCCCTGGAGCGGCATCGCGGGTACGACGTGCTGCTGGACGCCGCGCGCGCGTGGCGCCGGCTCGACCCCGTCCCCCTGGTCGTGATCGCCGGGGAAGGGCCGCTGCGCGGCGAGCTCCAGGAGCGGATCGAGGGCGAGGGGCTGCCCGTCCGGCTCATCGGGCGGCGCGACGACATCACCGACCTGCTCGCCGCCGCCGACCTCGCGCTGCTCCCGAGCCGGTGGGAGGAGGCGCGCTCCGTCCTCGCCCAGGAGGCCCTCCACGCGCGCGTGCCGCTCGTCGCGACCGACGTCGGCGGCATTCCCGAACTCGTCGGCGACGCGGCCGAAGTCGTCCCGCACGGCAACGCGGAGGCGCTCGCCGGCTCCGTCGTACGCCTGCTCGGCGACCCGGAGCGCCGGGAGTCGCTGCGGGAGAAGGGCGCCCGGCAGGCCGCCACCTGGCCGAGCGAGGACGAGACCGTCGCCCAAGTGCTCAGCGTCTACGACGAGTTGACCCAGCCCCGGCCCCTCACCTGACGTTCTGGGAGACGTGCCTGCGGGCCCGCAGCGCCAGGCTCAGTGCCAGTACCGTCTGCGGGTCGTCGAGGTCCGTGCCCAGCAACTCCCCGATGCGTGCCAGGCGGTTGTACAGGGTCTGCCGGTTGAGGTGGAGCTCCCGGGCGGTCTCCGCCTTGCGTCCCGCGTGGGCGAGGTAGGTCGCCAGGGTGGGCAGCAGCGGCGGCCGGGAGCGCCGGTCGTGCTCCAGAAGCGGGCCGAGGGCCCGGTCGACGAAGGCGGCCAGGTCGGGATGGTCGCGCAGCCGCCACAGCAGCAGGTCGATGTCCAGCCGGCGGGCGTCGTACCAGGGCCGGTCCGGCAGGCCCTGGGCCGCGGTCGCCGTCTCCGCCGCGTGTCGCAGCCCCGACGCCGCCGCCGTCCAGCCGCCGGCCATCCCCACGACCACCACCGGCGGCTGCCCGCCCGGCCGCAGCATCCCGGCCCGCTCCACACCGGCCCGCAGCGCCGCCGCGACCCGGTCCGCGACCGTCGCCCGTTCCGACTCCGCGCGCAGCCCGAGCAGCACCGGCACCCGGCCCTCCACCGGCCGCACCCCGAGCAGCACCGGCACGCCCACCGACGCCAGCTCCTCGGCGACCGCCCGGGCCAGCACAGCCCAGCCTCCCCCGGGGGACAGGGCGTCCCCGAGGAGCCGCATCACCACCGGCAGCAGCGGGCCCTCGCCGGGTCTGAAGCCCAGTACGCGCGCCTGCGCCGGGGCGTCCTCCGCCGTGACCCGGCCCTCGGCGAGGTCCGTGAGGAAATCGCCGCGCCCGCGCGCCGCCAGCTCCTCCTCCTGCCGTGCCTGCATCAGCACCACGGCCAGGATGCCCGCGGCCCGGTCGGCCGCCATCCGGTGCACGGGCGCCAGAGGGGCCCGCACGGGCAGCAGGACGAGACGCCCGCGGACGCCGCCGCTGCCGGGCCCGCCGCCCGGTACGTCCACCAGGACCGAGCCCGGCAGCGGCGGCTCGTCCTTGTGCTGGCCGCGCAGCCCCTCCCACACCTGGAGCGGGTCCGCGCCCTCGGGACCGGCCCCGGCGGCGTACAGCAACTGCCCGTCCGCCGTCTCCAGGAAGACGGGATTGCCGCCGAAGTCCGCCAGGATGCCCAGCACTTGGGGCACCCCGCCACCGCCCAGCAGGGCCTCGGTACACCGCCGGTGCACCTCCTCGGCCCGCTGGAGCAGCGCGTAGTGGCCGTTGACGATCTCGGTGTGGACCTCTTCCGTGACCGTGACGAACGGCACCTCGCGGTGCAGCTGGACCAGCGGCAGCCCGGCCGAGCGGGCCGTGTCGACGAGGGCGGCGGGCAGTCGTGAGAAGCGCGGACCGAGCTCCACCACCAGGGCCGCGATACCGCGCTCGGCCAGCGTGCGCACGAACGCCCGCTGTTCGGCCGGGCGGGTGCCGAGGCCGTAGCCCGTGGTCAGCAGCAGTTCGCCGCCCTTGAGCAGCGAGGCGATGTGCGGCACCTCACCGGCGTGCACCCAGCGCACGGACCGTCCGAGCCGGTCGGCGCCCGCCAGCACCTCGGGCAGCCCGCTGCGCAGCCCCGGCAGCTCCAGCGCCCGCTGCACGGTGATCCCGGCGCCCTGCGTGTCGTGACCGCTGTCCGTCCCGCTGTCCATGTGCCGGACGCTACCCGCGCGGGTGCCTCCCGGACATCTCCGGCGGGGCACGGGGCCGATCACGCTCCGGATTACGGCGTGATCGACCGGGTACGTGCGCGGTCATGGAATTCAGCGTGGTGGCGGTAGGGCGGGAGGACGACAGTCCGGTCGAGGAGCCGTTGCGGGTCGCGATGCTCGCCGACCGGCTCGGATACCGGGAGGTGTGGGCGGGCGAGGGACCGACGTGGGACTCGTTCGTCCTGGCGACGGCGATCGGCGCGGCCACCGAGCGGGCCGTGCTGACGGCCGGGCCCGTGCCGGTGTCGGTGCGCGACCCGCTCACCATCGTCCGGGGCGCCGCGTCCGCCGCGGCCGTCACCGGCCGGCCCGTCGGTGTGGCCCTCGGCACGTCCAGCAAGCGGGTCGTCGAGGGCGTCCACGGCCGGCCGCGGACCCGGCCGGCGGCGGCCCTCGAGGAGTCGGCCGCGGCCGTGCGCGGGCTGTGGGACAGCCTGCCGGGCGAGCCGATCGTGCCCGGCAGCGGCTTCCCGCGCCAGCTGCCGCCGCCCGGGGGCGAGGTCACCGTCGCCGCGTTCGGCGAGCGCGCGATCGGCACCGCCGTCGCGCACGCCGACCGGATGCTGCTCGACATCGTCTCGCCGGAACAGGTCCGCATCCTGCGGGCCCGCATGCTCGCCGCCGCCGAGCGCGCGGGCCGTACACCGCCCCGGCTGGCCGCCTGGCTGCCCGCCGCCGTGGACCCGGAGCCGGAGTCGCTCACGCAGGTCCTGCGCAGCGTCGTCGGCTATCTCGCCGTGCCGGGCTACAGCGACATGTTCGTCGAGGCGGGACTCGCCGAGGTCGTCGAACTGGCCGCCAAGGGCGCCGACCGGGACACCCTGCTGCGGGCCCTGCCGCCGGCGGCCGCGGGCACGGTCGCCCTCGTCGGCGACGCCGGCACCGTCCGCGCCCGTATCGACGCCTACGCAGAGGCCGGCCTGGACGAGATAGCCCTGGTCCCGGCCACAGCGGGCGACCCGGCGGGGGAGCGCACGCTCACGGCCCTCAGGCCGGTATGACGCGGCGCGCCGCCCGTCACACGGGGCGGCGCGCCCATCCGCTGTCCGGTCCGGTCAGCCGCCGTACGCGCCCGAGGCCGTCAGGCGCAGCGCCGTGTCGATCAGCGGCACGTGGCTGAACGCCTGCGGGAAGTTGCCCACCTGACGCTGCAGGCGCGGGTCCCACTCCTCGGCCAGCAGACCGAGGTCGTTGCGCAGGGACAGCAGCTTCTCGAACAGCTTGCGGGCCTCGTCCACGCGGCCGATCATCGCCAGGTCGTCGGCCATCCAGAACGAGCAGGCCAGGAACGCGCCCTCGTCGCCGGGCAGACCGTCGACGTTCTCGTCGCCGCTGGTGGTCGGGTAGCGCAGGATGAAGCCGTCCGACGTGGACAGCTCACGCTGGATCGCCTCGATCGTGCCGATGACCCGCTTGTCGTCCGGCGGCAGGAAGCCCATCTGCGGGATCAGCAGCAGCGAGGCGTCCAGCTCCTTCGAGCCGTACGACTGCGTGAAGGTGTTGCGCTCCTTGTCGTACCCCTTCTCGCACACGTCCCGGTGGATGTCGTCGCGCAGTTCCTTCCACCGCTCCAGCGGGCCGTCGGCGTCACCGGACTCGATCAGCTTGATCGTGCGGTCGACCGCGACCCAGGCCATCACCTTGGAGTGCACGAAGTGGCGGCGCGGGCCGCGCACCTCCCAGATGCCCTCGTCCGGCTCCTGCCAGTGGCCCTCCAGGTAGCGGATCAGCTTCAGCTGGAGCAGCGAGGCGTAGTCGTTGCGCGCGAGACCCGTCATATGGGCCAGGTGCAGGGCCTCGGTGACCTCGCCGTACACGTCCAGCTGGAGCTGGTGGGCGGCGCCGTTGCCGACCCGGACCGGGGCGGAGTTCTCGTAGCCCGGCAGCCAGTCCAGCTCCGCCTCGCCCAGCTCGCGCTCGCCCGCGATGCCGTACATGATCTGCAGGTTCTCCGGGTCGCCCGCCACGGCCCGCAGCAGCCACTCGCGCCAGGCGCGGGCCTCCTCGCGGTAGCCGGTGCGCAGCAGCGAGGACAGGGTGATCGCCGCGTCACGCAGCCAGGTGTAGCGGTAGTCCCAGTTGCGGACGCCGCCGATGTCCTCCGGCAGGGAGGTGGTGGGCGCGGCGACGATGCCGCCGGTCGGGGCGTACGTCAGGGCCTTCAGCGTGATCAGCGAGCGGATCACGGCCTCGCGGTAGGGACCGTGGTACGTACAGTGGTCGACCCACTCGCGCCAGAAGTCCTCCGTCGCCTCCAGCGACTGCTCGGGCTCGGGCAGCGGCGGCGGCTCCTTGTGCGAGGGCTGCCAGGAGATCGTGAACGCGATCCGGTCACCGGGGGCGACCGTGAAGTCCGCGTACGTCGTCAGAGACTTGCCGTAGGTCTCGGCGGATGTGTCGAACCACACGGAGTCGGGGCCCGCCACGGCCACCGTGCGCCCGTCGTGCTTGTGCACCCACGGCACCACCCGGCCGTAGGAGAACCGCATCCGGAGCGCCGAGCGCATCGGTACCCGGCCCGAGACGCCCTCCACGATCCGGATCAGCTGCGGGGCGCCGTCACGCGGCGGCATGAAGTCGGTCACCCGGACCGTGCCCCGCTGGGTGTCCCACTCGGACTCCAGCACCAGCGAGTCACCGCGGTAGCTGCGCCGGGCGGCGGTGGGTGGCTGCTGGTCGGAGGCGTGCGCGGGGCCGAGCCGCCAGAAGCCGTGCTCCTCGGTGCCCAGCAGGCCGGCGAAGATGGCGTGCGAGTCGAAGCGGGGCAGGCACAGCCAGTCGACCGTCCCGTCCCGGCAGACCAGGGCAGCGGTCTGCATGTCTCCGATGAGTGCGTAGTCTTCGATGCGCCCGGCCACGTGCAACTCCAGTCGAACGGCCACGTCACCCCACGAGGGGGCTGTCGCTAGTGCGGTCAAGGGGGGTTTCAGCAAGTCTTGCAATGCGTCGTTGAGCGATGAAGCAAAACAGGTCACTCAGCCGTGACGCAAAGCGTCCATTGTTGCTCAACGAACTGACGAACTCACGTTGTTCCGGCGCTCACGGGCGAGGGGTGGTGCCGTTGGGCCGGTCGGGCTCGGCAGCGAGTGTCCGAGCAGGATACGACGCACGCAGATGATCTGTGTGCCGCTCCGGGCAAGCCAGGTACGCCGAACGAGTGAGCAGCGGGTGAGAGACCGGTAACGGCGATCGCCTCCGTGTCGGCGTGTGCGCGGAGCGTGGCCGGAAGCCATCGCCCCGAGGCGCTGATACGCTGGTAGCCCGTGGACCGGAGGGACAGCAAACCCCCGAACCGCAGCGACGGCAACCCCCGGAGAACACTCCGGCAGGCAGCCGCACCGCAACCCCAGATCGCGACCACGGGAGCCCCCTCTTGGCCATGCCGCCCGCTGCTTTTCGTAATTCGACGACCAAGCACATCTTCGTCACCGGGGGTGTCGCCTCCTCGCTCGGCAAGGGCCTGACGGCCTCCAGCCTCGGCATGCTGCTCAAGGCCCGCGGTCTGCGCGTCGTGATGCAGAAGCTCGACCCGTACCTGAACGTGGACCCGGGCACGATGAACCCCTTCCAGCACGGTGAGGTGTTCGTCACGAACGACGGCGCCGAGACCGACCTGGACATCGGCCACTACGAGCGCTTCCTCGACCGCGACCTGGACGGTTCCGCCAACGTCACCACGGGTCAGGTGTACAACACCGTGATCGCCAAGGAGCGGCGCGGCGAGTACCTGGGTGACACCGTGCAGGTCATCCCGCACATCACCAACGAGATCAAGCACCGCATCCGCCGCATGGCGACGGACGAGGTCGATGTCGTGATCACCGAGGTCGGCGGCACGGTCGGCGACATCGAGTCGCTGCCGTTCCTGGAGACCGTCCGCCAGGTCCGGCACGAGGTCGGCCGTGACAACGTCTTCGTCGTCCATATCTCGCTCCTGCCCTACATCGGCCCCTCGGGTGAGTTGAAGACGAAGCCCACCCAGCACTCGGTTGCGGCTCTGCGCAACATCGGTATCCAGCCGGACGCGATCGTGCTGCGCTGCGACCGCGAGGTGCCCACCGCGATCAAGCGGAAGATCTCGCTGATGTGCGACGTCGACGAGGCCGCCGTCGTCGCCTGCCCCGACGCCCGCTCGATCTACGACATCCCGAAGACCGTGCACGGCGAGGGTCTGGACGCCTACGTCGTCCGCAAGCTGGACCTGCCGTTCCGGGACGTGGACTGGACCACCTGGGACGACCTGCTCGACCGCGTCCACAAGCCGGACCACGAGATCACCCTCGCGCTGGTCGGCAAGTACATCGACCTGCCCGACGCCTATCTGTCGGTCACCGAGGCGCTGCGGGCCGGCGGCTTCGCCAACCGGGCCCGCGTGAAGATCAAGTGGGTCACCTCCGACGACTGCAAGACCCCGGCGGGCGCGGCCCAGCAGCTCGGCGACGTCGACGGCGTCTGCATCCCCGGCGGCTTCGGCGACCGCGGTGTGCTCGGCAAGGTCGGCGCGATCAAGTACGCCCGCGAGAACAAGATCCCGCTGCTCGGTCTCTGTCTCGGCCTGCAGTGCATCGTGATCGAGGCCGCGCGCAACCTGGTCGACATCCAGGACGCCAACTCCACCGAGTTCGACCCGGCCACCGGCCACCCCGTCATCTCCACCATGGCCGAGCAGCTCGACATCGTCGCCGGTGACGGTGACATGGGCGGCACCATGCGGCTGGGCATGTACCCGGCCAAGCTGGCCGAGGGCTCGATCGTGCGCGAGGTGTACGACGGCAAGGAGTACGTCGAGGAGCGGCACCGGCACCGGTACGAGGTGAACAACTCCTACCGGGCCGAGCTGGAGAAGAAGGCGGGTATCCAGTTCTCCGGCACCTCCCCGGACGGCAAGCTCGTCGAATACGTCGAGTACCCGCGCGACGTCCATCCGTACCTGGTCGCCACCCAGGCACACCCGGAGCTGCGCTCGCGCCCGACGCGTCCGCATCCGCTGTTCGCCGGGCTCGTCAAGGCCTCGGTCGAGCGGAAGACTTCGAAGTAACACACCAGTTGTACGGTGGCCGGGGTGCATCCCTTCAAAGGGTGTGCACCCCGGTTTCTTTTCAGCAGGTCGGGTCGGGTACGTGGAAGGACAGGCATGACGATCAAGGACACCCCGGAGGAGTGGGAGGTCCGGGCGACGGACACCCCCTTCGTCGGCAACAAGACCTCCGTCCGCACCGACGACGTGGTCATGCCCGACGGCACCGTGGTCGGCCGTGACTACCAGGTCCACCCCGGCTCCGTGGCCGTCCTCGCCCTCGACGAGGCCGACCGCGTCCTGGTCCTGCGCCAGTACCGCCACCCCGTGCGCCACAAGCTGTGGGAGATCCCGGCCGGTCTGCTCGACGTCCCCGGCGAGAACCCGCTGCACGCCGCGCAGCGCGAGCTGTACGAGGAGGCGCACGTCAAGGCCGAGGACTGGCGGGTGCTGACCGACGTCTACACCACCCCCGGCGGCTGCGACGAGGCCGTACGGATCTTCCTGGCCCGCGATCTGTCCGAGGCCGAGGGCGAGCGTTTCGCGGTCGAGGAGGAAGAGGCCGACATGGAACTCGACCGGATCCCGGTCGAGGACCTCGTGAGGGGCGTACTCGCCGGCGAACTCCACAACAACTGCCTCGTGGTGGGCGTCCTGTCCCTGGTCGCCGCCCGCGCGGGCAGCGGCCTGGACGCACTGCGCCCGGCCCAGGCACCGTGGCCGGCGCGGCCGTTCGAGGCGTAGGCGCTCCGCCGGGGGTGCCGCGAAGGCCGTCGGCAGGGTGCGGCCCAGCCGTGGCTGGTCGCGCAGTTCCCCGCGCCCCTGTCGGGCGCGACCTCCTGCTGTCGGTCCTAAGATCTGCTGATCCGATCGGGGGAAGTGGTCGTCCCGCTCGCCGTGCTCCACCCGGGACGTTGCAGAGCGTGAACTAGGCTCTGAGGCACGCCCGAACCGGATTCCCGGCGGGCTTGCATGCGTGGGACGGGAGTGTGGCCCGTGACGGATCAGGTCGTGGAGACAGGCGACGTGCGGCTGACCGGACACGCTGCCGGCGAGAGTCAGTTCCTGGGCCGCACACGGGAGTTGAAGGAACTGCGCGCCGACATCGAGCGCGCCGGCCTGGACACCCTCGCGGGCCGCAAACCCCCACGCGCGCGTGTGCTGCTCATCGCAGGCCGGCCCGGCTCGGGACGCACCGCACTCGCCGAGGAACTCGCACAGCAGGTCGCGGACCGTTACCCGGACGGGGTGCTGCGCGCCCGTCTGACCGACCCCGACGGCACCCCCGTACCCGTCGAGCGCGCGGCCCGCGACCTGCTCGCCGCCCTGGACCGGGAGGCCCCGGCCGGGGCCTGTGGCGACGACCTCACCGACTCGCTGCGCGGCGCCCTGGCCGACCGCCGCGCCCTGCTCCTGCTGGACGACGCGGCCGACGCCGAGCAGGTCGACGCGCTGCTGCCCGACACCCCGGACTGCCTGGTCGTCGCGGTCTCCGAGGGCCCGCTGACCGGCATCCCGGACGTCCGCCCCTGCACGCTGGGCGGCCTGGACGCCAAGTCCGGGGTGGAGCTGCTGTCCCGGCACACCGGCTCGGTCCGCATCACCGTCGACCCCCGGGCCGCCGAGGGACTCGCCGAGGAGTGCCAGGGGCAGCCCGCCGCGCTGATGCTGGCGGGCGGCTGGCTCGCGGCCCGCCCCAAGGCGGCCGTCCTGGACCTCGCCAAGCAACTGCGGACCGACCCCGCCGAGGGGACCGCCCTGAGCCGGGTCTTCCGCCTCGCCTACGACGCCCTGCCCGCCTCCGCCGCGAGGATGCTGCGCCTGCTCGCCCTCGCCCCGGCCGGACTGGTCGACCCGCAGACCGCCTCCGCGCTCGTCGGCTGCTCGGTGGACAGCGCCCACACCACGCTGGACGACTTCGTCGCCCTCGGCTTCCTGCACGCGGTGGACTCGCCGCTGCCGCAGTACGAGGTCCCCGGCTGCCTCCACCCGCTGCTCCGCGTCCTCGCCCGGCACCACGAGCGTCCGGCCGACCTCCAGGTGGCCCGTGCCCGGATGCTGGAGCGGACCGTGCGGCTGCTGCAGGTCTGCCGTGCCATCACCGAGACCGACAGCCCCCAGGCACGCCAGAAGCTCCTCGACATGCCGCGCGCCCTGCGCTTTCCCACTCCCAGGGCGGCCGCCGACTGGCTGCGCCTGACCCGGCCCGCCCTGCTGGCCTCGGCCCGGCTCGCGGTCGGCGACGGGGAGCTGGACACCCTGGCCCGGCGGCTGATGTCCCAGCTGGTGCGGGCGATGGTGGCGCACGTCGGGACCCAGGCGGCCGCGCCCGACCTCTACGAGCTCCACAGCCTGGTCCTCGACGTGGCCGAGCGCCGCGACCTGCCCCGCGAGCGGGCCGCCGCCCTGCTCAACCTCGGAGATCTCGACGCCCGGACCGGCCGTACGGCCGACGCGCTGGTGCGCTACCGGGCCGCGCTGGACGCCGGACGCGAGATCGACGACCCGTACACGGCCGGACGCGCGATGGAATCCGTAGGCGGCGCGCACCTGGAGCTCGGTGACTACGACCGGGCCGCCGACTGGTTCGGCCGGGCCCTGGTCGAGCGGCTCGCCCGGGACGAGCGGGCCGACGCCGCCCGGCTGTACGGGCGGATCGCCGCCGCCCACACCTTCGCGGGCCGCTACGGCGAGGCCCTGCGGAACTGGCGCGCGGCGATCGCCGGGCACCGCAAGCTCGGCGACGTGGCCGCCCAGGCCCGGGCCCTGAGCGAACTGGCGCGGGTCCAGGAGTACGCGGGCCGCCCCGACGAGTCGCTGCGCACCTGCCGGGAGGCCGTGGAATGGGCGCGGCGGGCCGAGGACACGCGGTTGCAGGCCGCGCTGCACCTGCGGGTCGCCGACACCCTCGAACACCTGGGCGACCCCGCGTCGGCCGGGCTGCACCGGGGCGCCGCCGAGCGGCTTCTCGGAGAGGTAAACCAGGCAGATGACGCTGACGCCTGCGAAATCCGTACCGCATCCGCTGAAGATTGATGCAATGAAAGGCTAGACAGCGGGAACACCTTCATTAGACTGGCTCTGCCGCACGTTCTCCTGCGGTCTCTCCCGGTGTGCCCGAGCGCGGCCGGGTATGCCTAGTAATGCCCCCATACCCTCTGAGCCAAGGACCGTGATCGACGTGAAGGTCGGCATCCCCCGCGAGGTCAAGAACAACGAGTTCCGGGTGGCCATCACCCCCGCAGGCGTGCACGAGCTGGTGCGCCACGGCCACCAGGTCGTCATCGAGCGCGGCGCCGGCGCCGGCTCCTCGATCCTGGACGCCGAGTACGTCACCGCCGGTGCCCGGATCCTGGACACCGCCGACGAGGTGTGGGCCACCGCGGACCTGCTGCTGAAGGTCAAGGAGCCCATCGCCGAGGAGTACCACCGCCTCCGCAAGGACCAGACGCTCTTCACCTACCTGCACCTCGCCGCCTCCAAGGAGTGCACGGACGCCCTCCTGCAGTCCGGCACCACGGCGATCGCCTACGAGACGGTCGAGCTGCCCAGCCGCGCGCTCCCGCTGCTCGCCCCGATGTCCGAGGTCGCGGGCCGGCTGGCCCCGCAGGTCGGCGCCTACCACCTGATGCGCGCCAACGGCGGCCGCGGCGTGCTGCCCGGCGGTGTCCCCGGCGTCCTGGCCGGCCGTGCCGTCGTCATCGGCGGCGGTGTCTCGGGCTGGCAGGCCGCCCAGATCGCCATCGGCATGGGCTTCCACGTGACCCTGCTCGACAAGGACGTCAACAAGCTCCGCGAGGCGGACAAGGTCTTCGGCACGAAGATCCAGACCGTCGTCTCCAACACCTTCGAGCTGGAGAAGGCCTGCCTGGAGGCCGACCTCGTCATCGGCGCGGTGCTGATCCCCGGCGCCAAGGCCCCGAAGCTGGTCACCAACGAGCTCGTGTCGCGGATGAAGCCTGGAAGTGTCCTTGTCGACATCGCGATCGACCAGGGCGGCTGCTTCGAGGACTCCCGCCCGACCACCCACGCCGAGCCGACCTTCCCGGTCCACGAGTCGGTCTTCTACTGCGTCGCCAACATGCCCGGCGCGGTGCCCAACACCTCCACCTACGCGCTGACCAACGCCACGCTGCCGTACATCGTGGAGCTCGCGAACCACGGCTGGGCGCAGGCGCTGCGCCGCGACCCGGCGCTGGCCCGGGGCCTCAACACGCATGACGGCAAGGTCGTTTACCGCGAGGTCGCCGAGGCCCACGGTGTCGAGCACGTGGAGCTGGCCTCGCTGCTCGTCTGAGTCCGACGGCCACGGCGGCCGGTAAGTCGGCTAAGTCATCAACCCGTAAAGGCGATACGTCAACACAGGCCGTCAACGCCGCGCACCCGGCCGGACCTTGCCCGACAAGGTCCGGCCGGATGTGTGTATGGTCACTTCGCGCTTCTCGAGCAACTCGCCTCGAACGTAACCCTTCAACCGATTCGCACACCGGTGAAACCTGCCGTGCGACGGCCGTACGCCCTTGACAGCGGGATGTTTCATTGCCGACACATCGGGCCGGGTCCGGCGGATTGTGTTGCTGCGGACGCCCGACACGCCATAGAGTCGCCAGCTGTCGGCATGGTGCCACGCTGACCTGTCTAGAAGTTTCCTGGTCACCAAGGAGGTAAGACGACTTGTGAATGAGTCGACATTTACTCCCGGGGGTGGCCAACCAGGAATGCCTGCACGGGACCAGGAGCCCGCGGGATTCGCGGCTGTCGGCTCCGTCGCTGTGCGCACCTTCGCAGCCCACCAGAGTCAGCAGGCGACTCACACAGCACACCAGAAGATGGATGGCCATCACGTGAACGCCATGGCCGGCGGCGGAAGTGGCGCGCCCCACAACCAACTCGCCGACTACGACGACCTGCCCGAGGGGCACTTCTACGACCCCGACGCGGAGTACGAGCCCGACCCCGAGTACGCGGCCACTCTCGCTCCCGACGCGGCCAGACAGCGCCGGGAGCGCATCGGTCCGACCGGGCGTCCGCTGCCGTACTTCCCGATCCCGGGCCCGCTGGGCGACCACGGACCCGCGAAGATCATCGCGATGTGCAACCAGAAGGGCGGCGTCGGCAAGACGACGTCGACCATCAACCTGGGTGCCGCGCTCGCGGAGTACGGACGCCGGGTCCTGCTCGTGGACTTCGACCCGCAGGGCGCGCTGTCGGTCGGTCTCGGCGTCAACCCGATGGAACTCGACCTCACCGTCTACAACCTGCTCATGGAGCGGGGCATGGCGGCCGACGAGGTGCTGCTGAAGACGGCGGTCCCCAACATGGACCTGCTGCCCAGCAACATCGACCTGTCGGCGGCCGAGGTCCAGCTCGTCTCCGAGGTCGCCCGCGAGTCGACACTGCAGCGCGCCCTGAAGCCGCTGCTGCCCGACTACGACTTCATCGTCATCGACTGCCAGCCCTCGCTCGGCCTGCTCACGGTCAACGCCCTGACGGCCGCGCACAAGGTGATAGTGCCGCTGGAGTGCGAGTTCTTCGCGCTGCGCGGTGTGGCGTTGCTGACGGAGACCATCGAGAAGGTCCAGGAACGGCTCAACCCGGAGCTGGAGCTCGACGGAATCCTCGCCACGATGTACGACTCGCGCACCGTGCACAGCCGTGAGGTGCTCGCGCGTGTCGTCGAGGCGTTCGACGACCACGTCTACCACACGGTCATCGGGCGCACGGTCCGCTTCCCGGAGACCACGGTCGCCGGTGAGCCGATCACCACGTACGCCTCCAACTCCGTCGGTGCCGCCGCCTATCGCCAGCTCGCCAGGGAGGTGCTCGCCCGGTGTCACGCCGAGTGAGTCTGCCGGGGGCCGACGAACTCTTCCGTACGACAGGGGGGATGGGGCTGCAGTCGTCCTCGCCCAGGCGCCAGGTCAACGGCGACGCCCGGGTGCCCGCTCCGGCGGGTGAGGGCGACGCGGCGGCGGGCGCGGAGGACGCGCCGCAGTCGGTGCCCGCACAGGGCGGCGACGGCGAGGGCGCCGAGCATGTGGCGGCGGACGCGGAGTCGGCCGATGCCGGGGAGTCCCGCAGCCGCTCCGCGGCCGCGGAGCGCTCCGGCTCCGGGCGGCGCCAGGCGGCGCAGGAAGGTTCTGCCGCCGCTGCCACGGACGCGGCGCCACGCAAGCGCGGACGGGCGGCCGCGCGCCGCCCCAGCGGCCGTGAGCGGCACGACGAGAAGATCACCGTGTACGTGTCCGCCGAGGAACTCATGGATCTGGAGCACGCCCGTCTCGTGCTCCGCGGCGAGCACGGCCTCGCGGTGGACCGCGGCCGCATCGTCCGCGAGGCGGTCGCCGTGGTCCTCGCCGACCTGGAGGCCCGCGGAGACGCCAGCATCCTCGTACGACGCCTGCGCGGGCGGTAACGGTAGCCTGCGGGGGCTATGACCTCGAACGCTTCCCCTCCACCCGCCGACGGCCCGAACGGCCGTCGGCGCGCGTTGGGGCGGGGGCCGGGCGCCGGGACCCTGCCGGGAGCTGAGCCGGTCGAGGCGGAGTCGCTTCCGGAGATGGCTCGGCCCGGGGCCGCGCCGCCCGAGCCCGCGGCACCGGCTGAGCCGACAGCCGTGGAGGTCTTGGCGCCGGTGGCCGAGCGGGTGGAGCCCGTCGGGCCGGTGGAGGCTGTAGAGCCGGCGGCGCCCGTTGAGGTTGAGCCGGTGGCGTCCGTAGAGCCGGATGCAAGGGACGAGAGCCCGGGCGATGTCGCTGACGGGGTCTTCAAGGTCCGGCTCGCCAACTTCGAGGGCCCCTTCGATCTGCTGCTGCAGTTGATCTCCCGGCACAAGCTGGACGTCACCGAGGTCGCGCTGTCGAAGGTGACCGACGAGTTCATGGCGTACATCCGGGCGCTGGGGCCGGACTGGGATCTGGACGAGACGACCGAGTTCCTCGTCGTCGCGGCCACCTTGCTCGATCTCAAGGCGGCACGACTGCTGCCCGCCGCCGAAGTGGAGGACGAGGGCGATCTGGCCCTGCTCGAAGCCCGGGACCTGCTGTTCGCCCGGCTGCTCCAGTACCGCGCGTACAAGCGGATCGCGGACATCTTCAGCGAGCGGCTCGACGACGAGGCCCGGCGCTATCCGCGTACCGTCGGGCTCGAACCGCAGCACGCCGAGCTGCTGCCCGAGGTCGTCATCAGCATCGGGGCGGAAGGGTTCGCCAAGCTCGCCGTGAAGGCGATGCAACCCAGGCCCAGGCCGCAGGTGTACGTCGACCACATCCACGCCCCGCTGGTCAGCGTGCAGGAGCAGGCCGAGATCGTCGTGGCCCGGCTCAGGGAGCTGGGCGAGGTCAGCTTCCGGGCGCTCATCGAGGACACCGACGACACCCTCACCGTCGTGGCCCGCTTCCTCGCACTGCTGGAGCTGTACCGCGAGAAGGCCGTGGAACTGGAGCAGGAGGCCGCGCTGGGCGAGCTGCTCGTGCGGTGGACCGGCGGGGACGGGGACGAGACACCGACCGTCACCGACGAGTTCGACCGGCCGCCCGAGCCGCCGAAGGAGGAGAAACCGGCGTGAGCGAAGAAACCAGCGAGATCCCGGCCGGGCCGCGTACCGTCGCCGACCTCGACCTCAAGCCCGCTCTGGAGGCCGTCCTGATGGTCGTGGACGAGCCGGCGACCGAGGAGTACCTCGCGAAGATCCTCGACCGGCCGCGCCGCCAGATCACGGACGCGCTGCGCGCGCTGGCCGACGAGTACACCACGCAGGGGCGCGGCTTCGAACTGCGGTTCGTCGCGAACGGCTGGCGTTTCTACACCCGCGCCGAGTACGCGCCCGCCGTCGAGCGCTTCGTGCTGGACGGCCAGCAGGCCCGCCTCACCCAGGCCGCCCTGGAGACCCTGGCCGTCGTCGCGTACCGGCAGCCGGTCAGCCGCAGCCGGGTCTCGGCCGTGCGTGGAGTCAACTGCGACGGCGTCATGCGGACCCTCCTGCAACGGGGTCTGGTCGAGGAGGCGGGCACGGAACCCGAAACAGGTGCGATCCTGTACACGACGACGAACTACTTCCTGGAGCGGATGGGCCTGCGCGGTCTGGACGAGCTCCCGGAGCTCGCGCCCTTCCTCCCGGAGGCGGAGGCGATCGAGGCCGAGACGATGGAAGGGGTACCGTCGTTCGATCCGGACGCCCCGGATTCCGAGGACGCAGACGACAAGACGGAACTTTGATGCGAAGCAGCAGCGGCAGGAACAGCAGCGGAAACAACGGCGGGAGCCGTGGTGGCAACAGCGGCGGCCGCGGCGGTAGTGGCGGTGGCCGAGGCGGGAGCGGCGGCGGAGGCCGCGGCAACTACCGCGGTGCCGGCAACGACCGCGACGACAAGCAGGGCGGCCGGCCGAAGAAGCCGCGCCCGGAGGAGCGGCGCTACGACGTGGGCCCCGGCGCCTCCCCGGAGGGGCCGAAGTCGGGGCGCGGCGCGTCCGCGCGCGGTGGCGCCAAGGGCGGGCCCAAGCAGGGCCAGGGCAGCACCGGGCGAGGCCGGGGGGCCCCGGCGACCTCCCGCGAGTACGACGCGCGGGCCGAGGAGCGCAACCGGGAGCGGTACGCGGGCAAGAAGGACGTCAAGCTGCCCAAGACCTTCCCCGGCGCCGAGCAGGAGGGCGAGCGGCTGCAGAAGATCCTCGCGCGCGCGGGCTACGGCTCCCGGCGGGCCTGCGAGGAGCTCATCGAGCAGGCGCGGGTCGAGGTCAACGGCGAGATCGTCCTGGAGCAGGGCATGCGCGTCGACCCGGAGAAGGACGAGGTCAAGGTCGACGGGCTGACGGTCGCGACGCAGTCGTACCAGTTCTTCTCGCTGAACAAGCCCGCCGGCGTCGTCTCCACGATGGAGGACAACGAGGGCCGGCAGTGCCTCGGCGACTACGTGACCAACCGCGAGACGCGGCTGTTCCATGTCGGGCGGCTCGACACCGAGACCGAGGGCGTCATCCTGCTCACCAACCACGGCGAGCTGGCGCACCGGCTGACCCACCCCAAGTACGGCGTGAAGAAGGTCTATCTCGCGCACATCGTGGGCCCGATCCCGCGCGACCTGGGCAAGCAGCTCAAGGACGGCATCCAGCTGGAGGACGGCTACGCGCGCGCGGACCACTTCCGGGTCGTCCAGCAGACCGGCAAGAACTACCTCGTCGAGGTCACCCTCCACGAGGGCCGCAAGCACATCGTGCGCCGGATGCTCGCGGAGGCCGGTTTCCCGGTCGACAAGCTGGTGCGGGTCGCCTTCGGGCCGATCACCCTGGGCGACCAGAAGTCGGGCTGGCTGCGGCGGTTGTCCAACACGGAGGTCGGCATGCTGATGCAGGAAGTCGATCTCTAGGCTTGCGGTGACACTCCGCATGCTGTGAGCTCCCCGCTCCTCAGGGAGCGGGGAACGGAAGGACTTCCGGCATGGCCACGCTGGTCCACAAGCAAGCCGCCACGGGGGCGCTGATCGGCCTCGCGCTCGGGGACGCGTTGGGGTACCCGACCGAGTTCGACGACGTGCCGACGATCATCGCCAAGCACGGGTCGTGGCGGGAGCTTCCGCTGCCCAAGCGCGCCCGTGTCTCCGACGACACGCAGATGACGCTGGCGCTGGGCCGGGCGGTGCGCACGGCGATGGACCGGGGGCTGCTCACGCCGACGCGACTGGCCCGCCCCCTGCGCGAGGAGTTCGTGGACTGGTATCAGTCGCCGCAGAACAACCGGGCTCCGGGGCGCACCTGCCTGAAGGCCTGCTCGCTGCTGAAGGACGAGGCCCGCCCCTGGCAGGAGGCCAGCCAGATCCAGTCCAAGGGCTGCGGCGCCAACATGCGCGTCGCGCCCCTGGGCGTGATCCAGGGACTGAGCGACGAACAGCGCGCGGGCGCCGCCCAGTTGCAGTCCGCCCTCACCCACGGGCACCCCACCGCGCTCGCCGCGTCCGACCTCACCGCGCACGCCGTACGACTGCTCGCGCAGGGCGCCGAGCCCGCCGACCTGGTCGCGCTGCTGCACACGTACGCGCTGGAGAACCGCAGCCACTACCACGAGCGCTGGCTCGGCGACCTGTGGAGCCGGGCCAAGGCTCCGACGCCCGAACGGTTCATCGCGCTCGGCTGGGACGAGTGTCTGGCCGTCCTCGACCGCCTCCGGCACGCCGTGCGCACCGTCTCGCCCGAGGACGACCCGTGCCTGGCCACCGGCGAGGGCTGGATCGCCGAGGAGGCCCTGGCGACCGGGCTGCTGTGCTTCCTGCTCTTCCCCGACGAGCCGGTGACGGCACTGCGCCGCGCCGCCTGCACCGCCGGGGACTCGGACTCGATCGCCTGCCTGGCGGGCGCCTTCGCCGGCGCGTACCTGGGGGCCGAGGTCTGGCCGGCCGAGTGGGCCGACCGTATCGAGTACCGCAGCGACCTGCTGACGCTCGGGGCGCTCTGGGACGCGTGAGTCCTAGCGGCCCGGGTCCGCCCGCAGGGCCGAGGTGCTGCGGGCGCGGACGAGGAAGTCCTGCACGCGCTCCCGGTCCGGTTCGGCCGGGAGCGGGCTGCGTGTGGCGGCCTCGGCGGCCTCCGCCGCCAGGCGGGTCATCCTGGACTCGACGTCGGACCAGGGCACCTCGCCGCGCTTCACCGCGAGCAGCGGCTCACGCCGGTCGCCGACATCGACCGTGAGCGTGCCGGTGCGCAGCATGTCGCGGGCGCTGGTGAGCAGGCGCAGCATATGCATCGCGTGCTTCCAGCGCGGGGCGCCGTGGGTGCGGACATCGGCCTCCAGCTTGCGGCGCTGGCCGTACGCGTACCGCGTGAACGTCTCGTGGACCCGTCGGGAGAGGAACGCCTCCCGCAGGGCCAGAAGCTCGCGGCCGGTGTCGTCGGCGTACTCCACGAGCGGGGAGTGCAGGCACTCCAGGATGTTCGGATTGGCGCGCAGGGCCAGCTCGCAGAAGCGCTCCAGCTCCCAGCTGAACTGCTCCTCGGCAGGGCCCTCGACGTGTGTCGGGGGCTTGTCGAGGCGCCAGAACAGAGGCGTGGGGGCCAGGAACACGCCACGACGGTCGGTGTCGCTGCCGTCCGTCGCCAGACCGAAGGCGCGGGAGCCCATCACGCAGGTGTAGATGGTGTGGTCGCGTATCAGGTGATCGGGCCGCATGCCCGGGAGAGTACGCGGACTCTCACGTGAGGCGGACCGAGTTTCCCTCCACCGTGATCTGCTCGGCGGGCAGGGCGCGGGTCGCCGGGCCGTGGGCCACCCCGCCGTCGGTGATGCGGAACTTGCTGCCGTGGCAGGGGCAGTTGATCGTGCCGTCGGAGACCGTCGTCACCAGGCAGCGCTGGTGGGTGCAGATGGCCGAGAACGCCTTGAACCGGCCCTGCTCCGGCTGGGTCACCACGACCTCCTCGTTCTTGAAGATCTTGCCGCCGCCGACCGGGATCTCGTCGGTGGAGGCCAGCTCCTGACCGGCGGGGGCGCCCGTCGTCTCCTTGCCGGTGGGGGAGACCGTCGACGTGGAGCCGTCGTCGCCGCCACCTCCGCCGCAGGCCGCGACCAGCGCCACCGCGCCTGTCGCGCCCGTCGCGAGGAGAACCGTCCGGCGCGTGGTGTCGTACGTCATGTCGTCACTCCGAAAGTGCCAAAACGGAAGAAAATGGACTTTTCTGAATCTTGGCACTGAAAATACCCAAGGAATAGTAATTCCGGTGTCTCATCGGGCGGGCGCCGCGCATCCCGTTCGCGCGGGCTGACTAGGCTGGACGGACGTAGAGCGACACGAACGTCAGCAAGGAGCAGCGCCGTGGCGGTACGAGCGGTCCGGGGGGCCGTCCAACTCGAGCGGGACGAGGCCGGGCACATGGACGAGCAGGTCGGAGCCCTGCTCGCGGCCATCCTGGAGCGCAACGAACTCGAGGCCGACGACCTGATCAGCATCTGGTTCACGGCCACGCCCGACCTGCACAGCGATTTCCCGGCGGCCGCGGCCCGCAAGCTCGGCATCGTCGACGTACCGCTGATCTGCGCCCAGGAGCTCGACATCGAGGGCGCCATGCCCCGGGTCGTCCGGGTTCTCGCGCACATCGAGTCCGACCGGCCCCGGGCCGGTATCGCCCACGTCTACCTCGGCGCCGCGGCCGCCCTGCGCAAGGACATCGCCCAGTGAGAACCGCACTCGTCATCGGCACCGGCCTCATCGGTACGTCCGCCGGCCTGGCCCTGTCCCAGCGGGGCGTCACCGTGCACCTCGCCGACCCGAATCCGGAGCAGGCCCGCACGGCGGCCGCGCTCGGCGCAGGCACCGACGAGGCGCCGGACGGGCCCGTCGACCTCGCGATCGTCGCCGCCCCGCCCGCCCACGTGGCGGACGTGCTCGCCGACGCCATGATCCGCGGTGCGGCGCGCGGCTACCTGGACGTCGCCAGCGTCAAGGGCGGGCCGCGCCGCGAGCTGGAGGCGCGCGGCCTCGACCTGTCCGCCTACATCGGCACGCACCCCATGTCGGGCCGGGAGAAGTCCGGCCCGCTGGCCGCGACCGGGGATCTCTTCGAGGGCCGGCCCTGGGTGCTGACCCCGACCCGGGACACCGACACCGAGGTGCTGAACCTCGCCCTCGAACTGGTCTCGCACTGCCGTGCCGTGCCGGTGGTGATGGACGCCGACGCCCACGACCGTGCCGTCGCGCTCGTCTCCCACATGCCCCACCTGGTCTCCAGCCTGGTCGCCGCGCGTCTGGAGAACGCCGAGGAGGCGGCCGTACGGCTGTGCGGGCAGGGCATCCGGGATGTGACACGCATCGCCGCCTCCGACCCCCGGATGTGGATCGACATCCTCTCCGCCAACCCCGGGCCTGTCGCCGACCTGCTCACGGACGTCGCCGGCGACCTGGAGGAGACCGTGCGGGCCCTGCGCGCCCTGCAGTCCACCGACGACCACAAGCGCCGCGAGGGCGGTACCGGCATCGAGGACGTCCTGCGGCGCGGCAACGCGGGACAGATCCGCGTCCCCGGCAAGCACGGCTCCGCCCCCCGGGTCTACGAGGTCGTGGCGGTGCTCATCGACGACCAGCCGGGACAGCTGGCCCGGATCTTCGCGGACGCGGGCATGGCCGGCGTCAACATCGAGGACGTACGGATCGAGCACGCGACCGGGCAGCAGGCCGGTCTGGTGCAGCTGATGGTCGAACCGAAGGCGGCACCCGTGCTGAGCGCCGCGCTGCGCGAGCGGGGCTGGGCGATCCGGCAGTAGGGCATCCTGGACGTGGCTGGCCGACGCGCGGCCGGACGAGTGACCCGCACCCAGTAACCTTGTGCGGGGCAGTCGCGCCCTCACCCCCGCCAGCCCGGTTCAGGAAGGTCTCCACTGTGGAAAGCCCCACGTCCGTGATTGTCGCCATCGACGGCCCCTCCGGCACGGGCAAGTCGAGCACCTCGAAGGCCGTGGCGGCGCAGCTCGGGCTGAGCTACCTGGACACCGGTGCCCAGTACCGGGCGATCACCTGGTGGATGGTGAGCAACGGCATCGACATCGACGACCCCGCCGACATCGCCGCCGCGGCCGGCAAGCCGGAGATCGTCTCGGGCACCGACCCGCAGGGCCCGACCATCACCGTCGACGGCGTCGACGTGGCCGGCCCGATCCGCACCCAGGAGGTCACCTCCAAGGTCAGCGCGGTCAGCGCGGTGTCCGAGGTGCGGGCCCGGATCACCGATCTGCAGCGCACGATCGCGGCCTCCGCGCAGGACGGCATCGTGGTCGAGGGCCGTGACATCGGCACGACCGTGCTGCCCGACGCCGACCTGAAGATCTTCCTCACCGCCTCCCCGGAGGCGCGTGCCGCCCGCCGCAGCGGCGAGCTGAAGGGCTCCGACGTCCACTCCACCCGCGAGGCCCTGATCAAGCGGGACGCGGCCGACTCCAGCCGCAAGACCTCGCCGCTCGCCAAGGCCGGCGACGCGGTCGAGGTGGACACCACCGAGCTCACACTGGCCCAGGTCATCGAGTGTGTCGTCACCCTCGTCGAGGAGAAGCGGGCAGGGAAGTGACCGAGCTGCCTTCCGCGCGGAGCGCCGACGTCGGGCGGCGCATCGGCGTCGGCCTGATGTACGGGCTGTGGAAGCCGCGCGTGCTCGGCGCCTGGCGGGTGCCGGTGACCGGCCCGGTGATCCTCGCCGTCAACCACTCCCACAACATCGACGGCCCGATGGTCATGGGCGTGGCGCCCCGGCCGACGCACTTCCTGATCAAGAAGGAGGCGTTCGTCGGCCCGCTCGACCCGTTCCTGACCGGCATCGGCCAGCTGAAGGTGGACCGCGACACCACCGACCGCACGGCGATCACCCGGGCGCTCGGCGTGCTGGAGAACGGCGGCGTGCTCGGCATCTTCCCCGAGGGCACCAGGGGCGAGGGCGACTTCGCCTCGCTGCGCGCCGGGCTCGCGTACTTCGCGGTGCGCGGCGGCGCGCCGATCGTGCCGGTCGCCGTGCTGGGAAGCACCGACAGGCGCGGACGGTTGATAAAGGGGCTGCCTCCGCTGCGCTCGCGCGTCGACGTCGTCTTCGGCGAGCCCTTCGACGCGGGCGACGGCAGCGGGCGCCGTACGCGCACGGCGCTGGACGAGGCCACCGGCCGCATCCAGAAGCAGCTCGCCGCCCACCTGGAAAACGCCAGGCGCCTCACCAGGCGCTAGGCAACACTGAGTAGTGGATCAGCCCGGAAGACAGCGGGTACTCCACCGACCACCAAGATGAACGACGAGGTACGGACTTCATGAACGACCACATCCAGCCCGACGGCTCGGCCCCGCACGAGCACGACCACGGGGCGCTCGGCGACGTCGAGTACGCGGAGTTCATGGAGCTCGCCGCGGTGGAGGGCTTCGACCCCGAGGACGTCGAGGGCGCGATCGAGGAGGCCGGGCACGGCCCGCTGCCGGTGCTCGCCGTGGTCGGCCGGCCCAATGTCGGCAAGTCGACTCTCGTGAACCGCATCATCGGACGCCGTGAGGCGGTCGTCGAGGACAAGCCGGGCGTCACCCGCGACCGTGTGACGTACGAGGCCGAGTGGGCGGGCCGCCGCTTCAAGGTCGTCGACACCGGCGGCTGGGAGCAGGACGTCCTCGGCATCGACGCCTCCGTGGCCGCCCAGGCCGAGTACGCCATCGAGGCCGCCGACGCCGTCGTGTTCGTCGTGGACGCCAAGGTCGGCGTCACCGACACCGACGAGGCCGTCGTCCGGCTGCTCCGCAAGGCCAACAAGCCCGTGGTGCTGTGCGCCAACAAGGTCGACGGCCCGAGCGGCGAGGCCGACGCGACCGCTCTGTGGTCCCTCGGTATCGGCGAGCCGCACCCGGTCTCCTCGCTGCACGGCCGTGGCACCGGCGACATGCTGGACGCCGTCCTGGAGGCCCTGCCGGAGGCCCCCGAGCAGAGCTTCGGCACGGCCGTCGGCGGCCCCCGCCGGATCGCGCTCATCGGCCGTCCCAACGTCGGCAAGTCCTCGCTCCTCAACAAGGTGGCCAACGAGGAGCGCGTCGTCGTCAACGAGCTGGCGGGCACCACCCGTGACCCGGTCGACGAGCTGATCGAACTCGGCGGCGTCACCTGGAAGTTCGTCGACACGGCGGGTATCCGCAAGCGCGTCCACCTCCAGCAGGGCGCCGACTACTACGCCTCGCTGCGCACGGCCGCCGCCGTCGAGAAGGCGGAGGTCGCCGTCATCCTCATCGACGCCGCCGAGTCGATCTCGGTGCAGGACCAGCGGATCGTCACCATGGCCGTGGAGGCGGGCCGCGCGATCGTCGTCGCCTTCAACAAGTGGGACACCCTCGACGAGGAGCGCCGCTACTACCTGGAGCGGGAGATCGAGACCGAGCTCGGCCAGGTGGCGTGGGCCCCGCGGGTGAACGTCTCGGCGCGCACCGGGCGGCACATGGAGAAGCTGGTCCCGGCGATCGAGACGGCCCTGGCGGGCTGGGAGACCCGGGTCCCGACGGGCCGGCTGAACGCCTTCCTCGGTGAGCTGGTCGCCGCCCACCCGCACCCGGTCCGGGGCGGCAAGCAGCCGCGCATCCTGTTCGGCACGCAGGCGGGCACCAAGCCGCCGCGGTTCGTGCTGTTCGCCTCCGGCTTCATCGAGGCGGGCTACCGGCGCTTCATCGAGCGCCGGCTGCGCGAGGAGTTCGGCTTCGAGGGCACGCCGATCCACATCTCGGTGCGGGTGCGCGAGAAGCGCGGCGCGAAGAAGAAGTAGCGCGAAACGGTGCTCGCTCAGACGCCGCTTCGTGGTACCGGCGGCAGAGCCGCCGGCACATAGTGCATCGCCGTGCCGTGTGCGCTGACGGTCCCGACGCGCTGCCAGTGCGGCTGCTGTGCGGCGGCATGCCGGGCGCTCTGGGCCCCCGCGCTGTACGCACTGTACGAGCTGCCGTACGAATGGCTGTACGAGCCCGTACTGTGCGGAATGGTCCCGAAGGCGGTGAACCCCAGCTTTTCCTCGCCGCTGCGGTCGCCGGGCAGTGCGCGGAAGGACTTGACGTACTCGGCGTAGAGCGCGTCGTAGATCGGCGTGGCCGATGGGCCGCCCTGGGAGTCCTGGGCCGACCGCGCGGAGGGGATCGACGAGTAGGACTGGCGGCGTGAAACGTCGTATGCGTGCACGTATGTCCAAACGACCCCGCGGGTCAAGGGATGCGGCCCGCGTACGGCTTTCGCGGGTGTGCGGGCCGAGCGGGTGACCCGCGGGCTCAGATGCCGGCCAACGGCAGGGCCGCGCCGACCAGCTTTCCGGTCGCCGCCGCCTTGTCCAGGGCGTCCCGCATCAGGTCCTCGCGCGGCTGATGGCCGATCGAGCCGACGGGCGCGGCGAACATCAGCACCTGCTGGTGCTTGTTGGCGGCCGCGCGCCAGGGGTCGGTCACCTGGAGCGGCTGGTGCGCCTGCCACCAGGCCACCGGCTGTCCGCCGTTGCTGCCGGGCTGGAGCACCGCGTGCAGCTGGCCCACGGCGAGCAGCACCGACCAGCCGTGCAGCACCGGCGGTACGGCGGACAGCTCGGTCAGCGGCATGAAGCCCTGCTCGAGGAGCAGCGGCAGGAAGTCGTCGTCCGAGCCGGTGGCGCCGGGCCGGGCGACGGGCGCGGTCGGCTCCACCACCAGGGCCGGGTGCAGCTCTCCGGCGATCAGGACGAGCCCGCTGGTCACGCCGAGCACCGCCGGCTGGGGCGCCGTCTGGTCGGACACCATGCCGCCGGTGTCGCCGGCGATGGACTTCACGGCGCCCCGGAGCTGCTCCTCGGTCACCTGGACGACCTGCGAAGGCAGGCAGCCGGAGTGGGCGAAGGCGAGGACGGCGGTCTCGTCCCCGATGAAGAGGACGGTGCTGGTGCGCTCCTGCTCGGAGTCGCCCGGGGTGCGGCAGGACGTGCAGTCGTAACTGCCCGGGGCGGTCTCTCCGGCGAGCAGTCGGTCTGCTTCTTCGTCGCCGATCTCGGCGCGTACCTCGTCGCTGACGTCGAGCATGCGCGGCACGGGGGGCTCCCTCGGGGGTGGTGCGTGGCAAAGCCGGGTGGCTCCCGGCCCGTGGTCCGGGTAGGCCCCGGCTCATGAAGAAGACAACGGGCGATCTGTGGCGGGAGTCACGCCCCAGGGCGAACGGAATCGAACCAACCGGCGCGCAGGGTCACGTTCGGCACGGAATCGCGCACTCACGGTCAAGTCCCGTGTTTGTAAAGGGCGTTGAAGTGGTGAGGTGGGTCACACGTCACCAAGGTGGTTGGTCGACAAATCACGAAATCCAGGAATGAAGTGGGTGTCCTGAAATTGCCGTTACCCGAAGTATCGGTGAACTGGCCTGGAGTGACGGCCCGCCGGTTGATGACAGGCCGTCAACTCTTTAGATTCCTCCGCCGTGTGCAGCGAGCACCGCTCGGGTACGTCCGCCGGCCGCACGGTTCTCCGGAACCGCGCAGCACCACCACCGGCGGACGGGGCGAGCGCGACCCACGTGCCCCATGGCGCGGGGAGTGGCGTTCCGCCTTGGGGGACCCCGGGTGTTTCGAGAGGGAACTACATGTCCGAATGTGCCGATATCACCCGCGAAACCGCTCGGAAGAACCCGGTTCGTACGACGGCGGTCCTCGCCGGGGCGGCGTTGCTCGCCCCCCTCGGACTGCTGGCGGCGACCGGCAACGCCGCGGCGGCTGACAGCGGAGTGTGGGACCGCATCGCCCAGTGCGAGAGCGGCGGCAACTGGCACATCAACACCGGCAACGGCTACTACGGCGGACTCCAGTTCGCCCCCTCGACCTGGAGCGCCTACGGCGGCACGGCCTACGCGGCCACCGCCGACCAGGCGAGCAAGTCCCAGCAGATCGCCGTCGCCACCAAGGTCCAGCGCGCCCAGGGCTGGGGCGCCTGGCCGACCTGCTCGGCTCGCGCCGGGGCGAGCGGAAGCGCACCCGCGGCTTCCGCCGCCGACCCGGTCACCTCCAAGCCCGCTCCGCAGAAGCAGTGGAAGGCGCCGGAGCGTTCCGCACCACACCCGAACCGCAGCACGTCCCGCGGCGACTACACCGTCCGCGAGGGCGACACCCTGAGCGGCGTCGCCGCCCGGCACGGGACCACCTGGCAGCGCCTCTACGCCGCCAACAAGTCAGCCATCGGCGGTGACCCGAACATGATTGTGCCCGGCCTGCGTCTCGACATCTGAGCCGCTGCTCCCCCTCGCCGGGACACGGGGTCCCGTCCGGTCGCTCGACCGGGCGGGACCTTGCCGTGCCGGGCGCCGGCCCTCGGTCATCGCCCGAGCTCGCCCGCCTCCCCGGCGAACACGACCGCCCCGCGGCGCAGTTCGTAGACGAGGGCGGGCCGGTCCCGCAGATCGGGCGGCAGCCGCTGCTCGGCCATCACCACGCACGCGTCGAGCGCGCTCAGCAGCTCGTACGTCCGGGCCGCGACCGCGGGCGACATGCCCTGGGCGGGCTCGTCGACGAGCACCACGCGCGCGCGTGCCAGCAAGGCCCGGGACAGGGCGAGCATGCGCTGCTCCCCTCCGGAGAGGGTGCCGGCGCGCCGCTCAAGGAGTGGACGCAGCTGCGGATAGGCGTCGAGGGCCGGGGCGTGGTCCGGGGCGGCGAGCCCGAGGTTCTCGCGCACGCTCAGCGAGCCGAACACGGCCTGCCGCTCCGGCACCAGGCACAGCCCGCGCCGGGCCCGCTCGTACGCCGGTACGCGGGTCACGTCGGCGCCGTCCCACACCACCGCCCCGCCCGACAGGGGCACGGTGCCGGCCAGCGCACGCAGGACGGTCGTGCGGCCGGAGCCGTTGCGGCCCAGCAGGACGGTGAGCCCGGGGCCGGGCGCCGCGAGGGTGACGCCGTGCAGGGCCTCCAGGGGGCCGTAGCGCACGCGCGCGTGGCGCAGGGAGACCGTCGTCATCGGCCTGCCCCTGTTGCCAGGGCGTCCAGGACGCGCCCGGGCGGACCGGAGGCGACGATCCGGCCCGCGGTCATCACGTGCACGACATCGGCGAGGCCCGCGACCAGGTCCAGGTCGTGCTCGACGACGAGCAGGGCCGTGCCGTCGGCGGCCAGGGCCTTCAGGACCCGGGCCAGGGCGGCCACTTCGGCGCTGTCCAGGCCGGCGGCGGGCTCGTCGAGCAGCAGCACGCGGGGGCCGCCCGCGAGGACCCGGGCCAGCTCCACGCGGCGCAGTGTCCCGGTGGGCAGCCCGGCGGCGGGCAGGGCCCGCACCGGCCCGTCCAGCCCGAGCAGCCTGAGCGTCCGCTCCACCGCGCCCGGGTCGGTCACCCGGCCCTGCTCGGCGCCCACCCGGACGTTCTCGGCCACGGTCAGCGACGGGAAGACGGCCAGTTGCTGGAACGTCCGTGCGACACCGAGCCGGGTCCGGGCATGAGCGGGCAGCGCGGTGATGTCCCGCCCGCCGAGCCGCACGGTCCCGCGCGCGGGGCGCAGCGTCCCGGCCAGACAGTGGAACAGGGTGCTCTTCCCGGCCCCGTTGGGGCCCACGACGGCGGTGATCCGGCCGGGGGAGAGGTCCAGATCGACGCCGTCGAGGGCGGTGAAGCCGCCGTAGCGGGCCTGGAGGTGACGGGCGGTGAGGAGAGGGGAGACGGTGGTGGCCGGGGCGGTGGACACCGCCGTGGCGGGCCCGGTCCGGGAGGCGCCCGGTGTACCCGGGGGCGGGCGCTCCGGTGTCCCGGGCGGCTGCCGGGCCGGGGGTGCGAGAGCGGAGCGCCGGCTGTCCGCGTCCGTGCCGGCGGCGTGCGATGCCCTTCCGCCGTCGCCGGCCCCGGCGCCCTGTCCCCCCTCCGCCGCCTCCGGCCCGGCTCCTCGCGCCACACCCGTCGCCCCCGCCGGCACCGGTGTCCTCCGGGCCTCCCGCGGTCCTGCCGGACGCAGCAGCGCGCGGGCACGCACCCCCGCCGGTGTCAGAGCCGGTGCGCGCCGCAACCGCAGGCGTTCCGCCGCCGTGCGCACGGCCTCGTAGGGGCCGCCGGGGAAGCGGCCCACGAGGATCGCCAGGACGCCGATCAGCGCCGCGGCGACCCCGCCCCGGGTGCCCGCGTCCAGGCCGACCAGGAGGGCCGCGGCGGCGAGGGCGCCCAGGGTGCTGTCAGCGCCGAGCACCACGACCGCCGCGAACCACAGCAGGCCGCGCACCGGGTCGTAGGCGGCTGCGTCGAAGGCGCGCAGGCCCATGCCGAGCATGCCGCCGCCCAGCGCGGCGAGCGCGGCGCCCGCCACGAAGGCCAGCAGCTTGAGGGACGGCACCCGGACGCCCGCCGCCTGCGCGCCCCGCTCGTGGTCCCGCATGGCCGCGAGGGCCCGGCCCGTCCGCCCCCGGCGCAGGGCGTGCGTCGCCAGCAGCGCGACCGCCAGCAGGAGCAGCTCCAGGACGTAGTAGGCACGGTCCCCGTCGAAGCCCGCCGGGCGGCCCAGCGACAGGCCCGACGTGGCGTACGGCTGGGCGAAGACGAAGCGGCTCACCCCCACACCGACCGCGAAGGTCGCGAGCGCCAGCGCCAGGCCCCGGCGGCCGATCGCCGGCCAGCCGGTGAGCAGCCCGAGCGGCGCCACCAGGACGACCGCCACCGCCAGGGCCGCCAGCTCCGGCAGCCGGGGCAGCCCCGGGAAGCGGCCGGCCGCCAGCAGCGCGGTGAACAGGGCGCCCAGACCCGCGTACGCCGCCTGGCCCAGCGAGATCTGGCCGCCCCGGCCGGTGACCACCACCAGGGACAGCAGGATCACGGCCAGCGCCGGCACCTGGACCGAGGTGTGCAGGTCCCGGCCGGCCAGGCCCAGCGGCAGCAGGAACAGCACGGCCGCCACGATCCACGCGCCGGGCGGTGTCGGGACCCGGGCGGTGGCGGTGCGCGGCAGCGCGTCCCGGGTGCCCACGCCCGGCAGCACCAGGGCCGCGATCAGCAGCGCGACGACGAACAGGTTCGTGCCGACGGCCTGGAGCAGCGGCTCGCCCCAGCCCGACGGATGCAGCCGCGTCAGCTGGCTCTGCGCCACCCCGATGGCCAGCGCCACCACCACCGCGACCGGCAGGCTCCGCATCCGCGCGGCCACCGCGACCGCCACGACCTCCATCACGAGCAGCGGCAGCCCGTACGGGTCGAGACGCACGTACGGCGCCAGCAGCACGCCCGTCAGGCCCGCAGTGAAGGAGCCGAACGCCCAGCCCGCCGCCGCGACCCGGTCCGCGTCGATGCCGCCCAGCACGGCGAGCTGCCGGTCGTCGACCACGGCCCGCAGCTCCCGCCCGAACCGCGTCCGGCGGACCACCACCGCGACCCCGGCGGCCAGCACCAGCACCACCGCCAGCTGCCCCCACGGCTCGTCCGGCACCAGCTCCGGCGCGTCCTCCCGCGCCCCCTGCCCCCACAGCAGCGCCGCCCCGCCCACCAGCAGCACGAACACCCCGATGGACGCCACCAGCGTCTGCGCCGGGTCGCCCCCGAGGACGGCCAGCGGCCGGAAGACGAACCGTTCCAGTACGACCCCCAGCCCCGGGGCCAGCACCAGCAGGGTCACCGTGGCCCCGAGCCACAGCGGCCAGCCCCACTCGACCACGCACTGCCGCAGCACATACGCGCACACCATCGCGATCGCGCCGTGCGCGAAGTTGAGCACGCCGGTCGCGCGGTACGTCACGATCAGGCCGATCCCGGTCAGCGCCGCCGCGCTGCCGACCGAGAGACCGGCCAGGGTGAGGTCGTACGTCAGCGAGGACATCGGCCGGGCTCAGTCGGTTTCGCCGGTGGGCTCGCAGATCGGGCAGGGGCCCAGTTCACCGCTCGCCACCAGCGCGGAGTCGACCGGGACCGCCTCCGCCCTGCCCGCGACCAGCGGACAGTCCGCGCGGTGCCACAGCGTGCCGCCCGGCACCATCAGATGCTCGCCGCTGACCGCGAGCGGCGCGAGGGACGCCTGCCCGTCCTCGGCGCGCCCCTCGGGGCCGTCGGGTCCGGCGGCCACCAGCAGGCCGTACAGCTCCTCCACGCGCGCGGCGGCGATCGAGCCCCGGCCGTGGGCCAGCAGCACCGCCCCGGAGACGATCAGCGCCGCGCCGGGGACCGTGCAGGAGGCCAGGTAGGGGAGCTGCCGTTCCGCGAAGCGCTCGCCGGAGACGCCGTACCAGCCGACGACGCACAGCACCGCGCCGGCGGCCAGGGCGGCCCAGCCGGCCCACAGGACGGGATACACGGTCCGCAGTCGGCTTGTCCGCATCGCTGGCTCCCACACGTCGGTTCGGCTGTGTGCTGGCTGCCTGTTCAAGTCCGGCGATCGCTTGCACTATGCCCTGTGGAAGCTGACCCTGAAAGCACCGGGCGCACATGGCCCGGACCGACACCCGGTGGTGAGCCAGATGGTTCTCGGCAGCGTCCTCAAGCGGGGTGGAGCGACAGAGGGCCCGCGAGCCGCGGGACGGGGTACGGCGATCGCGGCCGCCCTGGTCCTGGCCCTCGCCCCGGCCCTCGCGGCGTGCAGTGACGACAGCGGCGGCGGCAGCGAGAGCACACCGCCCACACCGACCGCGGAGCGGACCACGAGCGCCCCGGCGAGCGCGCCGGCGGACCGGACCGCGGCCGAGAAGGAGATCAAGCAGAACTGGGAGACGTTCTTCGACCCGGGGACCTCGACCGAGGACAAGCAGGCCGTCCTGGAGAACGGCGACCGGATGGGCCCGGTGCTGCAGGCCTTCAGCGGTGACGAACGCGGCGGCCAGGTCGAGGCGCAGGTCACCAAGGTCGAGTTCACCTCGGCGACCGGGGCGGACGTGACGTACACGCTCACTCTGAAGGGGGCCACCGCCCTGCCGGACGCCTCCGGGACAGCCGTCGAGCAGGACGGCACCTGGAAGGTGTCCGTCAAGACGCTGTGCTCGCTGGTGCAGATGAGCGGCAATGGGTCGCCGGTCCCGGGCTGCTGAGATCCTCGCCGCGGTGCTGCTGCTCGCCCTGAGCGCGGCCTGCGGCAGCCGGCTCCCGGAGAGCGACTTCGAGCGTGACGACCGCTCCCCGGCGCCCCGGGACTCCGCGCCCCTGCGGGTCGGCATCATCACCAGCGCCACCAGCCCGGTCGGCGGCAGCGCCTTCACCGGCCCGCGCGACGGCGCCAAGGCCTGGTTCGACCGGCTCAACGCGCGCGGCGGCATCGACGGCCGCCGCGTCGAGGTGCGCCTGTGCGACGACGGCGGCAGCGGAGTCGGCAACAACGAGTGCGTCCACAAGCTCGTCGAGGAGGACGACGTCGTGGCACTGGTCGCCACCACCGCCCTGGACTACGCGGGCGCCTCCCGCGTCTCCCGCGCGCGCGTGCCCGACATCGGCGGCCAGCCCATCGGCGGCGCCTACGACACGTACCCGCACCTCTACGGCATCTACGGCAGCCTCGCGCCCCGCGACGGCACCACCGGCTGGGACGGCAAGCTGTACGGGGGCACCGAGGTCTACCGCTACTTCAAACGGGAGCACGGCGCCCGTACCGCCGCCGTCGTCTCCTACAACCAGTCCGCGTCCGCCGCCTACGCCCGGCTCGTCGAGCGGGGCCTGCGCGCCGAGGGCTACGAGGTCGTCACCGAGCAGGTCGACTTCGCCCTGCCCAACTTCCGCGCCGTCGCCGCCGATCTGAAGGAACAGGGCGCCGACCTGGTCTTCGACGCCATCGACTCGCACGGCAACGCCCGGCTCTGCCAGGCCATGGACCAGGTCGGTGCCGACGTCACCGCCAAGGTGACCAACGTGCAGAACTGGACGTCCACCGTCCCCGACGACTACGAGGACGCCCCGCGCTGCCGCAACGCCCTCTGGGCGACCGGCGCGAGCCGCGACTTCGACGACACCGGCCATCCGGCCGTACGGGAGTTCCGTGAGGCGACGAAAGGTCTGGAGACGCACTCCCAGTGGCAGCTGGAGGGATGGGCCGCCGCACGCTGGTTCACCGACGCGGCGACGTCCTGCGCGAAGACGGGCATCACGCGCGCGTGCGTCGACGGCTACATGAACCGAAGCCAGGGCTACACGGCGGGCGGACTGCTCCTGCCCGTCGAGTTCCGGCGGCTCGCCGAGCCTCCGAAGACCCGCGAGACCTGCCTGTCGGTGGCCCGCTGGCAGGACGGCGAGGGCTGGGTCGGCCAGGGCGATATGAACCGCACCTGCTTCGACGTACCGCAACTGGCGTATGAGCCTTGAGAACAGCAGGGCTTGGAGAACAGCAGGGCCTTGAGGACAGTGGCTGTCCGCAAGGGCTGGCAGACTCGCCCCATGTTGGAGACCTCGGCACGCCTGCTGCGTCTGCTGTCCCTGCTCCAGGCCCACCGCGAGTGGTCCGGCGCCGACCTGTCCGAGCGGCTCGGCGTCAGCGCCCGCACCCTGCGCCGCGACGTCGACCGGCTGCGCGAGCTCGGCTACCCGGTCAACGCCAGCCCCGGCACGGGCGGCGGTTACCAGCTGGGCGCCGGTGCCGAACTGCCGCCGCTGCTGCTGGACGACGACGAGGCCGTGGCCGTGGCGGTCGGGCTGCGCACGGCCGCCGGACAGGGCATCGAGGGCATCGGCGAGACCTCGGTACGGGCCCTCGCCAAGCTGGAACAGGTGCTGCCGAACCGGCTGCGCCGCCGGGTGGGCGCCCTCAACGCGTTCACCGTGCCGATGCTGCGCAGCACGCTGCCCTCCTCGGTCGACCCCGCCGTGCTCACCGAACTGGCCCACCTCTGCCGGGACGCCGAGCGGCTGCGCTTCGAGTACCGCGGCCACGACGGCACCCCCAGCCGCCGCAGCGTCGAACCGCACCGCCTGGTGTGCACCGAGCGCCGTTGGTACCTGGTCGCCTGGGACCTGGAGCGGGAGGACTGGCGCACCTTCCGCGTGGACCGCGTCACGCCCAAGCCGCCGCACGGCCCCCGCTTCGTACCGCGCGAGCCGCCCGCCGAGGACCTGGCCGCCTATGTCTCCCAGGGCGTCTCCACGCGCGCGTACGCCACCCACGCCGTGGTGCGGCTCCTGGTGTCCCTGGAGGAGGCCGCCGAGCACATCTCGCCGTCCGCCGGGGTACTGGAGGCCGAGGGCCCCGACAGCTGCCTGCTGCGCTGCGGCGCCGGCAGCCTCGACGTGATGGTCATCCACGTGATGATGCTGGGCTTCGAGTTCGAGGTGCTGGAGCCGGTGGAGCTGATCGAGGCGATCAGGAGGACTCGCGACCGGCTTGATGGCGCTTTGGCTCGGGCTGCGCAGTCACCGCCGCGTACTCCGGATGGTGCAGGTCGAACGCCGGCGACTCGGACCGGATCCGGGGCAGCGCCGTGAAGTTGTGCCGGGGCGGCGGGCAGGAGGTGGCCCACTCCAGGGAGCGGCCGTAGCCCCAGGGGTCGTCGACCTCGACCTTCTCGCCGTACTTCGCGGTCTTCCACACGTTGTAGAGGAACGGCAGCGTCGACATGCCGAGCAGGAACGCCCCGATCGTCGAGACGGTGTTGAGCGCGGTGAACCCGTCCGCGGCGAGGTAGTCCGCGTACCGGCGGGGCATGCCCTCGGCGCCCAGCCAGTGCTGCACCAGGAACGTGGTGTGGAAGCCGACGAAGAGCACCCAGAACTGGATCTTGCCGAGCCGTTCGTCGAGCATCTTCCCGGTGAACTTGGGCCACCAGAAGTAGAACCCGCCGAAGATCGCGAAGACGACGGTGCCGAAGACGACGTAGTGGAAGTGCGCGACCACGAAGTACGAGTCCGTCACCTGGAAGTCCATCGGAGGCGACGCCAGGATCACCCCGGTCAGCCCGCCGAACAGGAACGTCACCAGGAACCCCGTCGCCCACAGCATCGGGGTCTCGAAGGACAGTGAGCCCTTGAGCATCGTGCCGGTCCAGTTGAAGAACTTCACGCCCGTCGGCACCGCGATCAGGAAGCTCATGAAGGAGAAGAACGGCAGCAGCACCGCGCCCGTGACGAACATGTGGTGCGCCCACACCACCACCGAGAGGCCCGTGATCGCCATCGTCGCGCCGACCAGCGTCAGATAGCCGAACATCGGCTTGCGGCTGAAGACCGGGATGATCTCCGTGATGATCCCGAAGAACGGCAGCGCGATGATGTACACCTCGGGATGCCCGAAGAACCAGAACAGGTGCTGCCACAGGATCGCCCCGCCGTTGGCCGCGTCGAAGACCTGCGCGCCGAACCGCCGGTCGGCCTCCAGCACCAGCAGCGCCGCCGCCAGCACCGGGAACGCCATCAGGATCAGGATCGACGTGAACAGCGTGTTCCAGACGAAGATCGGCATCCGGAACATCGTCATACCGGGGGCGCGCATCCCGATGATGGTGGTGATGAAGTTGACCGCGCCGAGGATCGTGCCGAAGCCGGACAGCGCCAGCCCCATGATCCACAGATCGGCTCCGAGGCCCGGAGTGCGCTCCAGGCTGTTGAGCGGGGCGTAGGCGGTCCAGCCGAAGTCCGCCGGACCCGAGGGCACCAGCAGCGAGCCGAGCACGATCAGCCCGCCGAACAGGAACAGCCAGTACGAGAGCATGTTCAGCCGGGGGAAGGCGACGTCGGGCGCGCCGATCTGGAGCGGCATCAGCTCGTTGGCGAAGCCCGCGAAGGTGGGCGTCGCGAACAGCAGCAGCATGATCGTGCCGTGCAGCGTGAACGCCTGGTTGAACTGGGTGTTGTCGATGATCTGGAGTCCCGGGCGGGCCAGTTCGGCGCGCATCAGCAGCGCCATCACACCGGCGACCAGGAAGAAGAGGAACGACGTGATCAGGTAGAGATGGCCGATCTTCTTGTGGTCCGTCGTCGTCAGCCAGTCGACCACCACCCGCCCGTGCCGCTTCCTCGGCGCGGGCCGCGCCGTCGCCTGTACGGTCTGCGTCCCCATCGCTCGTTCGCCCCTTCGCTCATCGCGCACCGGGCCCGCCGAAGCCCGCGCCGCACTGCCCGCGAGCTCACGTCATGATGCTCGGGTCATCGCGCGCTCCGACAGGGGCGTATCGGCCTCTCCGTGCCCGATCCACGCATTTCCCGTGCGGCGCCGGCTCGGCCCGACCGATGGCGGCGCCGGAATGGAATGGGGCTCCGGGGGTACTTCTCCCGGAACTTTCCGCCGGGCTTTTCCACGAGCTCGTGTGACACGCGGGAATTACGATCGAATGCCCGCGGAAGGCATACAGAAGGCCTAGGGAACCGCTCGTCCGTGTGACGGACATCGCCGGAAACCACTGTCGTGATCTTGTGACAGAAGTGTGACCGGGGCCGGACAGCCACCGGAGGTAGCGTGGCGGCATGGCACCGATTCCGACACCTTCCGCGGAACCCGACGACAGCCCGGACACCTATGTCGGCCTGCCGGCCGACCGGGCCGAACACCTCGCGCGTGAGCGCGGCTGGCCGACGGTGCGCTCGTTGCCGCCGGGGGCGATCATCACGATGGAGTACCGCGTGGGACGGCTGAACTTCGAGGTGAAGGGCGGCCGCGTGGCGCGCGCCTGGAAGGGCTGAGACACGGCGAGGGCCCCGGTTCCGCTCCGGAACCGGGGCCCTCGTGTGCCAGGGGTCGTGTCAGGGGTGGGCCGAGGAGGCCGAGCCCCGCGGGTGCCGCTCCGGGTGCTGCGGGCGGCGGCTACCGGCCGGGCTGACCGGGGTGCGCTCCGAGCGGGCCGTGTGCGGACCCGGGGCCAGGTAGGCCGGGGCCCGGGGCGAACGGGCCGCGACGTCGTCCCGGTCGGCGGGCAGCGGCGTGACCGCCACGGGCGGCGCGCTGGCCGGTACGGCAGCCGTACTGCTCCGGCGGGACCGCCAGCGGTCGCGCAGCTCGAAGATCCTGGCCTCGGCACGGGCGATCAGTGGCTCGAACCACGGCAGGGCGAGCATGATCAGCAGGCCCGCGACCCAGCCGAGGAGGACATCGCTCAGCCAGTGCGTCCCGAGGTAGACGGTGGCCAGTCCGACGCCGAGCGAGGTCACGGCGGACAGGGCGGACAGCCAGCGCTGCGCTCTCGCGGTGGACGCCAGGTAGGCCAGGATTCCCCAGGTCACCACGGCGTTGGCGGTGTGACCGCTCGGAAATATATCGCCGCCGCGCCACATCTCGTTGGAGCCGATCACGGTCGCGTAGTGCGGCCCCAGGCGGCCCATGCCGTACTTGGCGGCGCCGACCGTGATGTTCAGCAGCAGCAGGGAGACCCCGAGGGCGAGCAGCGGACGCAGGGTGTGCTGCCGCCAGGAGCGCCAGCCCAGCCAGGCCGAGACCATCACCGCGGTCGGGCCGCGCTGGCCGAGCACCACGTAGTAGTCGACGAACCAGTGGATCTCCGACCACTGCTGGTACGGCCGGAAGAACATGACCTGCCAGTCGAGCCGGACCAGCCAGGACGTGATCACCACAGCCCACACGATCGCGCCGTAGAACGCCGCGGTGGCGGCGACGAGCACGATGCGGTGCCTGCTCATCTTCGGCACATCGATGTGGGCGGGTCGTTCCGGCTCACGATCCAGCCGGGCGAACACCCGGTCCAGACGGGTGAGCTTCGGTTCGGTACGCACCCAATCGACGTTACAGCGAGTGAGCTCTGATCCCGGGCGAATCAACGGCTTTGTGATGACGATGTGATGTGGGATTCCTCTCAGGAGGAGGTTTATTTCCACCGAATCTGCAATCGGCGGCCGCTGCGGCCTTCAATTCCTTTGATCATTCCGGATGGGGGTTTTATTGCGCTTTTGAATTCGTTCACCGGGGCATGGCGCGGAATTCCCCCGGCGCTCACAGCGGGTCAGGGCGGACCGGAGCCGTTCAGCCAGAACGCCCCGTACACCGCGGAGGCCACGGCGACGGACCCGAGCACCAGCGCTGACCTGCGCGTACGCAGTCGGGCCAGGGCCAGAGCGAGGGGCAGCAACAGGGGGAAGGCGGGCACCAGCAGGCGCGGTTTCGAGCCGAAGTAGCTCGACGCGCAGAGCGCGAGCGCGGTGACGACCCCGGTGTAGACCAGCAGCGGCAGCGGCTGGCGCTGACGTACCCCGACCACATACAGCCAGATGACTGACGCGACCCCGACGATCAGCCCGACGCCGGCCAGGGCCGAGGGGAACGACGCGAACTTTTCGGCGACGAACCGGGCGAAGGCATAGCCGCCGTCGAAGCCGTTGCGCCACCCGGCCTGTACGTCGAGATAGCCGAGCGGCCCCTTGCCGGTGTGGTGGCCGACCCACAGCACGTAGCCGGCGGTGCCGAGGGGGGCCAGCAGCATGCCGAGGACGCGAGAGGCGTCGGACGAGGCGTAGAGGGGGGTGGGGGCGGAAGCGAGGGCGGGAGTGGGGGCGCTTGGCGTGATCGGTGCGCCGTCCGGCTCGCTCGCGCGTCGGTCCCGCACGAAAGAGGCCAGGGCCGTCACCCACACCGCCGCCACCACCGCCATCCCCACCGGACGGGTCAGCCCGGCCAGCAGGGCCAGCGTGCCCGCCACCGGCCAGCGGCCGGTCAGGACCGCGTACAGCGCCCACGCGGCGAGCGCTGTGAACAGGGACTCGCTGTACGCCATCGACTGCACGATCCCGACCGGGAGGACCGCCCACAGCAGCACCGCGCACACCCCGGCCCGGCGGCCGTACACGTGATCGGCCACCGCGAAGATCCCCCAGGCCGCGGCGAGCGAGGCGAGCAGACTGACCAGGAAACCCCCGTCCGCGTACGACAGCGGGGACACCGCCGCCACCAGCCGCTCCAGCCACGGCAGCAGCGGGAAGAACGCGAGATTGGAGTGCACGTCCCCGTTCGCCAGGCGCACCTCGTAGCCGTAGCCGAGCTCGGCGACCCTGGTGTACCAGAGCGCGTCCCAGCGAGCGGTCAGCAGCGTGTACGCGCTCTTGTCCCGGGCCGCGCTCCACCCGGCCAGGGCGACGAGGCCCAGGGCGCGCACGGCCGCGTACCCCAGCAGCGCCGGGGCCGCCCGGCGCAGCGCCCCGGCGCGGAACGACGGGGTCACGCGCGTCTCGAGATCGGTCACGGGCCCGATTATCGACCCGGGGCGGAACCGGGCGGCCGGCCGGGGCGTGGTCGAGGCAGAGGGGAGCGGCGGGGGAGTGGCGTACGCCACATCTTTCCGCCGGAACTGTGAGAGGTCCGCCACTAGGCTCCGGCGGGTACTCGCGTACGCTGACGTGTCACTCGCTTTTCGTTTGCGCGGGCCGGAGACCACCGCTCCTCTCCGGCCGAGTCGCGGGGGCGTCCCCCACCCCGTGAGCCCGCCGATCGCGAGGGAACATCTGGGAGGTACGTACATGTCCGGGACGACCACGGCTGCCGCTGCGCTGCGCCGTCGGGCGGCCGGGGCCGGTGCCAACCGCTGGGTGGTTCTCGTCGTCCTCTGCGTCAGCCTGCTGCTGGTCGCCGTGGACGCCACCGTGCTCCACGTGGCCGTCCCCGCCGTCACCGAGGATCTGAGGCCCGGCGGCATCGAGCTGCTCTGGATCGTCGACATCTACCCGCTGGTCTGCGCCTCGCTGCTGATCCTGTTCGGCACGCTGGGCGACCGCGTCGGCCGCCGAAGGGTCCTGCTCCTCGGGTACGCGCTGTTCGGCGTGGCCTCCGGGATGGCGGCCCTGGCGGACAACGCCCCGGTACTGATCGTGGCGCGGGCGCTGCTCGGTGTGGGCGGCGCGATGATCATGCCCGCGACCCTGTCGATCCTGCGCCAGGTCTTCCCGGACAGGCGCGAGCGGGCGCTCGCGATCGGCATCTGGAGCGCCGTGGCCGCGGTGGGAGCGGCGGTCGGGCCGCTGCTGGGCGGCTTCCTGCTGGAGCACTTCTGGTGGGGTTCGGTCTTTCTCGTCAACATTCCGTTGATGCTGGTCAGTCTTCCGGTGGGGCGGCTGCTGCTGCCCGAGTCGAAGGGCGACGGCACGGGTCCCTGGGACGTCGTCGGCGCCCTGATGGCGGCGGCCGGGCTGTTCGGCATGGTGCTGGGCGTCAAGAGACTCGGCGGCGGGGAGCCGGTGGAGAGCCTGCTCACCGTGCTGCCGTTGGTGGCGGGCGCGGGGCTGCTGGTGGCGTTCGTGCGGCGGCAGCGGCGGCGTGCGTATCCGCTGGTCGATCTGAAGATGTTCGCGCGCCCGGCGTTCAGTACGTCCGTCGGCTGCATCGTGCTGGCGATGCTCGCCCTGGTCGGTCTCGAGCTGATCGCGGCGCAGTACCTCCAGCTGGTGCTCGGGCTGTCGCCCCTGGAGACGGGGCTGCGGCTGCTGCCGCTGACGTTCGCCGCGATGGCGGCCGGGCTGGCCGGTGCGCGGATGCTGCGGCGGTTCGGGCCGCGGCGGATGGTGAGCGTCGGGTTCTGCCTCACCGCGTTCGCGGTGGTGCTGCTGACGGCGCTGGGCCGGACGGACGACTGGCCGCTGATGCTGGCCGCGTTCGTGCTGCTGGGCTTCGGGCTGGAGACGACGCTGTTCGGGGCGTACGAGTCGATGCTGAGCGAGGCGCCGCAGGAGCAGGCGGGTGGGGCGGCGGCGATCGGCGAGACGTCGTACCAGCTCGGGGCGGGGATCGGGATCGCGCTGCTCGGCAGCGTGATGAACGCGGCGTACGCGCCTGGACTGTCGGGTGTGTCGGGGGTGCCGGAGTCGGCGTCCTCCTCGGCGGGGCATTCGCTGGGGGAGGCCTACGAGGTTGCCGCGCAGCTGGGCGGGTCGGCCGGGGCCGCGCTGCGGCATGCCGCCCGGGACGCGTTCGTGCACGGGCTGCATGTGACGCTGCTGGTGAGTGCGGGGTTGCTGCTCCTCGGCGCGGTGATGGCGTTGCGGTTGCCGCGGACCATGCAGTGCGAGGAGGAGGCGGGTGCGGTGGAGGTACCCGCACAGAGGGACGCCGCGGAGTCACGCGTCTCCGTGTAGTTCGCCCATCGACGCACTGCCCGTGACCGTCCGAGTGAACGGCCGAGGTCGCCCGTGGGGGTGGTGCGGGGGTGGGCAGGCGTCGTAGCGTCTTGGTTAGCGGTGCTAGTTAAAGAAGCCTCGGAGGGTGTCGTCATGTCCGTGTCGTCCAAGCTGCCCCCCTTCGACCCCGCCGATCCCCTCGGCCTAGACGACCTGCTGGATCCGGAGGACCTCGGCATCAGGGACACCGTCAGGGCCTGGGCCGCGGACCGGGTGCTGCCGTATGTGGCCGACTGGTACGAGAAGGGGGAGCTGCCCGGGATCAGGGAGCTGGCAAGGGAACTCGGGGGGCTCGGCGCGCTCGGGATGTCGCTGAGCGGGTACGGGTGCGCCGGTGCCTCCGCAGTGCAGTACGGGCTCGCCTGTCTGGAGCTGGAGGCCGCCGACTCCGGCATCCGTTCCCTGGTCTCCGTGCAGGGCTCCCTCGCCATGTACGCGATCCACCGGTTCGGGAGTGAGGCGCAGAAGCGGGAATGGCTGCCCCGTATGGCCTCCGGCGAGGTCATCGGGTGCTTCGGGCTCACCGAGCCCGATCACGGCTCCGACCCCGCCGGCATGCGGACGTACGCCAAGCGCGACGGCTCCGACTGGGTGCTCAACGGGCGCAAGATGTGGATCACCAACGGCTCGGTCGCCGGTGTCGCCGTCGTGTGGGCGCAGACCGAGGACGGGATCCGAGGGTTCGTCGTGCCGGCCGGCAGCAGCGGGTTCTCCGCGCCGGAGATCAAGCACAAGTGGTCCCTGCGCGCCTCGGTGACCAGCGAACTCGTCCTCGACGACGTACGACTGCCCGCCGACGCCGTACTGCCTGAGGTCACCGGCCTGCGCGGACCGCTCAGCTGTCTGTCCCACGCCCGGTACGGAATCGTCTGGGGCGCCATGGGCGCGGCCCGCAGTTCGTTCGAGGCCGCGGTCGACTACGCGAAGTCGCGGGAGCAGTTCGGGCGGCCCATCGGCGGCTTCCAGCTCACCCAGGCCAAACTCGCCGACATGGCGGTCGAACTGCACAAGGGGATTCTGCTCGCCCATCATCTGGGGCGGCGTATGGACGCCGGCCGCCTGCGTCCCGAGCAGGTCAGCTTCGGCAAGCTCAACAACGTACGGGAAGCCATCGAGATCTGCCGCACGGCCCGCACCATTCTCGGCGCCAACGGGATCTCGCTCGAATACCCCGTGATGCGGCACGCGACCAACCTCGAATCGGTGCTCACCTACGAGGGCACCGTCGAGATGCACCAGCTCGTGCTGGGCAAGGCGCTCACCGGACTCGACGCCTTCCGTTAGACGCCGTCCGGTGAACCCTGCGCGGGGGCAGGGCCGGTGAGCGGCCCTGCCTCAGCTCTGGTTGAAGAAGCCGTCCGTGCGGTGCCCGGCCGGGTCGCCGTTGACGATCTCCGTGTTGGCGGGGGTCAGCAGGAACACGCGCGTCGACACCCGCTCGATCGAACCCCGCAGGCCGAAGATCAGCCCGGCCGCGAAGTCGACCACGCGCTTGGCGTCGGCGGCGTCCATGGCCGTGAGGTTCATGATGACCGGCACGCCCTCGCGGAACAGCTCGCCGATGGCGCGGGCGTCCCGGAAGCTGTCCGGGGTCACCGTGCCGATGCGGCGGCCTCTCTCCTCGGCGACGTCCGAGGCCACCTTGACACGCGGATCGGTGACCCAGGCCTCCCCGGACTCGGTCCCGTCGGAGTAGTCGTCGTCGTAGTAACGCTCGTCTTCGTTGTCGTCGACGAGGCCAAGCCAGGCACTTGCCTTGCGTACCGATCCCATGGACGCCTCCTCTCACAGCGGTCTTTCTGCTTTCCGCATCCCTATGGTCGTCCATGATGCGGATGGCGCGCCAAGTGGATAGACGCCGCACGGGGGGTTTGTGACGGTACTGGTGCACAGCGATTCCGTCGAGAGTCCGTGTTTCCCAAGGGCCTTGTCGTAAACGACTGCTGACTGTGAGTGAAATATGATTCTTCACGGCGTTTGGGTGATGGACCGTGCGTACGGGTGAACGGGTTGGCCGATACTATGCGGCGCTCAAACGTCGTACGGAGCGCGGGGGACGTCGTGTTCGGAATGGTCAGGCCCTGTCGGCATCGGCTCGGTGAGAGTCTCACCGCCCAGTGGATGGCGCATTTGTGTGGGCTGTGTCTCGCGTTGCGCGGGGACCATGGGCAGCTCGCGCGCATCGTGACGAACTATGACGGGCTTCTCGTCTCTGTATTGACGGAGGCTCAGACGGGTCTCGCGAACAGCGCGTCGAGTGGTGTGGGACGGCGTACGGCGGGTCCCTGTCCGCTGCGCGGGATGCGCACCGCGTCCGTCGCGCACGGTGAGGGAGCGCGGCTCGCGGCGGCCGTGTCGCTGGTGCTCGCCTCCGCCAAGGTGCGCGACCATGTCGCCGACGGTGACGGGCTGCTGGCCCGGGCGCCGGTTGCGCGCGCCGCGCGCCGGGTCGCGAAGGGCTGGGACCGCGCCGGGGCGCGGACCGGTTCCGCCGTCGGGTTCGACACGGCCGTCCTGGTCGATGCCGTGGACCGGCAGGGCGGTATCGAGGCGCTCGCCGGGCCCGGGACGCCGATCCTCACGGTGACCGAACCGACCGAGACCGCGACCGCCGCCGCCTTCGCGCACACCGCGGTCCTCGCCGGCCGGCCGCGCAACGCCGGGCCGCTCGCCGAGGCCGGACGCCTCTTCGGGCGCCTCGCCCACCTCCTGGACGCCGTGGAGGACCGGCATACTGACGCCGCGTCAGGTGCCTGGAACCCGATCACCGCGACCGGCACCTCTCTCCTGGAGGCCCGGCGGCTCGCCGACGACGCGGTGCACGGCATCCGGCTGGCGCTGCGGGAGGCGGAGTTCACCGACGGGCGGCTGGTGCACCGGCTCCTCGTGCACGAGCTGCGCACCTCCGTCGACCGCGCCTTCGGCACGGCCGCCTGTGCTCACACCGCCGCTCCCGAGGCGGCCGGCCCCTACGCGCCGCCCGGTACCGGAGCGCCGGGCGGTCCCGGCGCCCCGCCGCCGGAGCCGTCGCGCGGCAACCGGCGCGGGCTGCTCACCGGGTGCGCGGTGTGGCTCGGACTCGCCTGCACGTGTCAGATGTGCTGCGGCACGTACCAGGACCCGTGGACGGGCGAGCGCAAGGAAGGGCAGTGCGGCAACTGCGACTGCAGCGGATGCGGGGACTGCTGCAGCTGCTGCGACTGTTGCGGCAACTGCTGTGACAACTGCGGCTGCGACGGCTGCGACTGCGGCTGCAGCTGCTGAGGTACCTGCGGGACGGCCGTGGACGGGTGGGCTCCATGAACGGCTTGGGGGCACCCCCAGGCTGGAGGACTGTCCGGACGGTCACCTTCCGGACATCCCCGGGTCCTGGCGGACCGAGCTGACTTTCCGGGCGGTGATCCAGGACGACGGCTTGCCATGGGTCGTGTTCGCCGACGCCGCCGGGGAGTGCACGCCGGCGTGAGCCGCGTCGGGCAGGCACATGAGGTGCGGCGGGGGCGCGCAGCGCAAAGATCGTTCAAAGGTTGACGGCCGAAAGGCACCCTTGCGCCTACCGGCCGTTCGGCCGAATACTCCCCCACAGCGCTTGTCAGGGGCACGGCGTGTTCGGGAACCGGACGCGCGGTCCCGGGCTGCGCCTCACGGGCCCGAGACCCCACGAGGGCCCCCTACTTCCCCTGTGGAGGAACGAAAAGTGAGGATCAAGCGCACCACCCCCCGCAGCGGCATCTCGAGACGGACCCGGCTGATCGCCGTTTCCACCGGCCTCGTCGCCGCCGCAGCGATCGCGATCCCCAGCGCGAACGCGTCCGACACCCCCACCACCTTCAGCGCCGCCGAGCTCAAGAGCGCGAGCGGCTCGATACTGAAGGCCGACATCCCGGGCACCGCCTGGGCCGTCGACAGCAAGAACAACCAACTGCTCGTGACCGTCGACAGCACGGTCACCCAGGCCGAGATCGCGAAGATCAAGCAGCAGGCCGGCGCCAACGCCGACGCGCTCACGATCAAGCGCACCCCCGGCACGTTCAACAAGCTCATCCAGGGCGGCGACGCCATCTATGCGAGTAGCTGGCGCTGCTCCCTCGGCTTCAACGTCCAGAACAGCAGCGGCCAGCAGTTCTTCCTGACCGCCGGTCACTGCACCGACGGCGCGGGCACCTGGTACTCCAACTCCGGCCGCACCACGGTCATCGGCTCCACCGCCGGCTCCAGCTTCCCGGGCAACGACTACGGCCTGGTGCGCTACAGCGGCTCCGTCGCCAGGCCCGGCACCGCGAACGGCGTGGACATCACGCGCGCGGCCACCCCGAGCGTGGGCACCACCGTCATCCGCGACGGCTCCACGACCGGTACGCACAGCGGCCGGGTCACCGCCCTCAACGCCACCGTCAACTACGGCAGCGGCGACATCGTCTCCGGCCTGATCCAGACCACCGTCTGCGCCGAGCCCGGCGACTCCGGCGGCTCGCTCTACGGCAGCAACGGCACCGCGTACGGTCTGACCTCCGGCGGCAGCGGCAACTGCTCCTCCGGTGGTACGACGTTCTTCCAGCCCGTCACGGAGGCCCTGAGCGCCTACGGGGTCAGCGTGTACTAGGCCCTACCGGGCAGCAGGCAGCTTCTTGTGCCCCCGCACGCGATGCGTGCGGGGGCATTCCTCTGTCGGCTGGGGCGATTTGCGGCTACTTGTCATTTTTCATGGGGAGTGTAAGGAAAGATGTGCCAATGTCCGCCCCTCGGATGCCGATTGAGGGCGGTTGGTTGGGCGATTTTCAGCCATGGCCAGACCTCGCAGAGTGCGCACACATTACTCACGCGTAATGTTTGCAGTGTGAACGCGTGTGAAGCGCGTGCGAGTTGGGTCCGATTTGACCGTGCGCGGTCAAAATGTGGGGGCGTGGGGCCGGCAATCTACGCGCGTCCTGAACTCGACCTTGTGTGCTCCCCGTTGTCCTCGGAATAGTGGGCGCTCGTCAACAAGGCCTTCCGGCCCGCGAGGTCCCCACAACCTCCCGGGTCGACCCCCCACAGGAGGACATGAGTTGAAGCACCGACGCATACCCAAGCGGCGTGCAGCCCTGGCAGGTGCGGGTGTCGCCGCACTGGTCGCCGCCGGAGTGACCTTCCAGTCTGCGAACGCCAGCGAGCCTGTGAAGGCCTCCGAGCCTCAGACGCTGTCGGTCTCCGCGGCCGGAAAGCTCGCCTCGACGCTGGCCAAGGACCTGGGCGCCGACTCGGCGGGTACGTACTACGACACGAAGAGCAAGAGCCTCGTGGTGAACGTGCTCGACGAGGCCGCGGCCAAGGCCGTCGAGAAGGCCGGCGCCAAGGCGAGAGTCGTGGCGAACTCCCTCGCCGAGCTGAAGAGCGCCCGCGGCACGCTGAAGGCGGACGCGACGATCCCCGGCACCGCCTGGGTGACCGACCCGACCACGAACAAGGTCGTCGTGACCGCCGACCGTACGGTCTCCAAGGCCGAGTGGGCGACGCTGACGAAGGTCGTCGACGGGCTCGGCGCGAAGGCGGAGCTGAAGAGGTCGAAGGGGGAGTACAAGCCCTTCATCGCCGGTGGCGACGCGATCACCGGTGGCAGCGGCCGCTGCTCGCTCGGCTTCAACGTGGTCAAGGGCGGCGAGCCGTTCTTCCTGACCGCCGGGCACTGCACCGAGGGCATCTCCACCTGGTCGGACTCCAGCGGCAAGGAGATCGGCACCAACGCCGACTCCAGCTTCCCCGACAACGACTACGGCCTGGTCGAGTACACCGCCGAGGTGGCTCACCCGAGCGAGGTGAACCTCTACAACGGCTCCACCCAGAAGATCTCGGGTGCCGCCGCGGCGACCGTCGGCATGGAGGTCACGCGGAGCGGGTCGACGACCCAGGTGCACGACGGCAAGGTCACGGGGCTGGACGCCACCGTGAACTACGGCAACGGCGACATCGTGAACGGTCTGATCCAGACCGACGTCTGCGCCGAGCCCGGTGACAGCGGCGGCTCGCTCTTCTCGGGCGACAAGGCGGTCGGGCTCACCTCCGGTGGCAGCGGTGACTGCACCTCCGGTGGCGAGACGTTCTTCCAGCCGGTGACCGAGGCGCTGTCGGCGACCGGTACCGAGATCGGCTGACACTCGTAGCGTCGCGAAGTCCCGCCCCTTGTGTGAGGGGCGGGGCTTTTCGCGTGTGTCCTACGGTGCGTGCGCCGGGGGTGTTGTGTCTGCTCGCTTGCGCAGCGCGGCGGCCGTCAGTGTGAGGGCCGCTCCCACCACGGCCCAGGCCGCCAGTACCAGGAGTGATGTGGTCATGGCGTTGTTCTCGAAGTAGGCGATCGAGCGGGTGGCCCAGGTGCCGGCTCCTGGAGGGAGTGCCGGGCCGATCGCCTTCCAGAAGGGCGGGAGCAGGGGCGGCGGGAGGGCACCGCCGGCGCTCGGGTTGCCGAGGATCACCACCAGGAGGATCACCAGGCCGATACCGATCGTGCCGAAGACGCCCTGGAGGGCGAGGGTGGCCGCTCCCACGGCGAAGATGATCAGGGTGCCCAGGCCCCAGAGGGCTGCCGTACTGCCGGGCAGGGCGTCCAGGACCGGGCCGGTGATGAGGGCTCCGCCGAGGCCGCCGATGATCGCGACCAGGGCCATGACCGCCAGGCGGATCGCGGCGCGCTCGGGGTCGGACGGTTTCGCACCCGCGCTGATGGCCAGGGCCGCGGCGCCCAGGTAGCCGCCCACGCACCAGCCGACCACCAGGTAGAAGGACGAGAGTCCGTTGGGGTCGTGGGCGGCGGACGGGATGACGTCGACTGTGCGGAAGGTGCGCTTCTCCGACCTCTCCAGGGTGGTGACGAGGGTCGTCAGGGTGCTGGCGAGGACTCTGCCGCCGCCGGAGGCCACGAGCAGGGTGTCGGTGCCCGCCGGGTCGATGATCAGGGCGGCGTCGATGTCCCGGTTCGTGATCTGGTTCCGGGCCGTGGCCGCGTCGGGCAGTGCGCGGGGGTCCAGCGGGGAGCCGGGCAGTCGTTCCAGTCGGGTCACCGCTGGTGCGGAGGCGGCCTGTGGGGCGACCACCCCGAAGGGCACGTCCTTGAGTCTCGGGTCGTGCAGTGCCCCCACGTACGAGGCGATGAACAGCAGCTGGAGGGCGATCACGCCGAGGATGAGCAGGGTGGCCCGGGGGGTGACGGCGTCCTTCACCTCGTTGAGGAACGAGCTGTGCGGCATGCCTCCACGGTCGGGGGCGGTCGGGCGTTTCCGCAGGTGGGGCAGGGCCGAATGGATGTCGTACACACATTCGAAAATTGGTCTATGGTGGGGGTGGGATAGCTGGGAACAGATGTTCGAGAGCTGGTGTGGCTCACGAGTGCGGGAGGTGCGTGTGCCGGGGTTCACGCATCTGCACACCGTCTCCGGATTCTCGTCGCGATATGGAGCCTCGCATCCGGAGCGGCTGGCCGAGCGTGCCTCCGAGCGGGGCATGGACGCCCTGGCTCTCACCGATCGCGACACGCTCGCCGGTGCCGTCCGGTTCGCGAAGGCCTGTGCGACGGCGGGGGTCCGTCCGCTGTTCGGGGCTGATCTGGCGGTGGCGGGCGCCCAGGCTTCCCAGGGCGACGACCGGCGGGGGCGGCGTCGGACCCCGGTGCGGGGCGGTGCCTTCGTCGACGAGTCGGCTCCCCGCGTGATCTTTCTCGCCCGGGACGGTGCCCGGGGGTGGGCCGAGCTGTGCCGGCTCGTCTCGGCGGCGCACGCGGGCGAGGGGCCCACGCCGCTGCTGCCCTGGGAGCACCGTCACGCCGAGGGGCTGACCGTGCTGCTCGGGCCCGAGTCGGATGTCGGGCGTGCCCTGGCCGCGGGGCGTCCCGATCGTGCGGCGCGGCTCCTCGTGCCCTGGCGGGAGGTCTACGGCGACGACCTACGGCTGGAGGCCGTCTGGCATGGCCGAAAAGGTACGGGTCCGGGGTCCCTGCGGCTGGCCGCCCGAACCGTCGGGTTCGCCGCCGAGCAGCGGATCCGGCCCGTGCTCAGCAACGCCGTGCGGTACGCCGACCCGGGGCTGGGGCCGGTCGCCGACGTCCTGGACGCCGCCCGGCGTCTGGTCCCCATCGACCCGGCCAAGGAACTGGACTCCGGCGAGGCCTGGCTCAAGGGCGCGGGGGCCATGTTCGAGGCGGCGGAGCGGATCGTGGAGGCCGCGGGGTTCCGGCGGGACACCGCTCACCGGCTGGTGGAGCAGACCGAGGCCGCGGCCGCCGAGTGCCTGGTCGACCCCGAGGACGATCTCGGGATCGGCACCGTCCACTTCCCCGAGCCGCATCTGGTCGGCGCCGGGCGCCGTACCGCCCAGCGGACGCTGGCCTCGCGGGCGGTGGCGGGGATGGTGCTGCGCGGGTACGACCGGCGGCGGGAGTACTGGGAGCGGATGCACCATGAGCTGGACATCATCGCCCACCATGGCTTCGCTTCCTATTTCCTGACCGTCGCCCAGGTGGTCGACGATGTGCGGGGGATGGGGATCCGGGTCGCCGCCCGGGGGTCCGGGGCGGGGTCGCTCGTCAATCATCTGCTCGGGATCGCGCACGCCGATCCGCTCGAGCACCGGCTGCTGATGGAGCGGTTCCTGTCGAAGGAGCGGGTCGTGCTGCCCGACATCGACATCGACGTGGAGTCCGCGCGCCGGCTGGAGGTCTACCGCGCGATCATCGGCCGGTTCGGCACCGAGCGGGTCGCGACGGTCGCGATGCCGGAGACGTATCGCGTGCGGCACGCCATCCGGGACGTGGGGGCCGCCCTGTCCATGGACCCGGCCGAGATCGACCGGGTCGCCAAGTCCTTTCCCCATATCCGGGCGCGGGACGCCCGTGCGGCACTGGAGGAGCTGCCCGAGCTGCGCGCGCTGGCCGGGGAGAAGGAGAAGTACGGGAGGCTGTGGGAGCTGGTCGAGGGGCTGGACGCCCTGCCGCGCGGGGTGGCCATGCATCCGTGCGGGGTGCTGCTGTCGGATGCCTCGCTGCTCGCGCGTACGCCGGTCATGCCGACCAGCGGCGAGGGCTTTCCGATGTCGCAGTTCGACAAGGACGACGTCGAGGACCTCGGGCTGCTGAAGCTGGACGTGCTGGGTGTGCGGATGCAGTCGGCGATGGCGCACGCGGTGGCGGAAGTGGAGCGGGCGTCGGGTGTCCGGGTCGATCTGGACGCCCTGCCGCAGGGGGACCCGGAGACGTACCGGCTGGTGCGGTCCGCCGAGACGCTCGGGTGCTTCCAGATCGAGTCGCCGGGACAGCGGGACCTGGTCGGGCGGCTCCAGCCGGCCACGTTCCACGATCTCGTCGTCGACATCTCGCTGTTCCGGCCCGGGCCGGTCGCCGCCGACATGGTGCGGCCGTTCATCGAGGCGCGGCACGGGCGGGCGCCGATCCGTTATCCGCATCCGGATCTGGAAGGGCCGCTGAAGGAGACGTACGGGGTCGTCGTCTTCCATGAGCAGATCATCGACATCGTCGACATCATGACCAGGTGCGGGCGTGGTGAAGCGGACCGGGTGCGGCGGGGGCTGTCGGATCCGGAGTCGCAGGGGCGGATCAAGGTGTGGTTCGCGCAGCACGCGGCGGCCCGGGGCTATGACGCGGAAACGATTCAGCGGACCTGGGAGATCATCGAGGCCTTCGGGTCGTACGGCTTCTGCAAGGCGCACGCGGTCGCCTTCGCCGTGCCGACGTACCAGTCGGCGTGGCTGAAAGCGCATCATCCTGCCGCCTTCTACGCCGGGCTGCTGACGCATGATCCAGGGATGTATCCCAAGCGGCTGCTGCTGGCGGACGCGCGGCGGCGGGGGGTGCCGGTGCTGCCGTTGGATGTGAATACGTCGGGTATCGCACACCGTATCGAACTGGTGTCCGGTAGTTGGGGGCTGCGGCTGGCTCTCTCCGATGTGCACGGCATCAGCGAGGCCGAGGCGGCGCGGATCGCCGAGGGGCAGCCGTACGCCTCGCTGGTCGACTTCTGGGAGCGCGGCCGGCCCAGTCGTCCGCTGGCCCAGCGGCTCGCGCAGGTGGGGGCGCTCGACGCGTTCGGCGCCAACCGCCGTGATCTGCAACTGCATCTGACCGAGCTGCACCGGGGCGCGCGGGGCGCGGGCGGCGGCCAGCTCCCGATGGCCGGAGGGCGGAAGACCGCCCCGGCCGGGCTGCCCGACCTCTCCTCGGCGGAGCGGCTCAGCGCCGAACTGGGCGTGCTGTCCATGGACGCTTCGCGCCATCTGATGGACGACCACCGGCAGTTCCTCGACGAGCTGGGCGTGGTCTCGGCGCGGCGGCTGCGCGAGGCCCGGCACGGAGAGACGGTGCTGGTCGCGGGCGCCAAGGCGGCCACCCAGACGCCGCCGGTCCGGTCCGGCAAGCGGGTCATCTTCTCCACCCTGGACGACGGCACGGGCCTGGTCGACCTCGCCTTCTTCGACGACTCCCACGACGCCTGCGCCCACACCGTCTTCCACTCCTGGCTGCTGCTGGTGCGCGGGGTGGTGCAGCGGCGAGGGCCGCGCAGCCTCAGCGTGGTGGGCGCCGCCGCCTGGAACCTCGCGGAACTGCTGGAGGTGCGCCGGGAGGAGGGGCTGGAGGGGGTCGCCGCCCGGCTGGCCGGCGCCGGTGTCTTCGGTGACGACGGTGAGGGAGCGCCCGAACCGGCCGGCTCCGCCGGTCAGGAGCCGACGGACCAGCGGAAGATCCGCATGTCCACGGGGTACGAGATGCACCCCTGGGCCGATCTGCGTCCCGCGGGCGAAGGACCCGCGGTGGGACGGAAGTTGTGGCACCAGAGTCCGGGGAGTGCGGGATGACCATCCTCTGCGTACGTTTCCAGCTGCCTCCGACACGCGAGGCCGATCTGCCCCGACTTCTCGGGATGCTCGAGGAGTTCACGCCCGTCGTCCAGGCCCTGCCACCGGACGGGGCGCTGGCCGACCTGCGGGGCGCCGAGCGGTACTTCGGTCGGGACGCCGTCGAACTTGCCTCGGTGATCCGGGTGCGCGCGCTCGCGCTGTACGGCGTCGACTGCGTGATCGGCGCCGGGCCCGGGCCGATGCTGGCCCGCGTCGCGCTGGACGACGCCGTGCCCGGGGTGACGTCCGCGGTGCCCGAGGGGCGGGACGCCATCGCGGAGTTCCTCGCGGTCAAGCCCGTCGCCGCGCTGCCCGGCGTCGGCACCGCGACCGCCCGTACGCTGGGCGACTACGGCCTCGACACCCTCGGCCTGGTCGCCGCGGCCCCGCTGTCCACGCTCCAGCGGCTGGTCGGCGCGAAGGCAGGCCGCGAGCTGCGCGAGAAGGCGAACGGCGTCGACCGCGGCCGGGTCGTCCCGAACGCCGCCTCCCGCTCGCTCGCGACGGAACGCCCTTTCGAGCGCGACGAACTGGACCCGGACCGGCACCGCCGGGCGCTGCTGTCCGCCGCCGAGGAGATCGGCGCCCGGCTGCGCGCCCTGGACAAGGTCTGCCGCACACTCACGCTCACCGTGCGCTACGCCGACCGGTCGGCCACCACCCGCAGCCGCACACTGACCGAACCGACCGCGCACTCACCGGCGCTGACCAGGACCGCGTACGGCATGTACGAGGCGCTCGGTCTGCAGCGTGCCCGGGTGCGCGCGATCGTCCTGCGTGCCGAGGGGCTCGACCCCGCCGACCAGGCCTCCTACCAGCTGACCTTCGACCCCGTGGACGAGCGGGTCCGCCGTATCGAGGAGGTCGCGGACCGCGCGCGAGCCAAGTTCGGGCCACGGGCGGTGATGCCCGGGGGACTGGCGGCGTGAGTCCTTCCGTGTGACGTCAGTTGGCCCACGGCGGCGCGATGCGGGTGCCGTCGGTCAGCTGTGCCTCCAGGCCGACGGAGGTGGTGACCCAGGAGTACGCGGTCCGGCCGGTCGGGTTCTCGACGGTCAGGGTGGCGCCGGGGTTGACGATCACCGTGTCGCCCGCCGTGATCCGGTCGGTGCGGCCGTCGAGGGTGATCAGCAGCTCGCCGTCGAGCAGATGGAAGATCTCCTCCCGGCTGACCGTGTGCGCGGGGGCCTTGAGGCCGGCGGGAATCTCACCGCGCCAGGCGCACAACTCCTTGCTGCCGCTCAGTGGTGTGGCGTACGAGACGAAACGGGCGCCGTGGATCTCGTGGGTGACGGCTTCCGAGGAGCGGATGACGGGCATGGCTGACTCCGGTCTGCTGGTGGGGCAACTTGGTCAAGTAACTTGACTATATGGTCAAGCTGCTTGACCGTCACGTCAAGGGTGTTTCAATGCATGCGTGCAGAACTCCGAGGCCATGGCCCTGTCCGCCGCCCTGCTCGCCGCCGCGGGCGGGCTCACGCACCGCATCCACGAGGGCGTGGTCGCGCGCGGCTTCGAGGGGCTGCGGCCCGCGCACGGCTTCGCCTTCGCCCGGCTCGCTCCGGACGGTGCGACGGCCACCGACCTCGCCGTCCATCTCGGCGTGACCAAGCAGGCCGCCAGTCAGCTCGTCGACGAGATGGTGCGCAAGGGGTACGCCGAGCGGCGGGCGCATCCCGAGGACGCGCGGGCGCGGCTGGTCGTGCTCACCGAGCGGGGGTGGGCCTGCACGCGGGCGGCCGAGGAGGCGGCCGCGGAGGCGGTGCGGGAGTGGGGCGTGGTGCTGGGGGAGGGGGAAGCGCGAGTGCTGCGGGAGCAGTTGCTGCTGATCGCGCCCCAGGGTCCTGTGCGGCCCGCCTGGTGAGGGCGGTGACAGGGGTGGGGTGGTCGGCGCCGGTTGCCGCCGGAAGTTTTTACTGACGCGTAACTTCCCTGCTTGGCTACTCGCTCGTAACTTGACGAGTGAACAGCATCCTCGTGATCCGGATCACAGGGCGTCGTGCCGTCGCACCTCCCTTGACCCGCAAGGAGATCACTCGATGCTGCCCTGGAAACGAGTGCTCAGACCCCTGGCCGCGCTGCTGCTGACCGCCGCGGCCGTCACCGTCCCCGCCACCACCGCCCAGGCCGCCGCCGCCCCGAGCGCCGGCTGGAACGACTACTCCTGCAAGCCGTCCGCCGCCCATCCCCGCCCCGTCGTCCTGGTCCACGGCACCCTCGGGAACTCCGTCGACAACTGGCTGGGCCTCGCCCCCTATCTGACGGTCCGCGGCTACTGCGTCTTCTCCCTCGACTACGGCCGGCTCGAGGGTGTCCCCTTCTTCCACGGCCTCGGCCCCGTCGAGAAGTCCGCCGGACAGCTGAAGGAGTTCGTCGACAAGGTGCTCGCCGCGACCGGCGCCGCCGAGACCGACGTCGTCGGACACTCGCAGGGTGGCATGATGCCCCGCTGGTACCTGCGGTTCCTCGGCGGAGCGGCCAAGGTGAACGCCCTGGTCGGCATCGCGCCCTCCAACCACGGCACCACCCTGAGCGGCTTCACCCACCTGCTGCCCTACTTCCCGGGCGCCGCGGACCTGTTGGCGAAGAACACCCCCGCTCTCGCCGACCAGGTCGTCGGCTCCGACTTCCTCGAGCGGCTCAACGCGGGCGGCGACACCGTGCCCGGCGTGCGCTACACCGTCATCGCCACCAAGTACGACGAGGTGGTCACGCCGTGGCGCAGCCAGTACCTGAGCGGGTCGGACGTGCGCAACGTCCTGCTCCAGGACCTGTGCCCGGTGGATCTGTCCGAGCATGTGGCCATCGGGCTGCTCGACCGGATCGCCTTCCACGAGGTGGCCAACGCGCTGGATCCGGGGCGGGCTCGGCCCACCACCTGTGCGTCGGTGTTCGACTGACACGTGTAGGGGAAACGTTTCGGGGCCTGCCCGGCCTGAGCCGCCGGACAGGCCCCGAGTCAGGGGGCGGGTGCTGGTCAGCGGCCGTGGCGGCCGCCGCTCACCGCCCGGCGCCGGGTGGTGAGGAACAGGGCCGACGAGCCGAGCGCCAGCGCGGCGGCGCCGCCGATCGCGAGGTACGTCGTGCTGGTGTCGCCGCCGGTCTCGGCGAGGTTCTCGCCGGCACCGGCCGCCTTGGGGCGGTTGGGAGCGGCTGCCGCCTTCGGCTCGTCCGAGGCGGTGTTCTCCGGGACCGCAGTCGGCTCGGCCGACGTCTTGGCGTCGTGGTCACCGTGCCCGTGGTTCTCGATCGTCGACTTGTCGCTGCCGTCCTCGATCTGCCTCTTGGTGGGAGCCGAGGCGGTCGGGGCTGGAGCCGGGGCCGTGCCGCCCTTCCCCTTGTCACCGCCGCCCCCGAAGGAGACGTCCGAGCAGGAGTAGAACGCCTCCGGGCTGTCCGACCGCTGCCACACCGCGTACAGCAGATGTCTGCCCGAACGCTTGGGCAGGGTGCCGGAGAAGGTGTAGAAACCGCCCGTGGCGGCCGGGTCGGTGGACGTCGCCACCGGGTTCTTCAGATCCAGGTCGCTCCAGGCCAGCGGCTTGGCCGGGTCGTAGCCGGACTTGGTGAGGTACACCTTGAAGGTGCCCTTGTGGGGCGCTGTCACGCGGTACTTGAAGGTGTGCGAGCCGCTGCGCACGCCGGTCGCGGGCCAGTCGGCGCGGGCCAGGTCGAGCCCCTTGAACTGCGCGTTGTTCGCGCTGCACAGCTTGCCGTCCGGGATGAGCCGCTGGTGCCGTCCGCCCGCGTCGCCGATGCGGATGCCGTTCCAGTCGTAGAGGGCCTGCGTGCCGCCCGCCGCGACCGCGGCCTTGCACGCGGCCGACTTCGGGCTCTCGGGGCCCTCGGCGTAGCACTGCGAGACCCGGCTGACCGGGTCGCCCATGGAACCGTGCGCGGCCGCCGGTGTGGCGGTCAGCGCCGTCAGGGCGAGCGGCAGGCCGCCGAGGGCGGCGACGGTGGCCGCGGCGCGGCGTGCGGGCATGCGGCGTGCGGGCATGCGGGAACTCCTCGAAACGGTTCGGGGGACAGGTCCGGGCCCGAGTGGGCCGGATCCCGTGGGGTGATCCGAAGCTAGCCCCAGAGAACCGTGAAATCGCCTGCTGAGGACGGGTGGAGGAGATCCTTATGGCCGCGTTAAGGGAGTGCTCAGACTGGCATCAGGTAGGTACCGTCGCGGCATGGCAGACGAGGAGATCCGGCCGGCCAAAGCCGCCGACGTACCGGTCGTCGAGAGCGTGATCGACGCGGCCTTCCGCCCCTACATCGAGCGCATCGGCCGGGTGCCGCAGCCCATGGAGGAGGACCACGCGGCCAATGTCGCCGCGGGGAAGGTGTTCGTGACCGGCGAGCCGGTGACCGGCCTCGTCGTGGTCGAGGCCTTCGAGGACCATCTCTTCCTCGACGTCATCGCCGTCCACCCCACCGCGCACGGCAGGGGAGTGGGGCGACGGCTGCTTCGGTTCGTCGACGCACGCGCGCGTGCGCTGGGACTGCCCGAGATCAGGCTCTACACGAACGCGATGATGTGGGAGAACCAGAAGATCTACCCGAGGTACGGCTACGAGTTCGTGGAGCGCCGTGTGGACGGGCCCTACGACCGGGTCCACTACCGCAAGCGGCTGCTCTGAACGGGTCTCATGATCGGCACCGGCCGGTCAGCTGTCCGGCCACCATGTGCGGGCGACGTCCTTGCGGACCTCCGGGCGCCCGCCGGGGCACTCGTCGGCCTCGTCGCGGAGCCTGTTGCGGACGTCCGACTTCTTCAGGGGCTTCTGCACGGTCACACGGCGCATGGCTGCCTCCTTGGGGGCTACCGGGTTCCGCGTTCTCACGGAGGTAGACCTTTCGGGGGAGAGTTCCTCATCGCTCCCGTTCTGTCTGTGGCGGCTGTCACCATTCGAGTGTCAGTGGCGGGTGTCACTCTTGGGCTCATGACGAACGACGGTGAACCCGTGACCTCGGCGAACACCCCCTCTCCGGGCGTGGACTGGGACGCGCGGGCCGCTTCCTTCGACGCGGAGCCGGACCACGGGCTGCGCGACCCCGAGGTGCGCCGCGCCTGGGCCGGGCGGCTGCGCGGCTGGCTGCCCGGGCGCGCGGGTGACCTCCTCGATCTCGGCTGCGGCACCGGCAGCCTGTCGCTCCTCGCGTCCGAGCAGGGACACCGGGTGACGGGCGTGGACCTCTCGCCCGCGATGGTGACGCTCGCCCGGGAGAAACTGGCCGGGCGCGACGCGGTGTTCCTCGTCGGTGATGCCACGGCCCCGCCCATCGGGGAGCGGCGCTTCGACGTCGTTCTCGTACGGCATGTCCTGTGGGCCCTGCCCGATCCCGGCCGCGCCCTGCGGCACTGGGCCGGGCTGCTGCGGCCCGGAGGGCGGCTCGTGCTGGTCGAGGGCGTGTGGGGGACGCTCGATCCGGTAGGTATACCGGCGGAGCGGCTCATCGCCCTCCTCGCTCCGGTCGCCGGACAGGTGCGTGTGGAGCGGCTGTCGGACGATCCGCTGCTGTGGGGCGGGGAGGTGACGGACGAGCGGTACGCGGTGGTCGCGTTGACGAGCTGAGGCGGGGGTCAGGCCAGGAGCGTGCTGAAGTCGCCCTCGCGGGCCAGGGTCTCCAGTTCGTCGAGCGCGGCCAGGGCTGCGGCCGCTGCCTCCGGGTCCGTCTCGGTGAGGCCGCTTGCCGCGAACTCGTCCTCGTCGAGGCGGCGTACGTCCGTGCCGTCGGCGGAGCGCCAGAGGTCCAGGTCGAGGTCCTCGACGACCAGCTCCGGGCCGGACCGGACGGCGGGGCGGGTGATGTCGCAGTACCAGCCCTTCAGCGTGCCGGTGGCGGTGCGGACCTCCTTCACCGCGTACCACCGGTCACGCCAGTAGTACTCCGTGAAGACGTCCCCGGGCTCGAAGCGGACGAACCCGAAGTCGCGTACGCCGCTGCCCGCCCACGGGGCGCGGACCGTGACGCGGGTGCCGTCGTCCGCCAGGAGCTCGCCGGTGTAACGGATCTTCGTACGGCCCGCCTTGACGAGTACGACGTCCACCCGCTCGGGCAGGTCAGCCGAGTTCGCGGACATGGCGCACTTCCTTCGCGCAGATCTCGTAGCCGAACCACTTGTTGATGGCGATCATCGGCTCGTTGCCGGTGTCGTTGCCGGTGAACGCCTCCTGGTACCCGGCGGCGCGGGCCCGGTGCAGGGAGTCGTTCTTGGCGAGCTTGGCCAGGCCCCGGCCACGGAACTCCCGGGCGGTGCCCGTCATGGCCGTGGCGTAGCGGGTGCCGCCGTCGGTGTACGCCACGGTGAAGGCCGCGGGGCTGCCGTCGACCAGCGCGACCGTGGTCAGCTCACGGTCGAGGAGCGGGTGCTTCCAGTGCTCCTCGATCCAGGCCTCGTAGTCCGTGAACTCGGTCTCGATGTCGCTCGGTTCGTCGGACGACGTCACCGCGTCCAGTTCGAACATCGGACGCGGGTCGTCCGCGAAGTCGGCGGCCGTGCGCAGTTCGACGCCCGCCGGCGGGTCCTGGCGGGGCGGCAGCGCGCCGGTCAGGTCCAGGCGCAGGAAGTAGGCGGAGCGGCTGGCCCGGAAGCCGTTCCGCTCGGCGAAGGCGAGGTTCTCCGGCTCGTCCAGCACCCAGGTGAACAGCTTCCTGACGCCCAGTGCGGCCAGACGTTCCTCGGCGGTGCGCAGCAGCAGCGAACCGGCACCGCGGTGCCTGCGGTCGGGGCGCACGTAGATGTTGGCGGAACCCTGGCCGGGTTCCGGGCTGTCGTGGGCGACGCTGATCTGGGCCGTGCCGATGATCTCGCCGTCCTCCTCGGCGATGAGCTGTCCGAAGTGGGCGTCCGGATGGACGTGCGTCAGGGTGTGCACCACCGACTCGGGGGTGGACAGCATGTAGGGAAGAGCGAGGCGGCGGGTGTCGGAGAACCCCTCGGCGTCGGCTCGGACTTCGGGGCGCAGGTCGCGCACGATCACAGTCATGGAGGCGGACGTTACGTGGAGGCCCACCCCGGCTGCCTCCTATTTTCCGCCGGGTACGGGACAATCGGCCTGTGACGTTGAAGATCGACATCGATGACAGTGCTCCGCCGTACGAGCAGGTCCGGGCGCGGATCTCCGAGCAGGCCCGGTCAGGGGCGCTGCCGGTGGGGTACCGGCTGCCGACCGTGCGGGGGCTGGCCGAGTCGCTGGGACTCGCCGCGAACACGGTCGCCAAGGCGTACCGGGCGCTGGAGGCGGACGGCGTGATCGAGACGCGGGGGCGCAACGGTACGTTCGTGGCCGCTGCCGGCTCGGCGGCGGACCGGGAACTGGCGACGGCGGCCCAGGCCTATGTGGAGCGGGCCCGGCGGCTCGGACTCACGGAGGCCGATGCGCTGGCGGCGGTACGGGATGCCCTGCGGGCGGCTTACGGGGAGTAGCTGGTCAGGTTGGGCTGTCGTCTGGGTGCGGGCCGTTGTGGCCGACGTACGGCCTTCCCGGGCAAGCCCGGTTCAGCCCGCCCGTGCCAGACGTCCCGGCGTCCGGGTGATCTCCAGGCCCGCTGATCTCCCCACCCGCGCGAACGTCCTCGCGTCCTCCACCGCCGCGCCGCCCGGGTCGTTGTTGAAGTACGCGTAGACGTCCTCGCCGTCCGGCCAGGTCGTGGCGACGCGGTCGAGCCAGGTGGCCAGGGAGCGCCGGCCGTAGCGGGGCCAGGGGTGGGCGCGGCCCTGGTGGAAGCGGACGTAGCCCCAGTCGGTGGTGCGCCACAGCGGTGTCGCGGGACGGGCCAGGACGTCGGCCCAGCACAGGGCGGCGCCCCGGGACCGCAGGACCGCGCGGACCTCCGGTGTCCACCAGGAGTCATGGCGGGGCTCCACCGCCACCCGGGTCGAGGCGGGGAAGCAGGCGAGGCAGGCGTCCAGCAGGCCCGGGTCGGCGCGCAGGTTGGGCGGGAGCTGGAGGAGGACCGGGCCGAGACGGCTCCCCAGACCCGCCGCGTGGCTCATCAGACGGTGCACCGGCTCCTCGGGGTCCTTGAGCCGCTTGATGTGGGTCAGATAGCGGCTCGCCTTGACCGCGACGACGAAGTCCCCGGGCACCCGCCCCCGCCAGTCCTCGAAGGTCTCCCGCGCCGGCAGCCGGTAGAAGGCGTTGTTGATCTCGACGGTCGCGAAGTGCCCGGCGTACTCCTCCAGCCAGAGCCGCATCGGCAGCCCGGACGGGTACAGGACGTCCCGCCAGTCCTTGTACTGCCACCCGGACGTACCGACGAACAGGGTCATAACCCCATCAAAGCACCGGCACCCGTCCAGCCCCTACAGATACAGCCCCGCGTCGGCGTCCCCGCGCGGCTCCGGCAGCGCCGTCGGGGACGTGCCCCGGCGCAGCGCGTACAGCTCGGCCAGGGTCGCGCCCTCGCGGCCGATGCCGTCCTCGTGGCCCAGCCAGCCCACCGCCTCCTGACGGGTCAGCTGACCCACCTCGATCCGGGCGAGGCAGCGGCCGGGGCGGACGACGGCGGGGTGCAGGCGCTCCAGGTCCTCGTTGGTCGTGACACCGACCAGGACGTTGCGGCCCTGGCCGAGCAGTCCGTCCGTCAGGTTCAGCAGCCTCGACAGCGCCTGGCCCGCCGTGTGCTTGGCCTCGCCGCGGATCAGCTCGTCGCAGTCCTCCAGCAGGAGCAGCCGCCAGCGGCCCTTGCCCGCGGAGTCCTCCTCGCCGATCGCGATGTCCATGAGATAGCCGACGTCGGAGAAGAGCCGCTCGGGGTCCAGGACGCAGTCCACCTGGCACCAGTCCCGCCAGGAACGGGCCAGGGTGCGCAGCGCGGACGTCTTGCCGGTGCCCGGTGGGCCGTGCAGCAGGAGCAGCCGGCCCGCGATGTCCTCCGGGGTGGTCTTCATCAGGCGGTCCATGGCGTCCGCCACCGGCGCGGTGTAGTTGGACCGCACCTCGTCCCAGGTGCCCGCCGCGATCTGGCGGGTCGTGCGGTGCGGGCCGCGGCGCGGGGAGACGTACCAGAAGCCCATCGTGACGTTCTCCGGCTGCGGTTCGGGTTCGTCCGCCGCGCCGTCCGTGGCCTGGTCGAGCACCTTCTGCGCCAGCTCCGCGCTCGTCGCCGTGACCGTGACGTCGGCGCCCCGGTTCCAGCGGGAGACCAGCAAGGTCCAGCCGTCGCCCTCCGCCAGCGTGGCGCTGCGGTCGTCGTCCCGGGCGACCCGCAGCACACGGGCACCCGACGGCATCAGCGTGGCCCCGGACCGTACGCGGTCGATGTTCGCCGCGTGGGAGTACGGCTGCTCGCCCGTCGCGAAGCGGCCGAGGAACAGCGCGTCGACGACATCGGACGGGGAGTCGGAGTCGTCGACGTTGAGCCGGATCGGCAGCGCCTCGTGCGGGTTTCCAGACATGCCGCCATGATCCGGCACGGGGACGCCGCGTGCACCCGGTTTCCCGGTGCACGCGGCGGGGTGCCCGGGGGAGGGGAGAGAGGGGAGGGCGAGCAAGGTAGGAACCGGAGAGGGAAGACA
>NZ_JBVJBP010000026.1:73038-145566 GCF_055589465.1 Streptomyces sp. NPDC041940
ACTCGACGCTCCTTTTGTCGGTTTCCAAAACCTCCCCCCGTGACCCGCCACGGGGACTCCCCTCCCCCCTGTTTCCCTGGTGCACGCGGCGGGTTCCCCGCGCGCGGGGAACCCGTGAAGCCCGCGCAGGTCAGACCCCGGAGCGGGACACCAGACGGCGTGCCTGCCGGGTCCTGCGGACCAGGGCGTACCCCTTGGTCAGGGCACGGTCCCCGGCGAATGTACGGGCGATCGCGCGGCCCTCGATCAGCCGCTCGAACTCGTCGATGCCGGTGCCGCGGCGCACCGTCACACGCCGCAGGGCGTACGGCCCCTGCGCACGGCGCGCGAGGCCGTTGCCCACGGCGAGTGCCTGGGCGTACCCCGTCTCGCGCACCGCCTGCCGGACCCGGCGGCTGGAGTAGCCGTAGGGGTAGGCGAACGAGACCGGAACGGTGCCCAGCTGGTCCGCGACGATCTCCTTGCAGTGGATCAGCTCGAACCGCAGCGTGGCGGCGGAGACCTGGTCGAGCTGGGGATGGCTGTGGCTGTGCCCGCCGATCTCGACGCCCGCCGCGGCGAGCTCGCGGACCTGGTCCCAGTCCAGCATGGTGTCCAGGCCGCCGCCGGTGTCGTACGGCCCCTTCAGCCACCCGGTCGAGACGAACAGCGTGGCCGGGAAGCCGTGCTTGGCGAGCACGGGCAGCGCGTGCCGGTGCACGCCCTCGTAGCCGTCGTCGAACGTGATGAGGACCGGCCGTGCGGGCAGCGGGCGGCCGGAGCGCCAGCACGCGGCGAGTCCGGCCGTGGTGAGCGGTGTCAGACCCCGGTCCGCGAGCACCGCCATCTGCTCGGCGAACGCCTCCGGGGTCACGGACAGGGCACGGGTCGCGTCGTTCGGATCGGTCGCGACCGCGTGGTACATGAGGATCGGTACGGTCGCGTCACTCACGAAGCGCCTCCTCCACCGCGGGCACCGAGAAGGTCGCCCCGCCCCGACGGGCCCGCACGCTCCCCACCACGTATCCGCCCGCCGCCGTGAGCACGCCGGCGACGATCGCGCCCGCCCGCCCCACGCCGCCCGGCCGGGCCAGCAGGGCGTCCCGCAGACCCCGGGCCACCCCGGCCGGCAGCACCCGGGTCGTATACCGGCGCTCCGACTCGAGTCCCTTCCCGGCGCCGACACTCCGGGCCACCAGGGCCTTGGACAGGCCCTCGGCGTAGGTGCGCGTACGGAAGTAGCGGAAGTGCTCGCGGACCTCGGGCACCCGGTGGTGGATCACCGCCCGGTCGTCGATCAGCAGCACCGCGTCGGGCCGGGCGCGGCTGAGCCGGATGCACAGTTCCGTCTCCTCGCAGCCCAGCGGGCGTTTGTCGCCGTCCCTGCCGATGCCGGTGGCGAAGCCGCCCGCCGCGTCGAAGGCGCTGCGGCGGAACGAGGCGTTGCCGCCGAGGACGTTGCGCACCCGGACCCGGCCGCGCGGCAGGCCCCGGTAGGTGCAGCCCACCACCCAGTCGAACTCCTCCGGGAACCAGTCGGGCCGCCGCCCCGACGCCCAGACCGGCATCGTGCGCCCGCCGACCGCCATCACCAGCGGGTCGGTGTACGCCTCGGCGAAGTGCCGCAGCCAGTCGCGCTCGGCCACGGCGTCGTCGTCGAGGAAGGCGACGATCTCGCCGCGCGCCGCCGCGATCCCGGTGTTGCGGCCCGCGGACAGGCCGCGGGGGCCCGCGTTGGCGAGCACCCGCACCACAGCACCCTCGGAGGGCTCCTGGCACTCCTTGTACTCCTTGGCCAGCCGCTCCCGGAGCGTGTCGTTGTGGTCGACGACCAGCAGGGTCTCCAGGGCCGGCCGTGACTGCGCCCGCACCGAGGAGACCGCCGCGAGGATGTCCTCCCAGCGGTCCTCGGTGTACGCGCAGATCACGACGGAGATGCCGGGACCGCTCAAGACACCTCTCCCCGCATGGCGTCCACCATCGGCGACTGGGGCGAACGCCGGCGCAGCGCACGGCGGTTGGAGCGCTCCTGGAGGATCACCCGCAGCACGCGCAGCCCGTCCCGCACGGCCCGCAGGTTGCTGGTGCCGTGGATGCGCAGATACTCGTGGCTCGGGATCTCCTGCACCTTGAGCCCGGCCTTGACGACCCGGATGTTCATCAGGGTCTCGACCTCGAAGCCGGTGCAGTCGAGGTCGATCTTGTCGAGGCAGTGCCGCCAGAACGCGTTGTATCCGTAGCACAGATCGGTGTAGCGGGCGCCGAACTTGCGGTTGACGACCGAGCACAGCGCCCAGTTGCCGAGCTTGCGGATGAAGGTCATGTCGTCGGTGCCGCCGCCGTTGGCGAAGCGGGAGCCCTTGGCGAAGTCCGCGCCGGAGACCAGGGCGGAGACGTACGACAGGATCTCGCCCCCGTCGGCCGAGCCGTCCGCGTCGACCATCACGATGATGTCGCCGGTGCAGGCCTGGAAGCCGGTGATCAGGGCGTCTCCCTTGCCCTTGCCGCGCTGCTCGACGACCTTCACCTCGGGCCACAGCTCGCGGGCCACCCGGACGGTGTCGTCGGTGGAGTTCCCGTCGACCAGGACCACTTCGTGTATCCAGTCGGGCAGGGTCTTGAAGACGTACGGAAGGTTCTCCGCCTCGTTCATGGCCGGAATGACCACGCTCACCGGCGGCGCGATGGCCAGGTGAGAGGAGACGGGTCGGTACTTGGAGGCGGTCGGCGGATGTTGCTCCGCGGCGGCCGGCTGCAGAACTGAGCTCATGAGTCTGGGCCCTCTCGTCCGGTGGACCGCCCCCCCAGGGCAGTCCGGATCCAGTCCGGTTCGAAAGGGGGGTTCTCACCCGTGGCACGCCGAGATGGAGCTTCGGGCACGCCGGGTGAGCTGGCAAAACTGGTCGGCCGCGAAAACGGCAGCCGACCGCGCGGCACGGCCCGGCCACCAAAAGCGGTCACCGAGCACGGCACCCCCCTACCGCGCCCCGCGCCGGTACGTCGCGGTCCTTGAGCCCTCCCCTAGAGCCGCTTACTGACGGACCGATGCGGGTGAGATGTATGACGGTATTGACGATTGAACCCGTATGGCAAGACCTGGAACGGCCCCTCACGTTTTTGTTGGTTTGGTCGTTACGTACTGTGTTTTATGCGTCGTAAGTTGAACGGTTCCGGTCACGGAAACAGCCGTTCCCCGGCGGCTCGGGCGAGCCTCCGGGGAACGGTTCTTCAGGTGCCGGCGTTCGCGCCGGTTACTGCACGAGCTTCAGCAGCCGGTTCGGCGAACCCGTACCCGCGCTGGTGACCTTGCCGGTGGTGGCGCCGGCGACCAGGGCCGAGGCGACCTGGGCCGGGGTGGAGGAGGTGTGGCCCGCCAGGTAGACCGCCGCCGCGCCCGCGACGTGCGGGGTCGCCATCGAGGTGCCGGAGATGGTGTTGGTGGCGGTGTCGCTGGTGTGCCAGCCGGCCGTGATGGACGAGCCGGGCGCGAAGATGTCCAGGGCCGAGCCGTAGTTGGAGTAGCTCGCCTTGGCGTCGGTGCTGGTGGTGGCGCCGACCGTGATGGCCTCGGCGACCCGGGCCGGGGAGGACGAGGAGGCGGTGGTGCTGCTGTTGCCCGCGGCGACGGCGTAGGTGACGCCCGCGGCTATGGAGTTGCGGACCGCCGTGTCCAGCGAGGCCGAGGCGCCGCCGCCGAGCGACATGTTGGCGACCGAGGGGCCCGAGTGGTTCTGCGTCACCCAGTCGATGCCCGCGATCACGCCGGCCGTGGTGCCGGAGCCGCTGTTGTTGAGCACCCGCACGCCCACGATCTTCGCCTTCTTGGCGACACCGTAGGTCGTGCCCGCGATCGTGGTGGCCACATGGGTGCCGTGGCCGTTGCCGTCGGAGGCGTCGTTGTCGCCGTCGACGGCGTCGTAACCGTGCGCGGCACGGCCGCTGATCTGCTGGTGGGTGACGCGCACACCGGTGTCGATCACATAGACGGTCACGCCGCCGCCCGCGCTGTCCGGGTAGGTGTAGGTGCCGGAGAGCGGGAGCGAGGTCTGGTCGATGCGGTCCAGACCCCAGGGGGCGCTGGTCTGGGTGGCGTCGGCCTGGACGCGCTGGTTCTGCTCGACCGAGGCCACGGCCGGGTCGGCGGCGAGCTTCTTGGCCTCCGTGGCGGAGAGGGCCGCGGAGTAGCCGTTCAGCGCCTTGCCGAAGGTCCGCTCGACCTTGCCGCCGTACTCCTTCACCAGGCCCTTGCCCGCGGCCGAGGACGCCTTCAGCCCCGCGCTCTTCTTGAGCGTGACGATGTAGCTGTCCTTGATCGCGGTCGGGGAGTCCGCGGCGAGCACCCGGCCCTCGGCGGGAGCGGCCTGGGCGGGCAGGGCGGTGAACCCGCCCACGAGGGCGGCGGTCGCCAGAGAGGTGATCGCGGTGAGTCCGAGTCTCTTGCTACGCAGTTGTGCCATTACGAGGGAGTCCTCCTCTAGGCGGCGCGCGCCTGGGTGGGGCGCGCGTCATGTGGGGGTGGTGCGCGGGCTCGCGCACACGGCCAGGAGCGTCGCGTTCCGCTCGCTGCCGGGGTAAAGCGTCGACCATCTACCGGCGTAGAACAAGAGAGTTGAGCACTAGTCAACAAATCTGTCATGAGCACGAAATAAATCAACAGACTTGGCATGGACACTTCCTGTCAACACGCGTAGCTGCTACGACAGTTATGGCAGAAATCCTGCTAAAGGGAGGTTCCATGAGACGTTCCCCCATTGTCGTCTTCGTGAGCTCGCTCCTCCTCGCCGTCGGTACCGCCCTCACCGGGGCAGCGACGGCGCAGGCGTCCTCTCTCGCCGCAACTGGCGGCTACGTGGCGCTCGGTGACTCCTACTCCTCCGGAGTGGGCGCCGGCAGCTACATCAGCTCCAGCGGCGACTGCAAGCGCAGCACGAAGGCATTCCCCTACCTCTGGGCAGCCGCCCACTCACCCTCTACGTTCGACTTCACGGCCTGCTCGGGCGCCCGAACGGGTGATGTCCTGTCCGGTCAGCTGGGCCCGCTCAGCAGTGCCACCACCCTCGTCTCCGTCAGCGTCGGCGGCAACGACGCCGGTTTCGCCGACGTCATGACGACCTGTGTGACCCAGTCCGACAGCTCCTGTGTCTCCCGCATCAACACCGCGCGGGCGTACGTCGACTCCACGCTGCCCGGCAAGCTCGACGGCGTGTACTCGGCGATCCGCTCCAAGGCACCCAACGCACGCGTCGTCGTCCTCGGCTACCCCCGCTTCTACAAGCTCGGCACGACCTGTCTCGGTCTCTCCGAGACCAAGCGCAAGGCCATCAACGACGCCTCCGACTACCTGAACACCGCCGTCGCCAAGCGCGCCGCCGACCACGGCTTCGTCTTCGGCGACGTACGCGCCACCTTCACCGGCCACGAGATCTGCTCCGGCGACTCCTGGCTGCACAGCGTCAGCTGGCTCAACATCGGCGAGTCCTACCACCCGAAGGCCCCCGGCCAGTCGGGTGGCTATCTGCCGGTGCTCAACGCCAACGACTGACCGGTCATCCGGAGTCAGAGTCCTCCGAGCCCGTGTCCGTCTCCGTGTCCGTGCCCGAAGGAGAAGGGGAGGCCCCGTCCGTCGGGGTCTCCGTCTCGCACGTCACCGAGAACGGCACCCCCTCGGACGTCGTCCGCACCGGCTCCCGCACCTCGACGCTGATCTCGTTCTCGAACGCCCCGCTCTCCGCGTCCGTCGTCACGGTCACCCTGTCCTGCTTCGTACGCCCGCCGCCCTCCGGGAACGACAGCGTCTTCCAGCCACCGTCGAGCTCGGAGCCGTCCTGCGTCAGCCAGCGGTAGCGCACCTCGGCCGGCAGCCTGCCCACCGTGAACGTCGCCGTGAACTGCGGCGCCCTGGCGTTCTGCGGCGGGCACGGGCCCGAGTAGTCCGTGCGCCTGCCCTCCAGGGCCACCCGCACCGACTGCGGCGGCGGACTGCTCTTCTCGGTCTTGCTCTCGCTCTCGCTCGGCGTCGGGGAAGGGCTCGACTTCCCGCTCCCGGTGTTCTCCTTCGGGCCTGTCTCGGCCGGAGTGCTCGCCCCGGCACCCCGGTCGTTGTCCCCGGAGCCGTCGCCGCCGCTGTTCAGCAGCGCGTACGTCAGTCCGCCCACCGCGAGGGCCAGGGCGACCACGCCCGCGACCAGGACCCGGCCGCTCCGGCGGTCGCGATCCTGACGGGTGGCCGTCGTCGTGCCGCCCGAGCCGGACGGCGTCGGCTGCCCCGGGAAGGGCATCGGGGGCGTGGCGGCGGGCTCGGCGCGGGCCGCGGCCATCGGCGGGTACGGGACCGCCCGTGTGGTGTCCGCGCCCGCCGTGCCGCCCGCGGCGATGACCCGCAGATCCTGCTCGGCCCGCTCGGCCGGCAGCCGCTGCTCGGGATCCTTGCGCAGCAGTCCCTCGATGACCGGGGCGAGCGGCCCGGCCCGGTACGGCGGCGGCAACTCCTCGTCGACGATCGCGCGCAGCGTGCTCAGCGGTGTGTCGTGACGGAAGGGGGAGTGGCCCTCGACCGCCGCGTACAGCAGCACCCCGAGCGACCACAGGTCGGACTCCGGCCCCGGCGTGCGCCCGAGCGCCCGCTCCGGGGAGAGGAACTCGGGCGAACCGATGACCTCTCCGGTCATGGTCAGCGCGGAACTGCCCTCGACCATGGCGATCCCGAAGTCGGTGAGCACGATCCGGCCGTCGTTCGAGATCAGCACGTTGGCCGGCTTCACGTCTCGGTGCAGCACCCCGGCCTCGTGCGCGACCCGCAGCGCGGCCAGCACCTCGGCGCCGATGTGCGCGGCCCGCTGCGGTGGCATCGGGCCCTCGGCGTCCAGCACCTCCGCCAGCGAGAGCCCGCGGACCAGCTCCATGACGATCCACGGCCGGCCGCCGTCCGTCGCCACGTCGTACACGGTCACCACGTTCCCGCTGGCGACCCGGGCGGCCGCCCACGCCTCCCGCTCCAGCCGGGCGTACATCCGCTGCACGTCGTCGCCGGCCAGCCCGGCCGGGGCGCGCACCTCCTTGACGGCGACCTCGCGGTGCAGCACCTCGTCGCGGGCGCGCCACACCGTCCCCATGCCGCCCTCGCCCAGCGGCGCCAGGAGCCGGTAGCGGCCCGCGATCACACGCTCATGGCCCGGTTCTTCGGACACGGAGCCCCCATTCGCAGCCGGGCGAAATCTCCACGAGGTCTGTTTTCCCCACGAGGTCGGTTTTCCTCACGACGTCCGCTTTCCCTTTGACGCCTGTTTTCTCACGAACGTAACTCAGCCGAGTGCGGATGCCGCCCCCTTGAACACCAGTCCGGCGCCGAGTACCACCACGGCGAAGGCCGAACCGAGCGGAGCGGTGCGGCGTATCAGGGCCGCCATCGGGCCCGCCGTCCAGCGGGGGCGCCGGTCCAGCAGCCGCGTCATCCCGCTGCCCGCCTTGACGACGGCGTACCCGCAGGCCGTCAGGGTGAGCGCCAGCCCGACGCCGTACGCGACGACGAGCAGCAGACCGAACCAGGCCTGCCCGAGGGCCGCGGCCCCGACGAGCACCACCACGGCGGACGGGCTGGGCACGAGTCCGCCCGCGAAGCCCATGAGGATCGTGCCGCGGAGGGTGGGGGCGACGGGGTGCGAGTGGGTGAAGCCGCCGTGGGTGTGCACGACCGTGTGCGGATGCGAGTGGGGGTGGGCGTGGTCGTGCGGGTGGCTGTGGTCGTGGCTGTGGTCGTGGTCGTGACTGTGGTCGTGGTGGTGGTGATCGCCGTGCGGGTGGTCGTGGTCGTGCTCGTGATCGTGGTCATGTTTGTGAGGGTGAGGGTGGAGATGGGGGTGGGGCGCGCGGCTGCGCAGCGCGCGGCGGACCAGGCTCGCGCCGGCCAGGGTCACCAGAAGGCCGCTGGCCACGCCGAGCCAGGCGATCACCGAAGGGGCCGCCGCCGAACCGGCCGTGACCAGGAGGCCCAGGGCGACCACGCCCAGGGTGTGGGTGACCGTCACCGAGGCGGCCATCGGCAGGACGTCCTTCATCCGGGCCTGACCGCCCCGGGCCGCCGCCGTCGCGGCCATGATGGTCTTGCCGTGGCCCGGGGCGATCGCGTGCATCGCGCCGAGGACGACGGCGATGCCGAGAGCCAGCGCGGCGAAGCCCGCGGTGAGGTCGTGCCGGGCGACCAGGTCGTCCAGGGCACGCGTCCACCGGTCGGCGCCGCGCGGCAGCACGGAGGCGGCCGGGGCGTCCGACTCCTCCTCGGCCAGCGCCGCCCCGCCGGGGCGCACCCGCAGGGCGGCGGACGCGGTGTCGGCCGGAGAGGAGAGCAACTCCTCGGGATACTTGGTCAGTTCGGCCGATATCGACTTCTCGGGTACGTCCGAGGCGGTGAGGGTCATACGGTCGCCACGGGCCGTGACCTCCCGCCAGCCCGGGCCGGAGGCGGCGCCCGCGCCGCGGAAGCCGAGGGACACGCTCTCCTTGTCCGACGGCAGGGGAGCGGTCAGCTCGCACTCCACGCGGAGGGTGTCGAGCCCCGCCTGCCCGGGCCGCACCCGGGCCCGGCTGCGCTCGGCGGTGAGGGCCGCGGTACGGCCGTCGACGGTCACCCTGCTGTCCGCGGCGGCTGAGGCGCACCGCTCGCGGGCCCACAGGGCGATGCCCAGCCGCTCGACGTCCGGCTTCGCCTGGGTCGCCGGGATCTCGGCGAGGTCCTCGACGTGCTGGACCCGGAGTTCGCCGGGGGCGGCGACGAGACCGTCGTAGCGGTTGACGGTGAAGTTGCCCAGCGGGTGGGCGCTCGCCGTGGCGGCGGGCAGCAGAGTGAGCGCGCAGGCGGCCGTGAGGACGGCGGCACCGGACGCGAACAGTCGGCGCAGGGTCACCGGTTCTTCTCCAGGTCCTTGAGCGCGGTACGGGCCTCGCGGGCGCCGAGGGGCGAGAAGCCGGGGTTCAGGTCGAGCGCGGCCTTCAGATGGTCGCGGGCCTCGCGCTCGTCACCGGTGGCGCGTTCGATGATCCCGCGGTGGAAGAGGAAGGAGGCGTTGCGGTAGCCGGTGGCGGTGGCCCGGCGGGCGTACGGCAGGGCCTCCTCGTCGCGGCCGTTGACGTGCAGGGCCCAGGCGAGGGCGTCGGCGGTGTGCACGCTGTGGCGGCGGTCCCACTCGGCGCGGGCGGCGCGCAGGGCCTCCTTCTTGTCGCCGTGGTCGGCGGCGGCCATGGCCGTCTCGAGGTCGGTGTTGGCGCCGCCGGCCCGGGCGAGAGCCGTCCAGGCGTCGACGAGGGCGTACTGGTCGCCGGCCTTCGCCCGGTCGCCGTCGGCGCCGCGGTCCTCGTACAGCTCGCCGAGGGCGACGAGCGGGCCGGGCAGCGGGAAGCCGGCGACGACCTGCTCCAGTCCCCTCACCGCGGCCGCACGGTCACCGTCCGCCGCCTGTGCGCGGGCGCGGCCCTCCAGGGCGGGCAGGTAGGAGTCGTCGGCGGCGAGCGCGCGGGCGTAGTGGCCGAGGGCCGCCTCGTAGTCGCCCTGGTTCCAGGCGAGTTGCCCGAGGGTGGTGGCGACGTACGCGATGTCGGCGGGCGAGTCGGCGGAGTCCAGGGCGCGTTCCAGCACCTCACGCGCCGTGCGGACGTCGCCGCGCAGCTCCCGCACGTACGCGTACCGCGTGAAGACGGGCACGCCGGGACGCTTGGTGTCGGCGGTGTCGGCGGCCTTCTCGGCTTCGTCGTACCGGCCGAGTTCGACGAGGGCGTCGATACGGGTGCACAGGGCACGTTCGTTGTAGGGGTTCTGCTTCAGGGCCCGGTCGGCGTACTTCAGGGCGCCGGGGAAGTCGTGCCGGGCCGCTGCGAGGGCGGCCCGGCCGGCCAGGGCCGGGTCGTTGCCGGGCTCCAGTGCGAGGGACCGCTTCAGCGCGCGCTCGGCCTGCGGATAGCGCGAGGGGTCGCCCTTCGTGCGGGCCTGTTCGACGTAGGCGACGCCGAGGGTGGCCCAACTGCCGTAGTCCCTCGGCTGGGCGCGGAGATGCTTCTGCAGGGAGGCGATCCCCGCGTCGAGATCCCCCCGGGCCAGCGCGCCCGGCGACAGGGCCCCGGCCGCGGACACGGCGGCGACGTCGCCGCCCGCCCGGCCGCTTCCCGCACCCCCGAGGGCGATGGCCCCACCGGTCAGCGCGACGGCCAGCAGCGCGGCGCACCCGGCCAGATGAGCCGCCCGCCAGCGCCGCGCGCCGTCAGCGGTCCGCCGCATCGCGGCCACGCGCTGGTCGACGTCCTCGCCGGCCTCCCCGTCCCGCCCGGCCGCGGCATCGGCCTCCGGCGCGACGGCCGGCTCGTGGTCCGGGCGTGGGCGGTCGTCGTCGCGCCTCTCCGGTGCGCTGTCCGTCGTACGCGGAGGCATGGATCTCCTCAGTCGGCTGTGCGGGTGCGGGTGCTGGTGTGGGGAAGTAGAAGGCGCGGCCCGTGCCGTGGGGGATGGGTGGGAACGGGCCGCGCCAGTCGGGGGAGCGGAAGGGGTCAGTACGCCCGGTTCCGCATACGGCGCCACCACATCAGGGCCGCGCCGATCAGGACTATGCCGCCCGCGCCGGCCCCGGCGGACGCGGCGATCAGGCGCATGTCGTCCGAGCCCTCGGCGCCGGCCGGCTGCAGCGCGTCGCCCAGCTGGCTGCGGACGTCGTTGCCGCCGTCCACGCCCTTGGCGAGCGGGCCGCGCGAGCCCTCGGTCGGGTTGGCCAGGTACGGGAAGGACTTGCCGAACTTCTTGTCGTTCTCGTTCACCGCGTCGCCGAGGTCGTTCTTGGCGCCGAGCAGTTCACCCTCGACGACCTGGAGCGACGCGTCGATCACGTCGTCGGTGAGCCGACGACCGTTCGGGAAGCCCGCGTTGTCACCGTCCAGGACACCCAGCCGCTTGGGCTTGGCGGCCGGCTTGATGGAGGTGTTGAGCCGCAACTGCTCCGACGGCGTCACGTGCGGCGGCTGGTTGAGGTCCTTGACTCCCTTGAGGAACACGTCGACCAGGTCGTCGCGCGGCTCGTCGGGCGCCGGGATCTTGTAGATCGCCTCGATGAGCTTGGGCAGCTCCGGGTTGGTGACGTTCTCCAGGAACTCGGCGTCGTCGCGCGGCGTGGACGCGTTGAACTTGTCCTTGTCCTTCAGCGGGTTGACGACCTCGTTCACCAGCGGGTTGCCGAGGCGCGAGACCTGGGAGTAGTAGCCCTTGGCGTTCTTGCGCTGCGTCGTCGACCAGATGCCGACGATCGGCTGCTCGTGCGACTCGGCGATGAAGCTGTTGGGGACCTGCAGGGCGACCGAGTTGACGTTGTAGCCCTTGAGGGTGTCGTTGCCGACCTCGGAGAGGTTCCCGCCGTACAGCAGGTCGAAGACCCTCAGGTCCAGGAAGAACGGGTCGTCGGCCTGCCCGGCGAACGTCTGGGCGCCTCCGGCGAGCTTGTGGATCGCCTGCTTGCGCAGGGTGTTGTAGTCCGGCATCGACGCCTTGCCGACGTTCGACGGCGCCACCGGCACGTCGTCGGCGACCTTGGTCTTCGACACCGCCTTGAGGTTCTTCAGCTTGATCAGCTCAAGGTCGTACGTCTGCGTGATGTTGAGGTCGGGGTCGTCGAGGCTCTCCACCGGACCCGTGTTGTACAGGAACGTCTTGTCGTTCTTGGTGTGCGTCTTGAACGTGTACCGGAACAGCAGGTCTTCCTGCGCGTCACCGTCGCTGTCGATGCGCAGGTCGTACTCGGCGTCCTCGGCGAACGTGAAGAAGTTGGGCCCGCCCGCCGGGTCCTCCATCGGGATCCAGTTCGCCACGATGGTCGTCGTGTCCGGCTTGTCCGGGCTGACGAACGCGTACACGTCGGTGTTGTCGTACTGGGGGGTCCCTGAGATCAGCGGGGCCTCGCGGTGGCTGGAGGCGGAGGCCTCCTCAGGCGCCAGCGCGGTCACACCGGCGGCGGTGAGCCCGCCGGTGGCCAGCGCACCACAGATCACAGTCGCGATGCTCCGGCGCCCCGCGCCGGTCCTGAAGGTAGGTGTCATGCCGTCCGTCCTCGGTGCCAACTTGCCTGACACACGCCATTCGGAGTGGTCGGCAGAGCGGATTGGTCGAATCTCAAACGTTCTTACGGCGCGAGTGAAAAGTTGTTTCATCGCAGGAGACCCGCGTTTTCGGCGAGTTGATCCGTAACCCCATCCGGAGGTGTGTGCGTTGCGAATACCTCGTGTGAGGGGACAGGCCCGATGCGGCCTCGGAGAGGGGGACCGAGTGGAGGCGGACGAGCTGCTGCTGCTCGTGGCGGGCGGGAACCACCAGGCCTTCGAGGAGCTGTACGGACTGGTGTCCGGCCCGGTGTTCGGTCTGGTACGACGTGTGGTGCGCGATCCGGCCCAGTCGGAGGAGGTGGCTCAGGAGGTGCTGCTCGAACTGTGGCGGTCCGCGGCGAAGTTCGACCCGGACCGGGGGAGCGCGCTGTCCTGGATCCTCACCCTCGCCCACCGCCGTGCCGTCGACCGGGTGCGCAGCGCCCGCGCGGCGGGGGAGCGCGAGCAGCGCGAGGCCTGGCGGGCCCACTTCCCGGCCTTCGACCAGGTCACCGAGGAGGTCGAGGCGGGACTCGAACGCGAGTGGGTACGCCGCTGCCTCGACCGCCTCACCGACCTCCAGCGCCAGTCCGTCACCCTCGCCTACTACGAGGGCTACACCTACCGTGAAGTGGCCGAGCGGCTCTCCCTGCCGCTGGGCACCGTCAAGACGCGGATGCGCGACGGGCTGACCCGGATGCGCGAGTGCCTGGGAGGCGTGGCATGAGCCTCTTCCGCCGCGAGGACCCGCACTCGTTCGCCGCGCCCTACGCGCTCGACGCCCTGGAACCCCCGGAGCGGGTCCGCTTCGAGAGGCACATGAAGGACTGCGACCGCTGCGCCGCCGAGGTGCGCGCCCTGTCCGAGGACGCCGTCCGGCTCGCCTGGTCCACGGCCGCCCCGGCCCCGGCCGCGATGCGCGACCGCGTCATGGCCGCCGTACGGACGACTCCGCAGGTCCCGGCGCCCCAGGAGGCGGCGCATGAGACGGCACGCGGGCGTGCGGCACAGCTGCCGCCGCACGTGTGGGGCACCCAGCCGCCGCCGAGACAGCGGGGGCGGCGCCGGATCCCGCTGTTCGTGCCCTTCGCCACGGCCACCGCCGCCGCGGCCCTCGTCGTCGCGGCGCTGTTCGCCGTCCAGGCGAACCGGACCCAGGGCGAACTGACCGCCGAACGGGACCGGTCGCGTGAGATCGCCCACGTTCTGGCGGCTCCGGACGCCCGTGCGAGCAGCGGCCGGGACGGGCGGGGCAGAACCATCGGAGTGATCGCTTCCGCGACGGAGGGGAGTGCGGTGGTCACCCTCGGCGGCTACAGCACCCCGCCGGGCGGCCGGGTGCACCAGTTGTGGCTCATGCGCCCGGGCGCGCAACCACGCTCCCTGGGGCTGCTCAAAGGCGACACACCCCTGGTCGCGACCAGTCTCGGCTCCTCCGCGACGTCACTGGCCGTGACCGTCGAGCCCGCCGGCGGGTCACCGCAGCCCACCACCCAGCCCATCGTCCAACTCGCCCTGAAATCTGTTGGATTCGGAGAGTAATCGGAGATACATCGTCAACCCCCTTATGGGGAAGGTGAATCCTGTGACCGCGATACACGAGTGCCCGGGCGGGGCGATAGGGTTAACCTGCCCGGGCCGGGTGGACTCGTACGGGTGGGGAGTGACATGGAACAGATAACAGTGCGCAGCAGGGCGAGGGTCCCTGCGATCACCTGCGGGAGCAGCGCGACCAGTTCGCGCCTCGACCGCCATCTGTCGGTGCTGGGCGGTCCTGCCGTCCCGCAGCGGGAGACGGTCGAGGCGACCTCGCTGATGCGTGAACTGACCGCGCGTCAGCCGCACGACCGCAGTGGCAGGGGAGCACGCGTGCGCCGCGTCTCGCTCTTCGCACCGCTGCGCCGACTGCGCCGCTCGCTGTTCGGCGGCAGGTAGGGGCCCGCGCTCGGGCGGTCACACCGCCCCCGGCGTCACGCTGCGCACTCGTCGTCCGTCATCCCCACGGCACGCAGCAGCGCCAGGTGTGTTCCCGAGCGCGGTACGTCCCTCCGTTCATCTCTCCCCATGCGCGTACTGACGCACGGCCGGCGGCCAGGCCGCTTCGTCGGTCACGGGCCACCCGGGCAGTCCCGTCGTCGGGATGCACGCGCTGGACAGCAGCGGCAGCAGGAAGGTCGCCCCGCCCGGCTGACCGGCCGCCTCCTCGTTCCGGGTGAGCAGGCCGAGGCACGCCTACGACCCCGGTCTGCGCTAGAGCAGCGCGAGCTGGCCCTCCGGGCCCTCCTCGGGGCCGTCCAGTACCGAGGCCGGTCGGCGGGCCGTCGCCGGCACCGGGAGGAGGCCCGCCTCGCGGAGTCCTGTCGTCGTGATCGGGTCGGGGAGCGTCGGCTCGTCCGCCGGCTCGTCCAGGGGGCGCAGTTCGGCCAGCAGGGCGAGGACCGTGATCAGTTCGAGCAGTTCCGACGTCCAGGTCTGCGTCCAGGTCGCGGGGCGGATCGCCGCGAGGGTGCCCGGCTCGGCCTCGGTGACGCGCGCGGCGAACCACTGCTCCAGGACGCGGACCCCGCCCGCCTCGAAGTCCCAGGCTTGCGGCGGCACCGGGGAGATGCGGCCCTCGTCCAGCAGCAGGGCCTCCTCGTCCCTGTCGTAGTCCAGGGTCAGGGGCCGCGAGGGCAGCGGGGCGCGGACGTAGGGGCGGCGGCCGCCGGGGAGCTTCGGGCGTGCGCCGTCACGGCGCATCAGCCACAGCAGGCGGTGGCCCAGCTCCACGCCCCGGGCCCACGTGTCGCCGTCACCGGTGAGCGGGACGGTGAGGTCCGGGCGGGCCCTTGCCGTGATCCAGGCCAGCACGTCCAGTGGCGAGGGGGTGTCGCCCAGGCGGGCGCCCAGGTGCTCCAGCAGACCGGGGGCCAGGTTGGGTTCCCGCCCGCCCGGCCTGCGGAACAGCGGGCGGACGCGGCCGGGGCGGAGCAGCGGGAGCAGGGAGGTGACGAGGAGGGGAGGCGCGGGGGCCGCGGACGCCTCCACCACGAAGACCTGCCGTTCGTCCGCCACCCGCCACAGCTCCGGGCGGGCCGCGTCGATCAGCCGCTGGTCGGGGATCAGCCACTGTTCGTCGAAGGGTGCCCGCAGCACCCGCACCGGCTCCGGGCACGGGCCCGAGGCGCGGAGCAGCTTCTCCGTGCCGCCCGTCCGGCCGGGCAGCTGGCCCACCGCCGAGTGCAGCGTGCGCGAGCGGGTCGGCTCGAACAGGGTCTCGCGGTCGGGTCCCCCGGCCTTCACCAAGGCGTCCCAGCGGGCCTTCAGGGACGCCGCGTCGGGGGCCGCCGGCCAGCCCCGGCCGAGCCGCGGCGGTGCGACGGACCACGGCATGAGGTCCGCCAGCGGCGGAGCGTCGTCGTGCGTCACGCAGGGCATCGTACGACGCCTCCGCCGGCGCGAGGGGCGGCCATCAGGCGTCGAGGGTCACGGTGAAGGAGAACCGGTCGCCCCGGTACTGGATGACGGCCACGTCCAGCGGCCGGCCGTCGGTGCCGTATGTGATGCCCGTGTAGTGCAGGATCGGGCTGAGCAGCGGCACTTGGAGCAGCTTCGCGGTCTCGGGGTCGGCCAGCCGGGCCTCCACCGTGTCCGTGATGCGGCTGATGTCCACCCCGACGACGTCCCGCAGCACCTTGGTCATGGGCCACCGGACGAGGTCGTCCAGGTCGATCCGCGCGGCCAGTTCGGGACGGACGTAGTTCCGGGCGTGATTCGTCGGCTCGCCCGTCTTCTCGTCGCTCCGCAGCCGGTGGTACGTCGAGACCTCCCGCACCTCCCCGAAGAACTCGGCGAGTTCGCCCGGCACGGGGATCGTGCCGTGGCCGAGCAGTTCGGTCGTCATGCCGGACTGCTGGGCCACGATCGCGTCCACCGAGCCGAGCAGACGGACCGGGGAGCCCCGGCGCGCGTGCGGCTCGATGAAGGTGCCCCGCCTGCGGTGGCGGGTGATCAGCCCCTCGTCCTCCAGCTCCTTCAGTGCCTGTCGCATGGTCAGCACGCTCACGCCGTAGTGCCCGGCCAGCTGCTCCTCGGTGGGCAGGCGCAGCGGGTCCTGGGGCGAGCGGCCGAGGATCGAGGCGCGCAGCGACTGCGACACCTGGTACCAGAGCGGCAGCTTGCGGTTCAGGACGATCGAGTCCGGAGCGAAGGAGGTCACGGGCCATCCGTACCGGTCAGGGGGGTTCAGTGCAAGGGACGGAAGTGCCGCTCCAGGCCCTGCCAGACGTCGTCGTAACGCTGTTGGAGGTGTTCCGCCCGGGCCGCGTGCGGCGTGAGGGTCAGCGGCCAGCGGGTCTCGAACATGAACGCCAGTCCGTCGTCGATCTTCTGCGGCTTCAGCTCGGCGGCGCTCGCCCGGTCGAAGGTCTCCCGGTCCGGGCCGTGCGCCGACATCATGTTGTGCAGCGAACCGCCACCCGGTACGAAACCCCCCTTTCCGGCCGTCTTCGCGTCGTACGCGCCCTCGATCAGGCCCATGTACTCGCTCATCACGTTCCGGTGGAAGTACGGCGGCCGGAAGGTGTCCTCGCCCACCAGCCAGCGCGGCGCGAACACCACGAAGTCGACCCCGGCCAGGCCCGGGGTGTCCGACGGGGACGTCAGCACCGTGAAGATCGACGGGTCCGGGTGGTCGTAGGTGATGGTGCCGAGCGCGTTGAAGCGGCGCAGGTCGTAGGCGTACGGCACATGGTTGCCGTGCCAGGCGACCACATCGAGCGGGGAGTGGTCGTAGGTGGCCGTCCAGAGGTTGCCGCAGAACTTGTTCACCACCTCCACCGGGCCCTCGACGTCCTCGTACGCGGCGACCGGGGCGCGGAAGTCCCGGGGGTTGGCGAGGCCGTTCGCGCCGATCGGGCCCAGGTCGGGGAGGCGGAAGGGCGCGCCGTAGTTCTCGCACACATACCCGCGGGCGGATCCATCCAGCAGCTCCACACGGAAGCGGACCCCACGCGGGACGAGCGCGACATGGCCCGGCTCCACATGGAGCAGACCGAACTCGGTGCGCAGCAGCAGCCCGCCGCGCTCCGGGACGATCAGCAGCTCACCGTCGGCGTCGCTGAACACCCGCTCCATCGAGGCGTTGGCGGCGTAGAGGTGCACGGCGACGCCGGTGCGCTGGGCGGCGTCGCCGTTGCCGCCCAGCGTCCACAGTCCGGCCAGGAAGTCCGTCTCGGGGGCCGGGTCGGGAAGCGGGTTCCAGCGCAGCCGGTTCGGGTCGGGAACGGTCTGGGTGAAGGGAGCGGTACGGACCGAGCCGTTGTGGGTCCGGGTGAACGCCGGGTGCGCGGCCGACGGGCGGATCCGGTACAGCCAGGAGCGGCGGTTGTGGGACCGCGGCTCGGTGAAGGCCGTACCGCTCAGCTGCTCCGCGTACAGCCCGAGCGGGGCCCGCTGGGGCGAGTTGCGGCCCTCGGGCAGCGCGCCCGGCACGGCCTCGGAGCTGTGCTCGTTGCCGAAGCCGGAGAGGTAGGTCAGCCCTTCGGCGGTCTTCCGCGCTCCACCACGCTCGAACCCGCTCGCGCGGGAGGTACCCCCATCACCCATTGATCGCTGCTCCCTTGCCGTCCGAATTCCTGTGCCGTCCGATTCCTATGGAACACCGTAGGATTGCGTTTTCCCCGGCGCAAGAGGGACACGCGCCCTCCTCTTGACGGATGACCTGAACCCGACTTGAGAACGATCCGCCGGGCCGCACGCGCGTTCTACGCTCGCGGACATGTCGTGGACACGTGGACCTCGCACCCTGCTCGCGGTCTGCGTCCTGCTGGCCGGAGCCGCGGGCTGCGCCTCCGATGAGGCGGGGGAGCGGGGGAGCGGGGCCTCGCCCACGCCGGTGGGCACGCTCCTGGAGGACCGGGACCCGGAGGGGCGGCCCTACCGCCAGGTGGCCCGGCGGGACGCCCCCGACGTCGGCATCGAGGTGCAGCCGGACGCGGCCGGGGGCTGGGACGTCCGGCTGGCCGTCCGCAAGTTCCGCTTCTCGCGGGCGGGCGCGACCGAGGCGGCGGTGGCCGGGCACGGCCTCGCGCACCTCTATGTGGACGGCCGCCTCGTCGCCCGCCTCCGCAGCTCCGAGTACCGGCTGGCCGCCCACCTCGTGCCGCGCGGCACGCACCATGTCACGGCCCGCCTCTACGCCGACGACGGGACCGCCTGGGCGGTGGACGGCAGGCCCGTGGAGAGCACGGCCGACATCACCGCGTCGGAGCCCGGCCCGGGCGCGACGCCGGGTGCGAGCGCCCCGGGGGAAGCGCGGACGCATGCGACGGACACCCGGTCCCGGATCGGGGGGCGAGGTTCACCCGGCCGCGCCGGAAAGGCATCATGAAGCCCGTGCCCCACGCGACATCGCTCCGTCGTGCGCCCGTGCAGCGGCGCAGTGCCGAACGCCTGACCAGGATCCTCGACGCCTGCGCCGACCTCCTCGACGAGGTCGGCTACGACGACCTGAGCACCCGCGCCGTCGCCCAGCGGGCCGGCGTCCCCATCGGCTCCGTCTACCGCTTCTTCGGCAACAAACGCCAGATGGCCGACGCCCTGGCCCAGCGCAACCTCGAGCGGTACTCCGCCCGCGTCACCGAGCGCCTGCGGGAGACGGGCGGCGGGGACTGGCGCGTGGCCATGGACGCCGTGCTCGACGAGTACCTGGAGATGAAGCGCACCGCGCCCGGCTTCTCCCTCGTCGACTTCGGCAACCAGATCCCGGTCGGCGCCCGCCACAGCGAACCCAACCACCGCGTCGCCGACCGCCTCACCGAACTCCTCTCCGGCTACCTCGACCGCGAGCCCGACGAGGAACTGAGCCGGGTGTTCCTCATCGCCGTGGAGACCGCCGACACGCTCGTGCATCTGGCGTTCCGGGTCGCCCCGGAAGGGGACCCGAAGATCATCGAGGAGATGCGGGAGATGCTGCGGGCGTATCTGTCCCGGGTGCTCGACTGATCCGGTGCGCGGGTCGGGGCCCCTCAGAAGATCCGGTGCCGTCAGGGGCTCCCCTCCATGCATACCGGTCGGTATGCTCGGCGCGTTCGCGCGTCACCGTAGCCGCCGTCCCCGGGAGGACCCGTGTCCCGCACCGCCCTGCGTATCTGTCCCCTGTGCGAGGCCACCTGCGGCCTGACCCTCACCATCGAGGGGACGCGCGTCACCCACGCCCGGGGTGACCGCGACGACGTCTTCAGCGGGGGGTTCGTCTGCCCCAAGGGCGCCTCCTTCGGAGCCGTCGACTCCGATCCCGACCGGCTGCGCACCCCGCTGGTCCGCAGGGACGGCGAGCTGCGCGAGGCCACCTGGGAGGAGGCCTTCGACGCCGTCGCCGCCGGTATCCGCCCGGTCGTCGAGCGCCACGGCCCGAACTCCGTCGGCGTCGTCCTCGGCAATCCCAACGTGCACACCATGGCCGGCGCCCTCTACCCGACGCTGCTGCTCGCCGGACTCGGCACCCGCAGCGTCTTCACCGCCTCCACGGTCGACCAGATGCCCAAGCACGTCTCCAGCGGACTGCTCTTCGGCGACGCGAACGCCATCCCCGTGCCCGACCTCGACCACACCGACCATCTGCTCCTGATCGGCGCCAACCCGCTGGAGTCCAACGGAAGTCTGTGCACCGCCCCCGACTTCCCCGGCAAGCTCAAGGCGCTCAAGGCCCGGGGCGGCACCCTCGTCGTGATCGACCCGCGGCGCACCCGGACCGCCAAGCTCGCCGACCGGCACATCGCCGTGCGCCCCGGCACCGACGCGCTGCTGCTGGCCGCGATGGCCCAGGTGCTCTACGCCGAGGGCCTCGTCGAGCCGACCCCGCACGTCCAGGGGGTCGAGGAACTGGCCGACGCCCTGCGGGAGTTCACCCCCGAGGCCGTGGCTCCGGCCTGTGACGTCGAGGCCGGTCTCATCCGCACCCTCGCCCGTGAACTCGCCGCCGCCCCCACCGCCGCCGTGTACGGCCGGATCGGCAGCTGCACCGTCCCGCACGGCACCCTGGCCAGCTGGCTCGTCGACGTCCTGAACGTCCTCACCGGCAATCTCGACCGGCCGGGCGGCGCGCTCTTCCCGCAGGCCGCCACCGACAGGACCCCGCGCCCCGCCGGACCCGGCCGCGGCTTCGCCCTCGGGCGCTGGCTCTCCCGGGTGAGCCGGCATCCCGAAGCGAAGGGCGAGCTGCCCCTGTCGGCCCTCGCCGAGGAGATCGACACCGCCACCGAGGAGGGCGAGCCGGTCCGCGCGCTGATCGCCGTCGCCGCCAATCCCGTACTGTCCGCGCCCGACGGCGACCGGCTCGACAAGGCGCTCGACTCGCTCGACTTCATGGTCAGCGTCGACCCCTACCTCAACGAGACCTCACGCCACGCCCATGTCGTGCTGCCCCCGCCCCCGCCCTCCCAGAGCCCGCACCACGACTTCGCCTTCAACACCCTCGCCGTGCGCAACCAGGTCCGCTACACCCGCCCCGCGGTCCCGCTGGAACCCGGCCGCATGGCGGAGACGGAGATCCTGGCCCGGCTGATCCTCGCCGCGACGGGCATGCACGGGGCCGACCCCGCTGCCGTGGACGGGATGGTCATCGACCAGACCCTGGGCAAGGCGGTCACGGAACCCCACTCGCCCGTATACGGCCGCGACCCCAGCGAGGTCGCCGCACAGCTCACCGGCGACACCGGCCCCGAACGACGGCTGGACATGATGCTGCGCCTCGGCCCCTACGGCGACGGCTTCGGCGTACGGCCCGACGGGCTCTGCCTGGAGAAGCTGCTCGCGCATCCGCACGGCATCGACCTCGGCCCGCTGCGGTCCCGGCTCCCGCAGCCGCTGAAGACCCGCAGCGGCCTGGTGGAGCTGCTGCCGGGGCCGATCGCGCAGGACCTGCCCCGTCTGCGCGCGGCCCTGGCCGAACGCCCCGAGGGGCTCGTCCTGGTCGGCCGCCGTCATCTGCGCTCCAACAACAGCTGGATGCACAACGTGCCCGCCCTCACCGGCGGCTCCAACCGCTGCACCCTGCACATCCATCCCGAGGACGCCGAGCGGCTGGGCGTGGCGGACGGGGCGCCGGTACGGGTGAAGGGCGCCGGGGGAGAGGTGACCGCACCCGCCGAGGTCACGGACACCGTCCGCAGGGGTGTGGTGAGCCTCCCGCACGGCTGGGGCCACGACCGGCCCGGCACCCGGCTCGGGCACGCCTCGGCCGACCCCGGCGTCAACGTCAACCAGCTTCTCGACGGTCGTCTGCTCGACCCGCTGTCGGGCAACGCGGTCCTCAACGGAGTGCCCGTCGAATGCGCCCCGGCGGCCGAAAAGCTCATGCCTCTGACCTGAGCAAAGCTGTGACCAGCAGTTCTGCGCTTATTGCTCGCACGTCAACGTCTTGTTAACGCTGCTTGACGGGCCCTAACGTCTCGGGAACCGCCGGCCCTGGTGGAATGTTCAAGGGCGAACGTTAGGTACCCACTCATGCTGACCATCCTCGGCTTCGCCATGATCGCGACCTTCCTGGTCCTGATCATGATGAAGAAGATGTCGCCGATCGCGGCGCTCGTGCTGATTCCCGCTCTCTTCTGCGTGTTCGTCGGCAAGGGCGCCCACCTCGGCGACTACGTCCTCGACGGCGTGACCGACCTCGCCCCCACCGCGGCGATGCTCATGTTCGCGATCGTCTACTTCGGTGTGATGATCGACGTCGGTCTCTTCGACCCGATCGTCCGCGGGATCCTCAAATTCTGTAAAGCGGACCCGATGCGGATCGTCGTGGGCACCGCCCTGCTCGCGGCGATCGTCTCGCTCGACGGCGACGGGTCCACCACCTTCATGATCACCGTCTCGGCGATGTACCCGCTGTACAAGCGCCTGAAGATGAGCCTGGTCGTGATGACCGGTGTCGCCGCCATGGCCAACGGCGTGATGAACACCCTTCCCTGGGGCGGCCCGACCGCCCGCGCCGCGACCGCGCTCAAGCTCGACGCCAGCGAGATCTTCGTCCCGATGATCCCGGCGCTCCTGGTGGGTCTGCTCTTCGTCTTCGGCCTCTCCTACGTGCTCGGTGTGCGTGAGCGCCGGCGGCTGGGGATGCTGACGCTGGACGAGGTGCTGGAGGAGGAGAAGGAGAGCGAGACGGTCCTCGTCGGGGCCGGCGGCTCGGGCGACGGCAAGGTCGACATGCGCAAGGGCGGCGGCACGGGTGCCGGCGCGGGCGCGGGCGCGGGTTCCGGCGGTGGCGTCGACGCCGAGGACGACTCCGAGGACGACGGCTTCCAGGGTCTCGACCCCGACCGGGCCACCCTGCGCCCCAAGCTCTACTGGTTCAACGCGCTGCTCACGGTCGCGCTGCTCACCGCCATGATCATGGAGTTGCTGCCGATCCCGGTGCTGTTCCTGCTCGGTGCCGCGCTGGCCCTCACCGTGAACTTCCCGCACATCCCCGACCAGAAGGCCCGCCTGGCCGCCCACGCCGACAACGTCCTGAACGTCTCCGGCATGGTCTTCGCCGCCGCCGTCTTCACCGGCGTCCTCCAGGGCACCGGCATGGTCGACAACATGGCCAAGTGGATGGTGGACGTCATCCCGGCGGGCATGGGCCCGCACATGGCCATCGTCACCGGTGTGCTGAGCCTGCCGCTGACCTACTTCATGTCGAACGACGGCTTCTACTTCGGTGTCCTGCCCGTCCTTGCCGAGGCTGGTGCCGCGCACGGCGTCTCCCCGGTGGAAATGGCCCGCGCCTCGCTGGTCGGCCAGCCGCTGCACATGTCGAGCCCGCTCGTCCCGGCCGTCTACGTCCTGGTCGGCATGGCCAAGGTGGAGTTCGGCGACCACACCAAGTTCGTCGTGAAGTGGGCCGCCCTCACCTGCCTGGTCATCCTCGGCGCGGGCATCCTGTTCGGGATCATCTGACCTTGTCCGATCTCCGTTGGAGTACCTCGTGAGGCCCGGTGGGAACCGTGGCTGGCTGCTCCGCCTCGTCATCGCCTTCAGCTTCGCGCAGGCGGCGGTGTCGATGGCCCGGCCCGCCGTCTCCTACCGGGCCCTCGCGCTGGGCGCGGACGAACGCGCCGTCGGTGTGATCGCCGGTGTGTACGCGCTGCTGCCGCTGTTCGCCGCCGTCCCCCTGGGCCGCCGTACCGACCACGGCCGCTGCGCGCCCCTGCTGCCCTTCGGCGTGGTCCTCATCTCCGGCGGCTGCGCCCTCAGCGGTGTCGCCGACTCCCTGGTGACGATGGCCCTGTGGAGCGGGGTGATGGGCCTCGGCCACCTCTGCTTCGTCATCGGCTCCCAGTCCCTGGTCGCCCGCCAGTCCGCGCCGCACGAACAGGACCGCAACTTCGGCCACTTCACCATCGGCGCCGCGCTCGGCCAGCTGGTCGGGCCCATCGCGGCGGGCGCGCTGATCGGCGGCGAGGACATGGCGGGCACCAGCGCGCTGGCCCTGGTCGTGGCGGGCGCGGTGGCCGCGGTGGCGTTCACCTCGCTGTGGCGCATCGAGCACCGCCGTACGGCGGCCACGTCCCGCGCGGACAAGGGCGACCGCGTCCCGGTCCGGAGCATCCTGCGCACCCGGGGCGTGCCCGCCGGCATCCTGATCAGCCTCGCCGTGCTGTCCGCGACCGACATCCTCACCGCGTACCTCCCGGTGGTCGGCGAGCACCGGGGCATCGCGCCGGCCGTGATCGGCGTCCTGCTCAGCCTGCGCGCGGCGGCGACCATCGCCTGCCGTCTGGTGCTGACGCCCCTGCTGCGGCTGGTCGGCCGGACCATGCTGCTCACCGTGACGTGTCTGCTGGCGGCCCTGCTGTGCGCGGGCATCGCCCTGCCGGTGCCGGTGTGGGCGCTCGGGCTGCTGCTCGTCCTGCTCGGCTTCTGCCTGGGCGTCGGGCAGCCGCTGTCCATGACGACGGTCGTCCAGGCCGCACCCGACGAGGCCCGTTCCACGGCTCTGGCCCTGCGGCTGACCGGCAACCGGCTCGGCCAGGTCGCCGCGCCCGCCGCGGCGGGGCTGATCGCCGGGGTCGCGGGGGTGGCGGCGCCGTTCGTGATGCTGGGGGTGCTGTTGCTGCTGTCGTCGGGGGTCGCGGTGCGGTCGCCGCGGGAGCCGGAGGAGCCGGAGGAGCCGAAGGAGCCGGAGGCAGCGGAGGAACCGGAGGAACCGGAGGAGGCAGGCGGAGAGGATCCCGAACCCCGCCGGAACGGGATGCCGTTGGGCCGGAAGAGCGACATCTGACGCGTCGTGGGCGCTGCTCCGGCGTTTCCGGGTGACATGTGGCAGATAGTCAGGTGACGAGGTGTTTGTATGAAAATCATCTGACTTGGAGGCATGTTCATGCCCGTCGTACCCCTCGCACGCCGTGCCGGCACCCGCACCGCCGTCCTCGCCGCTCTCACCCTCGCCGGGACCACCCTGAGCGGGGTGCCCGCTGTCGCCGCTCCGGGGGACAACGGGGACGTCAAGATCCACGCCACCGAGACGGCAGCCGGTGATCGGCGCAACGATCCGAAGGTCTGCGACTTCTACCTCGCCGCGTTCGACTTCGAGGCCGGCGAGACGGTCAACTGGACCATCCAGGCGCTGCCCGAGGTGCCGGCCAAGAGCGGCTCGGTCACCCTCGACGCGGCCGGCGCGGGCCGCAGTCCGCTCATCGACCTGCCCAACGGACAGTACAAGCTGACGTGGCTCACCGACCGGGCCCACGGCGCGGGCAAGTTCAAGGTGTTCCAGGTCTCCTGCCCGGACTCCAAGGCCACCATCACCCCGAACGGCGGTGCGCCGGCGGGCGGTGGTGGCATCGCCCGTGCCGAGGCCTTCACACCGGTCGCCGGCGCCGCCGCCGTCGGCCTGGCCGCCGTCGCCGGAGCGGTCTGGTTCCGCCTCCGCCGCCGCCCTGATGGCGCGGCGTAGGACACCTTCCGCGTATCGCGCCGCTCCTGTGGGGCGGCGCGAGCCCGGGGCGGGGTCTGTGGCTGAGTCGGGGGTTCGGCGCGGGGCTGGTTCTCGTTCTGACGGTGCTCCGGTGAGGCGGCGTGGGGCCGGGGCGGGCGATGGTGCGGGCTCGGCGGGGCGGCGGCGTGGGGCTGGAGCGGGGCCGGCTGAGCCGAGGGTTCGACGGTCCGGTTCCGGTTCCGGTTCCAGTTCCGGTGCTGGTCCGGTGCGGCGGCGTGAGGCTGGGTCGGGGGCTGCGGCCTCCTCGGTGTCTCGGCGTGGGGCCGGGCCTGGAACCGTTGCCGCTCCGGGGGCCCGGCGTGGGGCCGGTTCCGGATCCGTCGCCACCTCCGCCCGGCGTGGGACCGGCACTGGTGCCGCCCCCGGGCCCGTGGGCCGGCGAAGGGGTGGGGCGGGGGCCGGTGGGGCCGGAGGCCGGGGTGGGGCCCGAGGCGGCCCCCCGGGATGGCCCCGGCGGCCTCGTAGGCCCTGGTACCGGACGCGTGCCTATCGGCTGACCCGGACGATCGCCGTGGCCTTCTCGTTGCTGTTGCTCGGTGTCTGCTGGGACCCGGGCGACGCGCCCGGCCGAACGGTCACGGCTCTCCCGACCGGCTCCGCCGGAGCCGCCGCGGCCGCCCTGCCGGGCGACTTCGGTACCGCCCCGGTCACTCCCTCGGACGACGCGGGCACCACCACTGCCCGCCCCAAGCGCTCCGCCGCGCCCTCTGCCCTCCCGGGCGACTCCTCCGCCTCCCCGTCCGCCCGGCCCGGCCTCTCCCGAGCCCCCGGCACGCCGCAGCCATCCGCATCCGCATCCCCATCCGCATCCCCATCCGCGTCCCGTACCGAAAGCCGACCCGCACTGCCCCAGAGCCCCTCACCCGGCACCCCCGAGCCGACCCGCACCCGACCCTCGACCCCCAGCCCCCTACCCCCCTCCCGAGCCACCCGCCTCCTCATCCCCTACCTCCGCGTCGACGCCCCGATCATGCCCCTGGGCCTCGACCGCGAACGCCGTCTCACCGCGCCCCCGGAGGACAGACCGAAACTGGTCGGCTGGTACCAGCACGGCGCCTCGCCCGGCGAGCAGGGCACCGCCGTCGCCGTAGGCCATCTCGACACGGACCGAGGTCCCGCCGTCTTCGCGGGGCTGACGGAGCTGGAGCGCGGCCGGGTCGTCAAGGCCCGCCGCGCCGACGGGCGGATCGCCGTCTACACGGTCGACGCCATCAAGTCGTACGACAAGGCGCGATTCCCGAGCCAGGAGGTGTACGGCTCCCGGGGCCGCCCCGAGTTGCGCCTGATCACCTGCGGCGGTGCGTACGACCGCAGGAAGGGCTACTCCGGGAACGTCGTGGTCTTCGCCCATCTCACCGCCGTCCGCTGACGCCCTGGCCGAATCGGGCCGTCCGCCTTCTCATCAGCTGGACCGGAGCCCCCGATCCCGCCCGGTGTCTTCCCCCGGCCGCACACATTCCGTTAACTTCCGTGACCCACAGCCCCGTTCGACCCGTACGGGGCTTCCGGCCCGCGGAGCACCAGCGCCCTGTAGACCCCTCGGGGGCACGCATGACACGCGCCATCTCCCTGCACGACGTGAGCAAGGCCTACCCGCGCGGCGCCCGCGTGGTGGACCGGCTGTCGCTGGACATCACCCCGGGCGAGTTCCTCGTGCTGCTCGGCCCGTCCGGCTGCGGCAAGTCGACCGTGCTCAGGATGATCGCCGGGCTGGAGGAGATCGACGAGGGCGAGCTGCTGCTCGACGGCGAGTACGCCAACGACCTGCCGCCGTCCGGCCGGGACATGGCGATGGTCTTCCAGAACTTCGCCCTCTACCCGAACATGACCGGCCGGGCCAACATCGGCTTCCCGCTGCGCATCGAGGACCCCGGCACGGACCCCCGCCCCCGCGTGGACGCCACCGCCCGCATGCTGGGCATCGAGGACCTCCTCGACCGCCTGCCCGCTCAGCTCTCCGGTGGCGAACGCCAGCGGGTCGCCATGGGCCGGGCCATCGCCCGCCACCCCTCCGCCTTTCTGATGGACGAGCCGCTGTCCAACCTCGACGCCAAGCTCCGCACCCATCTGCGCGCCGAGATAGCCCAGCTCACCGGGGAGCTGGGCGTCACCACGGTCTACGTCACCCACGACCAGGCCGAGGCCATGTCGCTCGGCGACCGGGTCGCCGTGCTGCGCGGCGGTGTGCTCCAGCAGGCCGGCAGCCCGCGCGCGGTGTACGCGCTGCCCAGCAACGTCTTCGTCGCCGCGTTCATCGGAACCCCGCGCATCAACCTGCTGCGCGGCCTGGTGCGCGCCCCGCTGGACGGCGCGATGACCATCAGCCTGGGCAAGCAGTTCCTGCGCCTGCCCGAACCGCTCTCCCTGGACCACCAGTTGCTGCGGGTCCAGCAGGGCCGCGAGGTCATCGTGGGCCTGCGCTCGGAAGCCGTGAGGATCGCCAAGCACTCCTCGGCCCGTCCCGGCGAGGTGCCGATGACCGGCCTGGTCGAGCACGTGGAGTTCCAGGGGCACGAGATCCTCGTCCACTTCAACACCGGCTCCAGCCCCGCCGTCGTCCCCGACCTGGAGGCCCCGCGTCCTCGCCCCGGCCGCCCTGCCCGGCGGCGCCGCCGCGAGGGTTCGGTGCTCACCCGGCTGCGGGAGCGGTCCGGAGCCGGGCGGGCCGGACCCGTGGTCGCCCTGGACCACCCCGAGGCCGCCGCCCCCGCCCCCGCCGAACCCCGCCTGCCCGGGGACCTCATCGTCCGCACCACCCCGGACCTGGCCCTCCGCCACGGCATGCAGGTGCCGCTCCTCGTCGACCTCGCCCACCTGTTCGTCTTCGACCAGAACGGCGACCGCATCTGTCCGCACCCGGCGCGCCTGCCCGACCTGGAAAGGTGAGCAGCCGCACACCCATGACCGGGCACCCACGACCGGGACGTCTGGCGCCCGAAAACTATCGTCGCTAGTTTATGTGCCGGACGACGACGCCCCGCCCCGGAGGAAGCGCGATGAAGGCACACGACGGCATGTACATCGGGGGCGCCTGGCGCCCGGCCGCCGGCCAGGATGTGATCGAGGTCGTGAACCCGGTCGACGAGCAGGTCATCGCCACGGTCCCGGCGGGCACCGCCGAGGACGTCGACACCGCCGTACGGGCCGCCCGCGCCGCCCTCGCGGACTGGGCCGCGACCCCGCCCGCCGAGCGCGCGGCCCGCCTGGCCGCCCTCCGGGACGTGCTCGTGGCCCGCGCCGAGGAGATCGCCGAGACGGTCACGGCCGAACTCGGCTCGCCGCTGAAGTTCTCGCAGGCCGTCCACGCGGGCGTGCCGATCGCGGTCGCGGGCTCCTACGCGGAGCTGGCGGCGACGTACGCCTTCGAGGAGAAGACCGGCAACTCGGTGGTGCACCACGAGCCGGTCGGTGTCGTGGCCGCGATCACGCCCTGGAACTACCCCCTGCACCAGATCGTCGCCAAGGTCGCCCCGGCCCTCGCGGCGGGCTGCACGGTCGTCGTGAAGCCCGCCGAGGACACCCCGCTGGTCGCCCGCCTCTTCGCCGAAGCGGTGCACGAGGCCGGGATCCCGGCGGGCGTCTTCAACCTGGTCACCGGCCTCGGCCCGGTCGCCGGCCAGGCCCTCGCCGAACACCCCGGCGTCGACCTGGTCTCCTTCACCGGCTCCACCGCCGTCGGCCGGCACATCGCCGCGATCGCCGCCGGGCAGGTCAAGAAGGTCGCCCTCGAACTCGGCGGCAAGTCCGCCAACGTCATCCTCCCCACCGCCGACCTGGCCAAGGCGGTCAACGTCGGGGTCGCCAACGTCATGTCCAACTCCGGGCAGACCTGCAGCGCCTGGACGCGCATGCTCGTCCACCGCGACCAGTACGACGAGGCGGTGGGACTCGCCACCGAGGCCGCCGCCAAGTACGGCGACCGCATCGGCCCGGTCGTCAACGCCAAGCAGCGGGCACGGGTGCGCGGCTACATCGAGAAGGGCGTGGCGGAAGGCGCCCGCCTGGTCGCGGGCGGCCCCGAATCCCCACGCGAGAAGGGGTACTTCGTCAGCCCGACCGTCTTCGCCGACGTCACCCCGGACATGACCGTCGCCCAGGAGGAGATCTTCGGCCCGGTCCTGTCGATCCTCCGCTACGAGGACGAGGAGGACGCCCTGCGCATCGCCAACGGCACGGTCTACGGCCTGGCCGGCGCCGTCTGGGCCGGTGACGAGTCCGAGGCGGTGGCCTTCGCGCGCCGGATGGAGACCGGCCAGGTCGACATCAACGGCGGCCGGTTCAACCCCCTCGCGCCCTTCGGCGGTTACAAGCAGTCGGGCGTGGGCCGCGAGCTCGGCGTGCACGGCCTGGCCGAGTACCTCCAGACCAAGTCCCTCCAGTTCTAGAACCAGGGGAGTCCCTTCCGTCATGGCTGTCCGCGCCGCCGTTCTGCCCGCCGTCGGCTCCCCGCTGGAGATCACCGGCATCGACCTGCCGGACCCCGGACCCGGACAGGTTCGTGTCCGGCTCGCCGCCGCCGGGGTCTGCCACTCCGACCTGTCCCTGTCCGACGGGACCATGCGCGTCCCCGTCCCCGCCGTCCTCGGCCACGAGGGCGCCGGCACCGTCGTCGCCGTCGGCGAGGGCGTCGGTCACATCGCGCCCGGAGACGGGGTCGTCCTCAACTGGGCCCCGTCCTGCGGCGCCTGCCACGCCTGCTCGCTCGGCGAGGTCTGGCTGTGCGCCAACGCCCTGAAGGGCGCCGGCGACGTCTATGCCCGCACCACCGGGGGCACCGACCTCCACCCCGGCCTGAACGTCGCCGCGTTCGCCGAGGAGACGGTCGTGTCCGCCGCCTGCGTCCTGCCCGTGCCCGAGGGCGTCCCGCTCACCGACGCCGCCCTCCTCGGCTGCGCCGTCCTCACCGGCTACGGCGCCGTCCACCACTCGGCGCGGGTGCGGCCGGGCGAGACGGTCGCGGTGTTCGGTGTCGGGGGAGTGGGCCTCGCCGCCCTCCAGGCGGCGCGGATCGCGGGCGCCTCGAAGATCGTCGCGGTCGACGTGTCCGCCGAGAAGGAGGAACTGGCCCGGGCGGCCGGCGCCACCGACTACGTCATCGCCTCCGAGAACACCGCGCGCGAGATCCGCGCCCTCACCGCCAAACAGGGCGTCGACGTCGCAGTGGAGTGCGCCGGCCGCGCGGTCTCCATCCGCACGGCCTGGGACTCCACCCGGCGCGGCGGCCGCACCACGGTCGTCGGCATCGGCGGGAAGGACCAGCAGGTCACATTCAACGCCCTGGAGATCTTCCACTGGGGCCGCACCCTCTCCGGCTGCGTCTACGGCAACTCCGACCCGGCCGAGGACCTCCCGGTGCTCGCCGAACACGTCCGGGCGGGCCGCCTCGACCTGAGCGCGCTGGTGACGGAGCGGATCTCCCTGGAGGGCATCCCGGCCGCGTTCGAGAACATGCTCGCGGGCAAGGGCGGCCGGGCCCTGGTCGTCTTCTAGCCCGGCGCTCCCGCCACCCCGGCCTCCGCGCGAGGCCGGGGCCTCAGGCATGCCCGCCCGCGCGGTCGGTGCCAAGTACAGGTAAAAGTCCTGGTGCGCGACCCGTTGACGTACATACCGTCCGGTCAGTACGTTCCCGGAACCCGAGCCACCCCCCGTTCCGTCCCCGCACCCACCGGAGCGTGCACCGCATGGACACGGCACCTTCCGCTCAGCCCGCCACCACCACCCCGGCCGCCGGCAACCGCCGCCGGGTAGCCACCGCGGCAGCGCTCGCCTCCGCCGTCGAGTGGTACGACTACTTCGTCTTCGGCATCGCCGCCGCGCTCGTCCTCGGCGATCTCTACTTCCCCGCGGGCAGCCCCACCGCCGGCGTCCTGGCCTCGTTCGCCACCTTCGCCGTCGGCTTCCTCGCCCGCCCCATCGGCGGCATCGTCGCCGGCCACCTCGGCGACAAGCGCGGACGCAAGCCGATGCTGGTCCTCGCCCTCACGCTGATGGGCGTGGCCACCACCGGCATCGGCCTGCTGCCGACGTACGACACGATCGGCGTCGCGGCCCCGATCCTGCTGGTCCTGCTGCGCGTCGCCCAAGGCGTCGCCGTCGGCGCCCAGTGGGGCGGGGCGATGCTCCTGGCCACCGAGTACGCCCCGGAGGGCAAGCGCGGTGTCTACGGCAGCGTCGTCCAGCTCGGCGTCCCCATCGGCGTGGTGACCGCCAACACGGTCTTCCTGGCCGCGGGCGCCCTCACCACCGACTCGGCGTTCGCCGCCTGGGGATGGCGCGTGCCGTTCCTGGTCGGCCTGCTGGTCCTCGGACTCGCCTGGTACATCCACACCAAGGTCGAGGAGACCCCCGCGTTCCGGGAGGCCGAACGCGCCCTCGCGGAGAAGGAGAAGACCGAGCAGAGCTCGCCGCTGCGTACGATCCTGCGCGGTCACCTCGGCACGGTGCTCCTCGCCGGCGGTTCCTTCGCCGTCAACACCGCGACCTTCTACATCCTGATCACCGGCGTCCTCGACTACACGACCCGCGAGCTGGACATGAAGAAGAGCGCGGTGCTGACCGTCTCGCTCTGCGTCAGCCTCACCCAGCTCGTGCTGATCCCGGCCGCCGCCGCGCTCTCCGACCGCGTCGGCCGCATCCGGATCTACGCCCTCGGCGCGGTCGGCATCGCGCTGTGGGCCGTGCCGCTCTTCCTGCTGATCGACACCGGCTCGCTGCTGTGGCTCGCGGTCGGCACGTTCGTCGCCAGCTGTTTCCTGAGCATCATGTACGGCCCCCAGGCCGCCCTGTTCGCCGAGCTGTTCACGCCCGAGATGCGCTACACCGGCGCCTCCCTCGGCTACCAGATCGCGGCCGTCGCCGGCGGCGGGCTCGCGCCCTTCGTCATGGTGCTGCTGCTGGAGGCGACGGGCACGTCAATGGCCGTCTCCGGCTACATCATCGTGCTCTCGGTGATCTCACTGGTCTCGATCAAGGTCCTCGCGGACCGGGCGCGTGCGGCGGAACCGGCGGCCGAGCCGGCCGCCGAGCCGGCGGCGGAGGCCGAGTCAGCGGCGGAGGCCGAGTCAGCGGGCTGAGTCCGCGGCCTCCCCGGGCCGGGGCTCCGGAGCCGCTCCCGGAGCCCCGCCCCGAGCCGTCGCCCGCGACCGGGACCGGGACACCGCGACACCCGCCAGGCACAGCACACCGCCGACCAGGGTGAGCAGCCCCGGCACCTCGCCGAGGAACAGCCAGGACATCAGGACGACCAGCGCGGGCGCCGCGTACGTCGTCGCGCCCATCCGGCTCGCGGTCGTCCGGGACAGGGCGTACGCCCACGTCGTGAAGGCGAGTGCGGTCGGGAAGATGCCCAGGTACACCATGTTCAGCGTCGCGGAGGCCGGCGCGTCGGCGGCCTCCTGGACGAGCCGCCCGGCGAACGGCAGACACAGCACCGCGCCGACCAGGCACCCGAACGTCGTCACCTGCAAGGGACTCGCCGAGCCCAGCGCCGGCTTCTGCGCCACGACACCACCGGCGTACGCGACCGCCGCCAGCAGGCACAGCACCACCCCGAGCACCGAGGACCCACCCTCGCCCGACATCGAGAGACCCACCGTCACCGCACCCGCGAACGACACCGCCATCCCCGCCAGCAGCCGCGGCGGCATCGGGTCCCCGAGCAGCCGGGCACCGAGCAGCGCGATCAGGATCGGCCCGGTGTTCACGACCAGGGCGGCCGTGCCCGCGTCGACCTGCTGCTCGCCCCAGTTGAGGGCGACCATGTAGAAGCCGAACCACAGCAGCCCCGATATCGCGATCCCGCGCCAGGCCGTGCGTGGCGGCAGTCCCTCGCGCCGCAGCAGGCAGATCACCCCGAGCGTCAGCGTCCCGGCCAGCAGCCGCCCGAGTGCCAGCGCGCCCGGCGAGTACGCGTCCCCCGCACTGCGGATCGAGACGAAGGCGGACGCCCACAACACGACGGTGACCGCGGCCGCACCGGCGGCCAGCAGTTCGGCCCGGCGATCGGGGCGGGACGGGGAGGTGTTCATCATGCTCCAGAGGCTAGGGGCGCGTCCGGAACGGACGCTCGCGGATTTCGGACGAGGTGCTGGGGCGGGAGGGAGCGGCGGTGCGGGCCGGGGGCCGAGGGCGGGCTCGGGTGGTTCGGTGGCCGGGGGCGTGTGGCCATGCCGGGCCTGGCCAAGGCGCTGCGCCTCGTCGAGTGAGCGGTGGGCGGGAGCGCCTTCGGCCGGTGCGCCCCCGCCGAAGGCGCCACGCCCCGACCAGGGCGTCGCGTCCGGTGCGGTGCGCCGGCTGCGCCGTGCCATGCCACCCAGGCACCCACCAAGGCGCTGCACCTCGGGCGTTGCGATGGACGCGTGCGTCGCCGGGCCCGGCCCGGCCAGGGCTCAGCGCAGCGCCGCCGCCTCCACGCCCAGCAGCTCGAAGAGGGCCCGTTCACCGGCCGCCGTCGCCTTCACAGCACGCTCGGAGCCGATGCGCACGCACCAGCCCGTGTCGAGGGCGTGCCGGCACAGGGCCGCGCCCGCGACGCCCGCGAGATGCGGTCGGCGTTCGGTCCAGTCGAGACAGGCCCGGGCCAACGGCCGCCGGCCCCGCCGTTCGAGGCCGATACCGGCCGACGCGAACCACGCCACGCCCGTGTCGGTGAGCGCGAACCCGGTGTCCTGTTCCAGCAGCCCGCGTGCCGTGAGCGCGTCGGTGACGGCGATGCCGAGCCGCCCGGCGAGATGGTCGTAGCAGGTGCGCCCCCGGGCCATCGCCGACCCGGCGCTCGACTCCCGCAGGCTCCGCGGCCGTACGGCCGTGCCCGGCGCGACCTGCGCGGCGAGGTCCTCCAGCAACTGCGCGACCCGCGCGTCGGCCAGCCGGACGTACCGGTGCCGGCCCTGCCGCTCCTCGGTGAGCAGCCCGCCCGCGACGAGCCTGCTCAGATGCTCGCTCAGGGTCGACGCGGCGACACCCGCGTGCCGCGCCAGCTCACTCGCGGTCCAGGCCCGCCCGTCCAGCAGCGCCAGCAGACACGCGGCCCGGGTCTCGTCCGCGAACAGCCCGGCGAGCCGTGCCAGGCCCGTGGCCCGCGGATCCCTCGTCGTCATGGCCCCAGCATGGAACACGGACCGTTCGGCCGCCGCCGAAGTGTGCCTACGCGGTCCGCCGCACCTGCTCGTACTGCCGTGCCAGCCCGTCGAGCAGAGCCGTCAGTCCTGTCTCGAAGGCCCGCTCGTCGATCTTCTCCTGCTGCTCGGCGAGGAGATGGGCCTGCTGGAGATGGGGGTAGTCGGCGGGGTCGTAGGCGCTCGCGTCGTCCACGAAGCCCCCGGCGAAGGAGCCGAGCGCGGAGCCCATCACGAAGTACCGCATCAGCGCGCCGATGGACGTGGCCTGCGCCGGCGGCCAGCCCGCTGCGACCATCGCGCCGTAGACGGCGTCCGCGAGACGCAGCCCCGCCGGGCGGCGGCCGGGGCCGCGGGCCAGCACCGGGACGATGTTCGGGTGGTCGCGCAGCGCGGCCCGGTAGGAGACGGCCCAGTCGTGCAGCGCGGTCCGCCAGTCGCGGCCGTCCTCGAACATCGTCAGGTCCACCTGGCCGCTCACCGAGTCGGCGACCGCCTCCAGGATCTCGTCCTTGGTGCGGAAGTGGTTGTAGAGCGAGGGCCCGCTGACCCCGAGTTCGGCGGCCAGCCGACGAGTGGAGACGGCCGCCAGGCCCTCGGCGTCCACGAGCGCGCGGGCCGTCTCGACGATCCGGTCGGTGGAGAGCAAGGGCTTGCGCGGTCGGGCCATGGCGCACATAGTAGGGCTGCGCCTGGAAACTAGCACTGCTAATTTAAAGGTGCGGCTTTCAACGACGTACGGCTTCCCTGGGGTGACGTGTGGTGAACCTGGAACTCGGCGAGGAACAGACCGCGGTCCGGCAGCTCGCGCGGGACTTCGTGGAGCGTGAGATCACCCCGAACGTCATCGCCTGGGACCGCGCCGAGGAAGTCGACCGCGGACTCGTCAAGAAGCTCGGCGAGGTCGGCTTCCTGGGCCTGACGGTCGACGAGGAGTACGGCGGCTCCGGTGGCGACCACCTCGCGTACTGCCTGGTCACGGAGGAGCTGGGCCGGGGCGACTCGTCCGTGCGCGGCATCGTCTCCGTCTCGCTGGGGCTCGTCGCCAAGACCGTCGCCGTCTGGGGGAGCGAGGCGCAGAAGCGGCAGTGGCTGCCCGGGCTCACGTCCGGCGAGGCGGTCGGCTGCTTCGGCCTGACCGAGCCGGGCACGGGTTCGGACGCGGGCAACCTCGCGACCCGGGCCGTACGGGACGGAGACGACTACGTCATCAGCGGCACCAAGATGTTCATCACCAACGGCACCTGGGCCGATGTCGTCCTGCTCTTCGCCCGCTCCACGGACGCCCCGGGCCACAAGGGCGTCTCCGCCTTCCTGGTCCCCACCGACACTCCCGGCCTGACGCGCCGCACGATCCACGGGAAGCTGGGGCTGCGCGGCCAGGCCACGGCCGAACTGGTGCTGGAAGGCGTACGCGTGCCCGCCTCGGCGCTGCTGGGGGAGGAGGGCAAGGGCTTCTCCATCGCCATGTCCGCCCTCGCCAAGGGCCGGATGTCGGTCGCCGCGGGCTGTGTCGGCATAGCCCAGGCCGCGCTGGACGCGGCGGTGCGCTACGCGGGCGAGCGCGAGCAGTTCGGGAAGCCCATCGCTCAGCACCAGCTCGTCCAGGAGCTGATCAGCGACATCGCCGTGGACGTCGACGCCGCCCGGCTGCTGACGTGGCGGGTCGCCGATCTGATCGACCGGGGGCAGCCGTTCGCCGTCGAGTCGTCCAAGGCCAAGCTGTTCGCCTCGGAGGCGGCCGTCCGGGCCGCGAACAACGCGCTCCAGGTCTTCGGCGGCTACGGCTACATCGACGAGTACCCGGCGGGCAAGCTGCTGCGGGACGCCCGTGTCATGACCCTCTACGAGGGCACCAGCCAGATCCAGAAGCTGGTCATCGGGCGCGCCCTGACGGGGGTTTCGGCATTCTGAGTACCTTCTGAGTACGCTGGCGGATGTGGCACGGGCCACTTCGGCCGAAGCTTGTCCCCATGAGTGACACACCGGGCAAGCAGAACACCGCCGCCTTCTACGGCCAGGCCGTCGCCTCGTTCGCCGTGGCCATGGCAGCCACCGCCATCGGTATCTACCAGCTGAGCGCCGACGCCTGGGTCCGGGGCTTCCTCGCCATCGCCGTCCTGTACCTGGTCACCTCCGCCTTCACCCTGGCCAAGGTGATGCGGGACCGGCAGGACGGGGCGGCGGCAACCGCGCCCGCGTACGCCCCCTTCGAGAAGCACTGAGCGGCCGCACTAAGCGACCGCTCACCTTCGGCGGTATGGTGGTGCACCTGCCAGTGGAGAGGGGCACGTGATGGGTACGGCGGAGGAGACGGCCGGCGGCGAGGCGCAGGCGTGGGGCGAGGTCACGCCCGACGCGGCGCGACGGCTGCTGATCGCCGCGGTGGAGGCCTTCGCCGAGCGCGGGTACCACGCCACGACGACCCGTGACATCGCGGGTCGCGCCGGAATGAGCCCGGCCGCGCTCTACATCCACTACAAGACCAAGGAAGAGCTGCTGCACCGCATCAGCAGGATCGGGCACGCGAAGGCCCTGGAGATCCTGCGGACCGCGGCCCGGCGCGAGGGCAGCGCCCGCGAGCGCCTGGCCGACGCGGTCAGCTCCTTCGTCCGCTGGCACGCCGGCGGGCGCACCACCGCCCGGGTCGTCCAGTACGAGCTGGACTCGCTCGGGCCGGACGCCCGGGCCGAGATCCTCGCGCTGCGCCGCCAGTGCGACGACGAGGTGCACGCGGTCATCGAGGACGGCGTGGCGTCGGGCGAGTTCGACGTACTCGACGTCAAGGGGACCACCCTCGCGGTGCTCTCCCTCTGCATCGATGTGGCCCGCTGGTTCAACGTCGACGGGCCGTGGACGCCGGACGAGGTCGGCGCGCTGTACGCCGACCTCGTGCTGCGGATGGTCGGAGCCGGGGAAACGGCGCCGGCTCAGAAGTAGTAGCGCGCCACGGACTCGGCGACGCAGACGGGCTTGTCGCCGCCCTCGCGTTCCAGGGTGAAGGCGACCGTGACCTGGACACCGCCGGTCACGTCCTCGACGCCGGTGATCGTGGCGGTCGCGCGCAGCCGGGAACCGACCGGCACGGGCGCGGGGAAACGCACCTTGTTCGTTCCGTAGTTGACACCCATCTTCACGCCCTCGACAGCGATCAGCTGCGGCCCGAAGAGGGGGAGCAGCGACAGGGTCAGATAGCCGTGCGCGATGGTCGTGCCGAAGGGGCCCGCGGCGGCCTTCTCGGGGTCGACGTGGATCCACTGGTGGTCACCGGTGGCCTCCGCGAAGAGGTCGACCCGCTTCTGGTCGATGTCGAGCCAGTCGGTGTACCCCAACTGCTCGCCCACCGCCGACTTCAGGTCGTCGACGGACGTGAAGATCCTCGGCTCTGCCATGTCCCGGCCTCTCGCATGTCAGGGAAGCTGTTTCTCTAAGCGACTGCTTAGCATGGTCGGCCGCGGGGGGTCGTGTCAACGGACTGGGTAGGGTTCGATGGGTGCCCCAGATTCCAGAGCAGATCCATGAGCTCACGGTCGGCCAGCTCGCGGCGCGGAGCGGCGCGGCCGTCTCCGCGCTGCACTTCTACGAGGCCAAGGGCCTGATCGGCAGTCGCCGGACCTCGGGCAACCAGCGCCGCTACGCACGTGACACGCTCCGCCGGGTCGCCTTCATCAGGGCCGCGCAACGGGTCGGCATCCCACTGGCGACGATCCGCGAGGCGCTGGCGGAACTCCCCGAGGAGCGGACGCCGACGAAGGAGGACTGGGCGCACCTCTCGGAGGCCTGGCGCTCCGAACTGGACGAACGGATCGCGCAGCTGAACCGCCTGCGCGACCACCTCACCGACTGCATCGGCTGCGGCTGCCTCTCCCTCGAAGGCTGCGTCCTCTCCAACCCGGACGACGCCTTCGGCGAACGCCGCACGGGCTCCCGCCTGATGGTCGACAAGGGGCGGGGGTAACGCGCCCCAGCGGCACCCCGCTCCGCCGGGCCGCGCACCCACCCGGCCCCGGCATCAACGCCGAGTGCCCGCCGCCTGACCACGCGCGTACTCACCCGACCCCGCCACCACCAACTCCGCATTGGACCGGGCCGACCTCCCGTCCGGCAGGACCAGGACATCCTCGAGCCCGACTCGCGTAGCCACCCCCAGTCGCCCTGCGAGCCGCAGCACCGGCCACGCACCCCCGTCCTCCCCGTGCAGCAGCACAGGACGGCCATGCGCGGATCCGATGTCGGACAACAACGCCCGTGCGGAAGCCACCGCGCTCGACGCACCCGTGTCCGTCACCTCCGCCAGCACCCGCAACACCCTCGGCCCCAGAGAAGACGCGGCGAACCGCTCCGCCCCGTCCGTCCCCGACCAGATACCGGCCTCCACCTCCACCCCGAGATCGAGAAGCGCGGCAGCCACCTCTTCCGCCCCCGGCTCATGCCAGTTGACCGAGGCGTGGTCGGGCAGCACGGTCCACCCCCGGACGCGCTCCAGCCTGGCGGCAGGGTCCGGCTCCGCCCACGCCCCCGTCGTCACCCCGACCGGCACCGACACCCGCGCCCGCATCGCCTCCAGCGTCACCGCGAGCACCCGCGGCGACAACGTGTCCCGCCCGCACGGCGTCTTGGGATGGACATGGACATCCGTGGCCCCGGCCGCGACGGCCTCCGCCGCCGACTCGGCCATCGCCTCGGGAGACAGCGGCACCGCCGCACCGTCGGCGGCTGTCCGCGCTCCGTTCAGACACACCTGCACCATGTCCCGATGGTCTCAGCCACCACCGACAGTGGGGGTGCGGCATCCCCGGCGCACCCCCCGCGCACCCGCGTTCGTCAAGCCGACATCAACAGTGGCCTCGCCCGCCTGGCGAACGCCAGGGACTCGGGCGTGAGCACGGGACGCGGTACCAGGATTCCGCAGTCCGTGCAGACCGGACCCGCCGATGGTTCGTGGTCCAGGTCGTACTTCCAGGCGAGTTGTTCCCCGCCGCACACCGGGCACGCCGAGCCCGGTTCGCGCTCCAGCGCGGCGATCAGCCGGCGCAGCACCTCGGCCAGCGGTTCACGGGGATGGACCGCCGGATCGTCGCACCACGCCACGCCGAAACCGCCCCAGGTCAGCCGGTGCCAGTCGTCCACGCTGCCCGGCCGGCGCAGTCCGTCGTGCTTCTCCTTCTTGCGGCGCTCGGCGAACTCGACCTCGTAGGCCAGCCAGACCGCCCGCGCCTCCTCCAGCTCGTCCAGTGCGGCCACGAGCCGCACTGGATCGGGGGACCGGTCCTCGGGACCGAACCCTGCCCGGGAGCACAAATGGTCCCAGGTCGCCCTGTGCCCGTAAGGGGCGAACCTCTCAAGGCACTTGCGCAGCGAATAGCGCCGCAATGCCAGATCGCACCGCGGATCGCGGACCTGTCTCGCCAGACTCCGGAAACCGGCCATCGTCCTGCACCTCCGTCACACCTGCACCTGTAATCCGGTCACTTCGGCGTCGTCGTACGGACGTCGCCGAATAGACGTATCGACAAGCGAATCGGCTCCATCCGATTTCAAATGCCCTCCATAAGCCGTCCTAAGAGGCTCGCGAGTCGACTCCCGTGGTCCGTGTGCCTGTTGTGCTGACTCCAAGAAGTGACGCTTGTTCATCTTCAAACCCGGGGATACCGGCGGTAACATCCGGCCACCCCCTCGGGAGGAGCCCCCCACATGTCACGGCGTACCCCACGCACCGTTCTCGACAGAATGAGAACTCCCCGGGGAATCCCCGGGTTCCTGAAGACCGCTTCGGTATGCGCCCTGATCGCAGGACTTTTGTCGCCGCTTGCCCCGGCGGCCGCCGCGGAAACGCCGACCGCGCAGGTCGCGGCCGCCGCGAACGACTATTGCGGGAACCAGTGTTCGGACATCCTCCCGCCCGGCCAGAACGGCAACGCCACCCTCGCCCAGATCCTCCTCAACCAGGCCTTCGGCACCCAGCCCGAGCACGCCGAGGACCAGCTCGGGCCCTACGCGAACCTCGCCAAGGGCTACACCGGCCTCACCAACGACAAGATCAACAACTTCTTCAACGACGCGTCCTTCGGGGTCCCGGCGGATCAGGTCGCCTCCACCGTCAAGCCCGCCGGGCGCGCCGACGTGACGATCGTCCGTGACAAGAAGACGGGCGTGCCGCACATCACCGGCACCACCCGGTACGGCACCGAGTTCGGGGCGGGCTACGCGGCCGCCCAGGACCGGCTGTGGCTGATGGACGTCTTCCGGCACGTCGGTCGCGGACAGCTGACCGCCTTCGCCGGCGGCGCGCCCTCCAACCAAGGCCTGGAGCAGCAGTTCTGGCGGCACGCCCCGTACACCGAGGCCGACCTCCAGGCGCAGATCGACAACGCCGTCGCCACCAACGGCGAGCGCGGAAAGCAGGCCCTCGCCGACGCCACGGCCTATCTCGACGGCATCAACTCCTACATCGACGCCTCGGACAGCGGCCGCTACTTCCCGGGCGAGTACGTCCTCACCGGCCACAAGGACTCCGTCACCAACGCCGGGACGATCGAGCACTTCAAGATCACCGACCTGGTCGCGCTGGGTTCGGTCATCGGCGCGCTGTTCGGGTCCGGCGGGGGCGGCGAGGTCAACAACGCGCTCTCGCTGCTCGCCGCCCAGGAGAAGTACGGCGTGGTGGAGGGCACCAAGGTCTGGGAGTCCTTCCGCGAGCGCAACGACCCGGAGGCCGTCCTCACCGTCCACGACGGCAGCTTCCCGTACGCGACCAAGCCGGACGACCCGCAGGGCACGGCCCTGCCCGACGCCGGCTCGGTGGAGCCGGAGCCGCTCGTGTACGACCGCACCGGCAGCGCCGCGGCGGCCGGTGCCACCGGCGCGTCCGCCGAGGCGGCCAAGACGGCCCTTTCGTCCGCCAAGCGCGGCATGTCCAACGCCCTCGTGGTCGGCGGCGAGCACACCGCCAGCGGCCACCCCGTCGCCGTGTTCGGCCCCCAGACCGGCTACTTCGCCCCCCAGTTGCTGCTGCTCCAGGAGATCCAGGGCCCGGGCATCAGCGCCCGCGGCGCCTCCTTCGCGGGCCTGAGCATGTACGTGGAACTCGGCCGCGGCCAGGACTACGCGTGGAGCGCCACGACCTCCGGCCAGGACATCATCGACACCTACGCCGTCGAACTGTGCCAGGACGACTACCACTACCTGTACCGCGGCACCTGCACGCCGATGGAGAAGATCGAGCAGAAGAACGCCTGGAAGCCGACCACGGCCGACGGCACCGCGGCCGGCTCGTACACGATGCGCGTCTGGCGCACGAAGTACGGCCCCGTCGAGTACCGCGCGACGGTCGGCGGCAAGAAGGTCGCCTACACCACCCTGCGCTCGTCCTTCATGCACGAGGCCGACTCCATCATCGGCTTCCAGATGCTGAACGACCCCGGCTACGTCAAGGGTCCGGAGTCCTTCCAGAAGGCGGTGCAGCACATCAACTACACCTTCAACTGGTTCTACGCCGACTCCGAGCACACCGCGTACTACAACAGCGGCGACAACCCGGTGCGCGCGAACGGCGTCGACGCCGAGTTCCCGGTGTGGGCGCGGCCCGCGTACGAGTGGCGGGGCTGGGACCCGGCGGCCAACACGGCCGACTACACCCCGCCCTCCGCCCACCCGAACTCGATCGACCAGGACTACTACATCTCCTGGAACAACAAGCAGGCCGAGGACTACACGACCGCGCCCTGGGGCAACGGGTCCGTGCACCGCGGCAACCTCCTGGAGGACCGGGTGAAGAAGCTGGTCCAGCAGGGCGGGGTGACCCGGGCCTCGCTGGTGAAGGCCATGGCCGACGCGGGGACGGCCGATCTGCGGGCGGAGGACGTCCTGCCCAGGCTGCTGAAGGTCGTCACCGGTTCACCGGTCACCGACTCCGCCACCGCCGCTGCCGTCAGCAAGCTCCAGGCCTGGGTCGCGGCCGGCTCCAAGCGCACGGAGACCTCGGCCGGCTCCAAGAAGTACGCCGACGCCGACGCGATCCGCATCCTGGACGCCTGGTGGCCGCGGCTGGTCAAGGCCGAGTTCGAACCGGGCCTCGGCAGCGAGCTGTACGAGGCCATGACCGCCAACCTGCCCGTGGACGAGTCCCCGTCGGCCGCCCACGGACCGACCGGCGGGCACGCCGGAAGCTCCTTCCAGTACGGCTGGTGGAGCTATGTCGACAAGGACATCCGGGCCGTGCTCGGCGAGCAGGTGCGGGGCCCGCTCGCCCGGAAGTACTGCGGCGACGGCAGCCTCGGCGCCTGCCGGGACATCCTCGTCAGCACCCTGAAGGAGGCGGCCGGCAAGACCGCCGCCCAGGTCTACCCCGGCGACGACCAGTGCTCGGCGGGCGACCAGTGGTGCGCCGACTCGGTCATCCACCGCACCCTCGGCGGCATCAAGCACGGCAAGATCAGCTGGCAGAACCGGCCGACCTACCAGCAGGTCGTGGAGTTCACCTCGCACCGCTGACCCGGCGGCCCTGAGAACAGGCGGCGGGTCAGCGCACGCGGCCCGCCGCCAGTACCAGCCTCGCCAGCTCCTCGTGCAGGATGTCGCTGTGTGCCCCGGCCGGCGGCCCGCCGCGTCTGACCACCGCCGCCACGTCGACGTTCACGCACCCCGAGGCGGGCAGTTTCGCCTTCAGGGCCTTGGCGAGGGTGTACGCGCGCGTGCCCGGTACCGCCCGCGCCCCGCCGCAGCCCATCGCGCCCCACTTCTCGCCCAGGGCCCGGCTCAGGTCGAGGCCGGCGACCGAGCGGCTGTCGCCCGCCATCCGCGACGCCAGCGGATAGATCGTGCCGAGGGCCGTGTCGTGCCGGGAGTGACAGCACACCAGGGGGCCGTCGACGCGGTTCTGCTGCCCCTGGAGAACCCCTCCGGCGCGGGCGTCGTGCGGCAGCCGGGCCGCGAACGCGTAGTGCGAGAACGCCCCTTGGAGCAGTGTCACGGACTTCACCGTGCGCACGCCCTCGGGCAGTCCGCGCAGCGCGAACGACACCAGCCGCGCGCCGAAGCTGTGCCCCACCAGGTGCACGCGCACGCCCGGCGCCGCCGCCGCGAGCTGCCCGACGACCCGGCCGAGACCGCGCTCACCGACGGTTCCCGCGCGTCGCTTCATCGCGTAGTACGTCGCCTGCCGCAGCAGTTCGTGCGCACCGTCCCAGGGGTTCGGGAGCCTGAAGTCCCGCCGTGCGCCGGACGCTTCGAGTTCCGCGAGCGCCTGCGCGTACTCCTCGCAGGCCGCCGCCGAGGTTCCGGTGAACATCTCCGGCTCGCTCTGCGGCACGCCCTCCGCCACCGTGTCCGCCGCGAACAGCTCCTGCGGCCCGGGCGCCACCACCTCCACCAGCAGCCGCACCAGCCGCCCGAACTCCTCCAGCTCGGCCTCCTCCGCCGGCTGCTGCTCCAGCAGCCGCGCGATCTGGTCGACCAGGATCGCCCGGCCCGGGAAGGTCTCTAGCAGCGCGTGCCGCGTGTCCTTGTCGAGCACGGGACGCCCGGGGGCCTCGGCCGCCACGGCCCGTGGCAGGTCCGGGATCGGTTCGTCGGCGAACCGCATCGCCGGCCACAGCACCCCGACGTACCCGACCCGGGCCGCCGGGGCCAGCCGCGGGACGGGCGCGAGGAAACGGTCGTAGAGCCGGGTGGCGCCCGAGCGGTCGTTGTTCCAGCCGTGCGCGAAGACGATCAGGTCGCGCACCTTCCGTTCGCTCACCCCGGCGAGCAACCGGTCCCGCTGGCGGCCCGCCGGGTCCCCGTCCGCGTCGAAGGTCAGCTCCCAGTAGGGAGTCACACTCATCGCCGGATCCGCCATGACAGGCCCCCTAGCCCCCGGGTGACGCCGCGATCTGGGCGTATCGTCCTGCCAACGGGGCGGCTTGGCCATACGTCACGGGCGCATTGGGGGCCGTATGCCTTGCTCAGCGGTACACGAGGTACTTCCGCCGCATCCGCCGGAACACCGCCAGTTCGCTCTGCCACCCCGCCACGACCTCGTCGGTGTCCGCGCCCGCGTCGATCATCGTGCGCACGCGCGTGGAGCCGGTGAGCTTGTCGATCCAGTGGTCGGGGCGCCAGGCGAAACCGCTCCAGACCTGCTTGGCGGTCACGAGCAGGGCGATTCCCGTGCGCACGGGGTCGAACGCGGCCCGGTCGTGCACATGGAGCTGTACGCCGCCGATCGTCTTGCCCTGGAACTTCGAGAAGGTGGGCGCGAAGTACGCCTCCCTGAACCGCACGCCGGGCAGCCCGAGTTCGTTGGCCCTGCCCGCCCAGCGCCGGTCGACGCCCTCCGCGCCCAGCAGTTCGAACGGCCGGGTCGTGCCCCGCCCCTCCGACAGGTTGGTGCCCTCGAACAGACACGTTCCCGAGTACACCAGGGCCGTCTCCGGCGTCGGCATGTTCGGGCTCGGCGGCACCCAGGGCAGACCGGAGGCGTCGTAGAACTCCGAGCGCTTCCAGCCCGACATCGCCACGGTCTCCAGCGGTACGGGCTCGGTCAGGAACTCGCCGTTGAAGAGCCGCGCCAGCTCCGCGACCGTCATCCCGTGGGCCTGGGAAATGGGCTGCCGTCCGACGAACGTGGCGAACTCCTTGTGCAGCACGGGCCCGAGGGCCGTCCGGCCGGTCACCGGGTTGGGCCGGTCCAGCACCACGAACCGTTTGCCGGCGAGCTGTGCGGCCTCCATGCAGTCGTACAGCGTCCAGATGTACGTGTAGAAGCGGGCGCCGACGTCCTGGATGTCGAAGACGACCGTGTCCACGCCGGACGCGGTGAAGATGTCTGCGAGGGGGCGGCCGCTCTTGAGGTACGTGTCGTAGACGGGCAGGCCGGTCGCCGGGTCGTCGTAGCGTCCCTCGGAACCGCCGGCCTGGGCGGTGCCCCGGAAGCCGTGCTCGGGGCCGAAGACGGCGGTGAGGTCGACGCGGTCGTCCTCGTGCATGACGTCGACGATGTGGCGGACGTCGCGGGTGATGCCGGTGGGGTTGGTGACGATGCCGACCTTCTGGCCGTCGAGCAGGGCGTAGCCGTCCTGGGCGAGTCGTTCGAAGCCGGTGCGCGGGTGCCTTCGGCGCTGCGCGGCGGATGCGGTGGAGGTGGCTGATACGGCTGCCGCCGTGGCGGTGGTGAGGACGGCTCGTCTGGAAGGGCGCATGCGGTGACCTCCTTGAGCGGGGACGGTCGGCATGGGCACGGTATGCGCTTCCGCGGGTTGTGGGGAGGCTGCCGGTCGGTTGTGGCTTGTCGCGCCCCGCGACGAAGCCGCACGATCGGTACAGCCCCGCGCCCCTTCGAGGGGCGTTGCCGGCACCTCTTCCGTGGCACATACCGACCGGTTAGTCTGGCGCCATTGCTGAGCCGCGAATGAGGAGACCGATGGTGGGAGCCTTTCAAGAGGCCGGAGTCGTTGTCACGGGGGCCGGCGGCGGAATCGGGGCCGCGCTCGCCCGGCGGTTCGCCGCCGAGGGGGCCCGGGTCGTCGTCAACGACCTCGACGCCGAGCGGGCCAAGCACATCGCCGCCGAGATCGGCGGCATCCCCGTGCCCGGTGACGCCTCGGCGATCGTCGGGGACGCCCGGGACGCGCTCGGCGGGACCGTCGATGTGTACTGCGCCAACGCCGGGGTCGCCTTCGACGGCGTCGATTCCGGTCGTGCGCTGGACGAGGAGGCGTGGGCGACGTCCTGGGACGTGAACGTCATGGCGCATGTCCGGGCCGCCGAGCAGCTGCTACCGGCCTGGCTGGAGCGCGGCAGCGGCCGGTTCGTGTCCACCGTGTCCGCCGCCGGGCTGCTCACCATGATCGGAGCCGCGCCCTACGCCGTCACCAAGCACGGCGCCCTCGCGTTCGCCGAGTGGCTGTCGCTGACGTACCGGCACCGGGGCGTGAACGTCCACGCCATCTGCCCGCAGGGCGTCCGCACCGACATGCTCGCCGCCACCGGCAGCGCGGGCGACCTGGTGCTGCAGCCGACCGCGATCGAGCCGGAGGCCGTCGCGGACGCCCTGCTCAAGGGCATCGAGGAGGACCGCTTCCTGATCCTGCCGCACCCGGAGGTCGCCGCCTACCACCAGGCCCGGGCAGGTGATCCCGACCGGTGGCTGACCGGCATGAACCGCATCCAGCAGCAGTGGGAGGAGACCCGGTGACCGAGTCCCGCTACGCCGCCAAACCCTGGCTCGCCCTGCTCGGCGAGGCCCAGAAGGGCGCGATAAGCCCCGCCGGCTCCCTCGTGCACGCCCTGCGCCGGGTGGTGGCCGAGACGCCGGACCACGACTTCCTGGCCTACTTCGACGGCCGGCTGACCTACCGGGAGGCCGACGAGCTCAGCGACTCCGTCGCCGGGCATCTCGCGGCGCGCGGCCTGGAGCCCGGCGACCGGGTCGCGGTGCTGCTCCAGAACTCCCCGCACTTCGTGCTCGCCGTGCTCGGCGCGTGGAAGGCGGGCGCGGTCGTCGTGCCCGTCAATCCGATGTACAAGTCGGGCGAGGTGGCCCACGTCCTGCGGGACGGCGAGGTCGCCGCGCTGATCTGCTCGGACCGGGCGTGGGAGTCGTATCTGCGCGAGACGGCCGCGGACTCGCCGGTGCGGATCGCGCTCACCGGGTGCGAGCTGGACTTCCAGACGCGTGACGACGCGCGCGTGCTGGCCTTCGAGCGGCTGCCGCAGGCCCCGGACGCCGATGACCTGGTGACGGTGGCGCGAGCCGGGAACAAGGCACCGGCGGACCGTGCGCCCGGCCCCTCCGACATCGCGCTGATCAGCTACACCTCCGGCACGAGCGGCACGCCCAAGGGCGCCACCAACACGCACGGCAACATCATGTACAACGCCGAGCGGCAGCGGACCGGCCTGGAGCTGCCCGAGCGGCCCGTGTACTTCGCGATGGCGCCGCTGTTCCACATCACGGGCATGGTCTGCCAGTTCGGCGCCTGCCTGAACAGCGGGGGCACGCTCGTGCTGGCCTACCGCTTCGAGGCGGGCACGGTGCTGGACGCGTTCGCCGAGCACGCGCCGCACTACACGGTCGGCCCCTCCACGGCCTTCATGGCGCTGGCCGCCCACCCCTCCGTCACTCGCGACCACTTCTCCTCCTTCCGGGTGATCTCCTCCGGCGGCGCCCCGCTGCCGCCCGCGCTGGTGGAGAAGTTCCGGGCTGGCTTCGGGCCGTACATCCGCAACGGCTACGGGCTGACCGAGTGCACCGCGCCCTGCGCCTCGGTGCCGCCCGGTCTGGAGGCGCCCGTCGACCCGGCCTCCGGGACGCTCGCCGTGGGCCTGCCCGGCCCCGACACGGTCGTACGGATCGTCGACGACAACGGTGACGAGGTGCCCTTCGGCGAGCAGGGCGAGATCGCCGTACGCGGCCCGCAGGTCGTGCCCGGCTACTGGCGGCGCGCCGACGCCACCGCCGAGACCTTCCCCGGCGCCGAACTGCGCACCGGCGACATCGGCTTCATGGACGAGCAGGGCTGGCTGTACGTCGTCGACCGCAAGAAGGACATGATCAACGCGTCCGGATTCAAGGTGTGGCCGCGCGAGGTCGAGGACGTGCTCTACACGCACCCGGCGGTGCGCGAGGCCGCCGTCGTCGGGGTGCCCGACGGCTATCGCGGGGAGACCGTCAAGGCGTACATCAGCCTGCGTCCGGACGCCGAGACGGACCCGGATGCACTCGCCGCCTACTGCAAGGAGAGACTGGCCGCCTACAAATACCCGCGCCAGGTGGAGATCCTGCCCGACTTGCCGAAGACGGCCAGTGGGAAGATCCTCCGTCGGGAACTGCGTTCCCGGACGCAAGGCAATTGACCAGCAGTACGGAAAGGCAGGTGGCGGCAGTGCCCAGGACCACGGACTCGGACGGCACCCCCGTGCCTCAGCGGCTCCTGGCCGCCGCCACCCGGCTCTTCGCCGACCGGGGCTACGACCGCACCTCGGTGCAGGAGATCGTCGAGGCGGCCGGCGTCACCAAGGGGGCGCTGTACCACTACTTCGGCTCCAAGGACGACCTTCTGCACGAGGTGTACGCGCGCGTGCTGCGCATCCAGCAGGAGCGGCTGGACGCCGTCGCGGACGCGGACGAGCCGGTGGAGAAGCGGCTGCGGTCCGCGGCCGCGGACGTCGTGGTGACGACGATCGACAACCTCGACGACGCGATGATCTTCTGGCGGTCGATGCACCATCTCAGCCCCGAGAAGAACAAGCAGGTCCGCTCCGAGCGCCGCCGCTACCACGAGCGCTTCCGCGCGCTGGTCGAGGAGGGCCAGGAGTCGGGCATCTTCTCCAGGACGACCCCGGCGGACCTGGTCGTCGACTACCACTTCGGCTCGGTCCACCACCTGTCGACGTGGTACCGCCCGGACGGGCCCATGAGCCCGCAACAGGTAGCCGACCACCTGGCCGACCTGCTGATGAGGGCCCTGCGCCCCTAGCTGCCCGAACCAGCCCGTCCGGCGTTTGAGGACGAGGCCGTTCAGGCCGAACGGGGGGCCAGGGGGCGGAGCCCCCTGAGGATGGGACGGGTAAGGGCGGCGGGGGCGAGAAAACCCCCACCGCCCGCACCGCCTACAGGTACTGCTTCAACTCCCGCCGGGCCAGCGACCGCTGATGCACCTCGTCAGGCCCGTCCGCGATCATCAGCGTCCGCGCCGCCGCATACAGCTCCGCCAGCGGGAAGTCCTGACTGACACCCCCCGCACCGTGCAACTGGATCGCCCGGTCGAGAATGTCCACCACCGCACGAGGCGTAGCGATCTTGATCGACTGGATCTCGGTGTGCGCCCCCCTGTTGCCGACCGTGTCCATCAGCCAGGCCGTCTTCAGTACCAGCAGCCGCAACTGCTCGACCGTCACCCGCGCGTCCGCGATCCAGTTGTGCACCACACCCTGCTGCGCCAGCGCCTTGCCGAAGGCCGTACGGGCCACGGCCCGCCGGCACATCAGCTCGATCGCCCGCTCCGCCATGCCGATCAGCCGCATGCAGTGGTGGATCCGGCCGGGACCGAGCCGGGCCTGCGCGATGGCGAAGCCACCGCCCTCCTCGCCGATCAGGTTCGACGCCGGCACGCGCGCGTCGTCGAAGATCACCTCGGCGTGGCCGCCGTGGGAGTGGTCCTCGTAGCCGAACACCCGCATCGCGCGCTTGACGGTCACACCCGGCGTGTCGCGGGGGACCAGCACCATGGACTGCTGACGGCGGATGTCGTCCCCGTCCGGGTCCGTCTTGCCCATCACGATGAAGATCTTGCAGTCCGGGTTCATAGCCCCGGAGATGTACCACTTGCGGCCGGTGACGACATACTCGTCGCCGTCCCGCCGGATGTGCGTGGTGATGTTGGTGGCGTCCGAGGAGGCCACCTCCGGCTCGGTCATCGCGAACGCCGAGCGGATCTCGCCCGCCAGCAGCGGCTCCAGCCACTGCTTGCGCTGCTGCTCGTCACCGAACTGGGTCAGCACCTCCATGTTCCCGGTGTCGGGCGCCGCGCAGTTCGTCGCCGTCGGCGCCAGGTGCGGGGAGCGGCCCATGATCTCGGCGAGTGGCGCGTACTGCAGATTGGTGAGCCCGGCCCCGTACTCGGAGTCCGGCAGGAAGAGATTCCACAGCCCCTGCCTGCGCGCCTCGGCCTTGAGCTCCTCCACCACCGCCGGGGTGTCCCACGGCGAGGCGAGCAGGGCGCGCTGCTCCTCCGCCACCGCCTCGGCCGGATAGACGTACTCGTCCATGAAGGTGAGCAGCTTGGCGCGCAGCTCCTCGGTGCGTGCGTCGAACGCGAAGTCCATACGGATCAGCCCTCCTGAAGGCCCTCGTGAAGCGTGGTCAGCCCGTGCCGGACGAAGACGGGCACGAGGTCGCCGATGCGGTCGAACCCGCGCCCGACCGTCTGGCCGAGCGTGTAGCGGTAGTGGATGCCCTCGAGGATCACGGCGAGCTTGAACCAGGCGAACGCCGTGTACCAGGAGACCGCGGAGACGTCGCGCCCCGAGCGCGCGGCGTACCGCTCGATGAGTTCGGACGGTGCCGGATTCCCGGGAGCCTCGGCGGTGGTGGAGACGGGGGATTCGGGCATGCCGAGCGGCATGCTGTACATGACCAGCAGGCCGAGGTCGGTGAGCGGGTCGCCCAGCGTCGACATCTCCCAGTCGAGGATGGCCTTGATCTGGTCGTCCTCGCCGATCAGCACGTTGTCGAGCCGGTAGTCGCCGTGCACGACGGCCGGGGCGGGGGAGCGGGGCAGGTCCCGGCCGAGGGCGGCGTGCAGTTCGTCGATACCGTCCAGATCGCGGTTGCGGGAGGCGTCCAGCTGCTTGCCCCAGCGCCGCAGCTGCCGGTCCAGGAAGCCCTCGGGCCGGCCGAAGTCCGCGAGACCCGCCTCGCCCGGGTCCACCGCGTGCAGCTCCACCAGGGTGTCCACCAGGTTCAGCACCGCGCCCCGGGTCCGCTCCGGACCGAGCGGCACCAGCTGGTCGGCGGTGCGGTACGGGGTGCCCTCGACGAACTCCATGACGTAGAAGGGCGACCCGAGCACCTCCTCGTCCTCGCACAGCAGCACCGGCCGCGGAACCGGCACGGCGGTCGGATACAGCCCGCTGATCACCCGGTGCTCGCGCTTCATGTCGTGCGCGGTGGCCAGCACATGGCCGAGCGGAGGCCGCCGTACGACCCAGCGCGCGGTGCCGTCGGACACGGCGTACGTGAGGTTCGACCGGCCGCCCTCGATCAGCCGGCCGGACAGCGGGCCGTTCACCAGGCCGGGGCGCTCCCGGTCGAGCAGGCCGCGCAGCCGGTCGAGATCGAGTCCGGGCGGATGGTCGGGGCTCATGCGTCGCTCCTACGGGGAGATGGACGGTTCCCGACTCATGATGCCGACCGGTCGGTATGTCGTCCAGAGGGGGGCCGAAACGTGATCGGAGCCACGATAGGCCGAAGGCTCCTCGCGCGAGACGCCGGGGAGGCCACGGCCCGCTTCGTTCAGGCCAGTCCGGCTTGCGTGCCGCGTGGGAAGCCCGGAAGGTCGGAGCCATGAAGGCCATCAGCTACTCACGGTACGGCGGACCCGAGGCGCTGGCGTTCGGGGAGGTCCGCGATCCCAAGGTCGGCCCGGACACGGTGCTGGTGAAGGTACGGGCGGCGTCCGTGAACCCCGTCGACTGGAAGGCCCGCGAGGGCTACCTCGACGCCGTCCTGGAACCCGTCTTCCCCGTGGTGCCCGGCTGGGATGTCTCGGGCGTCGTCGTACGGCCCGGCGTGGCCGTCTCGGAGTTCGACGTCGGGGACGAGGTCATCGGGTACGTACGCGAGGACTTCCTCTCCCGGGGCACCTTCGCCGAGTACGTGGCCGCGCCCCTGCGCACCCTCGCCCGCAAGCCGCGCAACCTCTCCTTCGAGGAGGCGGCCGGGCTGCCGCTGGTCGGGCTCACCGCCTATCAGGTGCTGCTCAAGGTCCTCCAGGTGAGGCGGGGCGAGACCGTCCTGGTGCACGCGGCGGCCGGCGGCGTCGGCTCGATCGCCGTACAGCTCGGCACCCACCTCGGCGCCCGGGTGATCGGCACGGCGAGCGAGCCCAACCACGACTTCGTGCGGGGCCTCGGCGGCGAGCCGGTGACCTACGGAGAGGGCCTCGGCGAGCGGGTGCGGGGGCTGGCGCCCGAGGGCGTGGACGCGGTGTTCGACACGGTCGGCGGTGACGCCCTGAAGGCCTCGGCCAACCTGCTGGCCCCCGAGGGGCGCCTGGTGTCGATCGCCGACGGCGACGTCGTGAACTACGGCGGCCGCTACTACTTCGTACGCCCCGACGCCGACGACCTCCAGCGGCTCACCGACCTGGCGGAACAGGGCGTGGTGAGCGTGCACGTCTCCGAGACGTTCCCGCTGGAGCGGGCGGCGGACGCGCACCTGCTGAACCAGGAGGGCCGGACCCGAGGCAAGATCGTCGTGACGGTGGACTGGGAGACGGAGGGCGCGTAGCCGCCGGCCGCTCAGACCCACGGGCCTCAGAGGACGAGGGCGGCCCCGCACGCCGCCATCGCCACCGTGCACAGCACGGCGGCCGTCGCGTGCCGGGGCGCGAACGCCGCGGGGCTGCCGGGCGCGGAGAGCGTGCGGATGCGGCGGTGGGCGACGCCGAGGAAGCCAAGCCACAGGACACAGCACAGGGCGCATCCGACGACCCCGGCCACCGACGCGCCGCCGTGCAGCGCGGTCTTCACGGCGAGCACGGCGGCGACCGTGCCCGAGAGCGTCGTGCGCCGCCAGGCGAGCCGGGTCCGCTCGGGCTGGAGCCCGGGGTCGCGGTCGGGGGTCCGAGGCGCGCTGGGAGCCGCGCTCACCCCTCCCACCCCACGAGCACCACAAGCACCATCGCCACGGCGACGACCGCGACGACGAGGCTCAGCAACGCCGGGAACCGGGACACCGGCAGATCCTCGCCCCGGCGCATGGCCCGCTCGCAGCGCACCCAGTGGTTGACCGCCCGCAGCGAGCACAGCACCCCCGCGGCGAGCAGCGCGAGGGCCAGCCCGACCCTCCAGCCCCAGCGCAGGTCCGGCAGGAACTGGTCCACGGCGAAGCCGCCGCCGATCAGCGCGAGCGCGGTGCGCAGCCAGGCCAGGAAGGTGCGTTCGTTCGCCAGCGAGAACCGGTAGTCGGGCGTCTCGCCGTCCTGCCGGACCTCCGCGGGCGCGAACCACAAACGGACGTTCCGTACGAACTCGATCATCTGCGCGACCCTACCCGGGAGCCGCTCGCCGGTCGCCGTCGCCCACTAGGGCCTCGACCGAAACGCCTTGAGGCGTTCGTACGCCGCCAGCCCGTCCGGCACCCACTCCCAGTCCCCGAGGCGCCGCTCCACCTCCTCCTCGGGCAGGAAGTCGTGCCAGGCCACCTCCTCGGCCTGCGGCCGTACGGGAAGCTCGCAGCGGACCTCGTACACCGCCGACCACCAGCTCCGGCCGCCGCCGTCGTCGTAGAGGAACTTGAAGAGGTACCGCGGTTCCGGCAGGCCGGTCACGCCCAGTTCCTCCTCGGCCTCGCGCAGGGCCGCCGTGTCGTAGGCCTCGCCCGCGCCGACGACTCCGCCGACGAACATGTCGTAGAGGGAGGGGAAGACCAGCTTGGTCGGGGTCCGCCGGTGCACGAAGATCCGTCCCCCGGCGTCCCGGGCCTGGATGAACACGCAGCGGTGCCGCAGGCCCTCGGCGTAGACCTCGCCTCGGGGCAGCTGTCCGATGACCTGGTCCTTCTCGTCGACGATGTCGAGGATCTCGTCAGCAGCGCTCATGCCCTCATCCAAGCAGGGGGCGGCGCCGGAATCACTGCGGCTGCGGCTGCGGCTGCAGCTTCCCCACGCGGGCCCGCTCCGCCAGTCCGTGCGGCATGGCCGGATGCAGCCCCAGCAGCACGATCCCCGCGACCACGGCCAGCAGGCCGCCGGCCTCCCAGCTCAGGGCCACCGCGTCGGTGCGCAGCCGGTCGCCGAGGAAGCCGACGCCGCAGATGATCCCGGCGAGCGGCTGGGCCGCGGTCAGGGCGGGCAGCGACTTGCGCAGGGAGGCGGTCTCGAAGGCGCTCTGCACGAGGACCAGCCCCGTGACGCCCAGCGCGAGGACCGCGTACGGCTGCCAGCCGGTGAGCAGCTCGGCGAAGCCGCCCTCGGCGAACTTCTGCCCGCTCACCCGGGTCAGCGCGTCCTGCACGCCGTAGAGCAGCCCGGCGGCCAGGGCCAGCAGCACCGGTCCGGAGCTCAGCCGCGAGCGCTTGGCGTGGGTCGTGAGCAGCAGGGCGAGACCGACCATGACCCCGATGATCAGCCACTGCCGCACCGGATCCGCCGTCGCGGCTCCGCCCTGCGGCTGACCCGCCACGATGAACGCGGTCACTCCGCCCGCCAGGAGCAGCAGGCCCGCCCAGCCCTGACGGCCCAGTGGCTGCTTGGTCTGCCTGCGGGACAGCGCGAGCGCGAACAGCAGGTTCGTCGCCAGCAGCGGCTCCACCAGGGACAGCTCGCCCTGTCCAAGGGCGGCGGCGCCCAGCGCCATGCCGACCACCATCAGCGCGATGCCGCCGAGCCAGCGCGGCACCTTCACCAGGTCGATCAGCAGCCGGAAGGAGAGGAAGTCGCTCAGCGGTGCCCGCTGGGCCGCGTTCTGCTGCAGGACGAAACCGAAGCCAAGACAGCAGGCGGCGCTCAGGGCGAGCACGAGAACTAGAACCGACACGCGGTGTACCTCGATCATCAGGTCGGGTTCACGGTTGCGTAGGGGCCGACTGTACCGGCCGGCTCCGCCCGGCGCGCCCGTACGTCCTGCCATGGTCCGGGTCGAAACCGGCGAACGCTATGACGTACGTCACAAAGGGCGAAACGGAAAAATCGGATGCCGGTCACATGCTCCTCCCGCACCCCGTTGATCACAAGACCCTCACAAGTAACGCCACTTGACGCGTGTAACGCGAAGACGGCCCTTGACGTCAACCATTGGCGGGGGGTTGGCTGTGCGTGATCAGTTCATGGCATTGCGCACACCCGCGCCCCATCGACCGCCGTGAGCCGAAACACCAGAAGAGCGCGTGAGGAAGTCCCGCGGTGTCCCCACCCCCGCCTCCCCTCGGCCGTGGCCGCAGACGTGCGGCTCAGGCCTTCGACGAGGCCCTCGACGACGCCGACCTCGTGGCCGCGCGCGCCGCGCTCGCGCAGGGCCGCTGGCAGCACGTCCGTTCCCTGCTGGTCCGGACCGGAGAGGACTGGGACCGCCGCGGCCATCGGATCACGGTCCTCGCGGCCGAGTCCTACTGCGCCGCCTGGGCCCGTGAGTGGCTGCTCGCCGAACCCGAGTCCGCCGACGCCTCCGTCCTGCTCGCCCTCGCCGAGGTCCGGCGGGCGCTGCGCGGCAAGGGCAAGCCGGTCCGCGCCCGCGAGGCCTGCGAGACCGCCGTCGCCCGCGCCCCGGCCGACCCCACCCCCTGGCTCGGCCTGCTCATGCTGGAGTGCGCGACCGGCACCGACATGGACGTGGTCCGGCGCTTCGAGGCGGTGCGCGGCCGGTACGCCGACCACCACCACGCCCACCACCTGATGGTCGCCCGGCTCGCCGCACGCCGCACCGAGGCCGGCCCGGACCCGCTGCACGAGGTCTACGACTTCGCCAACTGGGCCGCCGAACAGGCACCGGCCGACTCCCCGCTCGCGATCCTGCCCGTCATCGCACACGCCGAGCGCTACCGCGTGCTGGCGGCCGCCGGGTACGAGCCCGCCGATCCGGCCACCTCGGGCCACTGGGCCGGCCGCCGCGCCCGGCAGGTGATGAAGACCGCCTTCGACTGGTGGCTGGAGTGGGAGCTGGAGGGCCACCCGCGGCGGCTGATCGACCTGAACTTCCTCGCCCACGCCAAGTTCTGCGAGGGGCGGGGCGCCGAGGCCGCCGCCCTGTTCCACCGGATCGACCGGTACGCCACCCCGGCGCCCTGGTCGTACCCGGACCGCGACCCGCACACCGCCTTCGCCGCCGCCCGCGCCGGCGCGCTCGGCACGGCCTGACCCCCGCCATCCCAGAAGTGAGGACGCTCTCCCGATGACCACGGACAGTTCGAGTACGAGCACGTCCGCCGCAGGCGGCGGCATCAGCACGTTCAAGGGGCAGGAGCGTGCCCTGCGCGCCGACCGCCTCGGCACCGGGGGGCTGCTGCTCTCCGTCCTCGCGGCGACCGCCCCGCTCATGGTGGTCGCGGGTGTCATGCCCACCACATTCGCGGTGATGGGCATCGTCGGCCAGCCGTTGCTCTTCGTCGTCCTCGGCGTCGTCCTGATCCTGTTCAGCGTGGGCTACGCCGAGATGAGCCGCCACGTCCACAACGCGGGCGCCTTCTACGCCTACATCTCCCGCGGCCTCGGCGGCACCGCCGGCGCGGGCGCCGCCCTGGTCGCCCTCGTCGCCTACAACGCGCTCCAGATCGGCATCTACGGCATCTTCGGCTTCGAGGTCTCCGGGCTCCTCGCCACCTACGCCGAGGTGGAGATCGCCTGGTGGATCCCGGCCCTGGTGGCCGCCCTCGCCGTCGGACTGCTCGGCTGGCTCAAGATCGACGTCAACGCGCGGGTGCTCGGCGTGCTGCTGGTCATCGAGGTGCTCCTCGTCGTGATCTTCGACGTGGCCGCCCTCGCCGACCCCGGCAAGGAAGGCCTGTCGCTGCACGCCTTCAACCCCGACACGCTCACCGGCGCGGGCGTCGGCACCGCGCTGTGCTTCTGCATCGCCGCGTTCCTCGGCTTCGAGCAGGCCCCCGTCTACGCCGAGGAGACCAGCCGCCCGCACGTCCTGGTGCCGCGCGTGATGTTCTTCGCCGTCGGCGGGGTCGCCGTCTTCTTCGCGCTGAGCAGCTGGGCCCTCACCGTCGCCACCGGCCCCTCCGCGATCGTCGGCACGGCCCAGAAGCAGAGCGCCGGACTGCTGTTCTTCCTCACCGAGTCCCGCCTCGGCGGCACCTTCACGGACGTCCTGCACGTCCTGTTCGTCACCGGCATGTTCGCCGCCCTGCTCAGCTTCCACAACGTCGTCGCCCGGTACGCCTTCGCCATGGGCCGCGAGGGCCTGCTGCCCGCCGCCTTCGGCCGCACCAGCGGCACCAGCGGCGCCCCCGGCACCGGCTCGCTGCTGCAGACCGTCGTGGCCGTGGTGGTCGTGGCCGGCTTCGCGATCGCCGACGACAAGCCGGTCGGCGACCCGACCGCGCCCGTCCTGCAGCTGTTCACCTGGCTCGGCAACATCGGCGCCCTCGGCGTGATCCTGCTGATGGCGGCGGCCTCCCTGTCGGTCGTCGTCTTCTTCGTCCGCCGCGGCGCCGCCGGCGCCCAGGCCTGGCGGCTGGCCACCGCCACGCTGTCGGGCCTCGCCCTGCTCGTGATCGCCGGCTACACCGTGAAGGACTTCGAGGTGCTGGTCGGCGCCGGCCCGGACTCCTCGCTGAGCTGGGTGCTGCCCGGCGTCATCGGGCTCGCCCTGGTCGCGGGCCTCGTCCTGGGCCTGGTGCTGCGCGCCCGCGCCCCCGAGAAGCACGCCCGGATCGGGCTCGGCAACGAGGCGTTCCAGCTGGACAAGGCGGCCTCGTCCTGAGGGTGCCCGCGTAAGAAGTGGTTACGGAAGTCTGACGAGCACCCGCGATCCCTGTCCTGCCGGGGCCGCGGGTGCTCGAATGAGAACGTGAACGCGAACCGGGGCGACGGGGAGGTGAGTGGGGGCGTGCGCGAGGACGTACAAGACGGCGTGAACGACGGACACCCCGAGGAGCGGGGCACCCCGGTAGGCCGCCGCGTCTTCCTCGGCACCCTCGCGGTGGGCGCCCTGGGCGTCGTCGCCGCGCCCAAGCTGCAGCGCGGCCTGGAGGGCTTCCTCGGCGGCGCCGCCGACCAGGACCCCACCGGCCTGACCGGACTGCTCCCGAACGGCGGCGGCTTCCGCTACTACTCGGTCGCCTCGTCCGTCCCGCGCAAGAACGCCGGCACCTACCGCCTCAAGATCGACGGCCTGGTCGACCGCCCCACCACCTACACCCTGGACGCGCTGAGAGCCCTGCCGCAGACCCGCATGGTCCGCGACGTCCAGTGCGTCACCGGCTGGCGGGTCCCGGACACACCGTTCGAAGGCGTACGCCTCTCCCGGCTCCTCGACGCCGCCGGCGTACGCCCCACCGCGAAGGCGGTCCGCTTCACCTGCTTCGACGGCACGTACACCGAGAGCCTCACCCTCACCCAGGCCCGCCGCGCGGACGTCCTGGTCGCCCTGCGCATGCAGGACAAGGACCTCGGCCACTCCCACGGCGGCCCGGTCCGCCTCTACGTGGCGCCCATGTACTTCTACAAGTCCGCCAAGTGGCTCTCCGGCATCACCCTCACCGACGAGGTCGACCCGGGCTACTGGGAGGAGCGCGGCTACGACATCGACGCCTGGGTGGGCCGCTCGAACGGACGCGACGATGCCCCCACGAGCTGACACCGCGGCCGATGTCAGCCGCTTCACCCCGACCGAGCGCTGGATCCACCGCACGACGGCCGCCCTGATGAGCGTCTGCGTCCTGACGGCGGCCTGCCTCTACGTCCCCCAGCTCGCCGAACTCGTGGGCCGCCGTGCCCTGGTCGTCACCCTGCACCAGTGGTCAGGTCTGGCCCTGCCCGTCCCGGTCCTGGCCGGCCTCGCCTCCCGCGCCTTCCGCGCCGACCTCGGCCGGCTCAACCGCTTCGGCCCGCACGACCGCACCTGGCTGCGCGCCGCCCTGCACCGCGACAAGCGCCCCGACTCCCGCCCCGCCGCCAAGTTCAACGCCGGCCAGAAGATCTACGCCGCCTGGATCGCCGGAGCCACCCTCGTCATGCTCGCCACCGGCCTGATGATGTGGTTCACCCACCTCACCCCCCTGCTCTGGCGCACCAGCGCGACCTTCGTCCACGACTGGCTGGCCCTCACCATCGGCATCGTCCTGGCCGGCCACATCGGCATGGCCCTGGCCGACCCGGAGGCACGCAGAGGAATGAGAACGGGCAGGGTAAGCAGAGAGTGGTCGGACCGCCAGCACCCTCTATGGCGCCGGTAGTCCGTTGCCCTCAGGGGCGCGGGGAACTGCGCGAACAACCACAACGCCCCCGCAGCCCCCGGACAACATCAACCACCTACGGCGCAACGGCGAAATCCAACAGCACCTTGCAAGACCGAGTCCGATCAGCGGCCAGCGCAAACGCAGACTCGGCCTCCGAGGCCGGAACCACCGCACTCACCAGCCCATCGAACGCCGGCTCCACCGCCAGCAACTCCAACGCCGCGTCAAACTCCGTATCGAACCGGAACGCCCCCCGAAGCTCGATCTCCCGGCTCACCACAAGGTTCCCCGCGAACGGACTCTGCCCCGGCGGCAACATCCCCAACTGCACGACAACCCCACCCCGCCGCACCCGCCGCAGACACGCGTCGAGCCCCGCGGCCACCCCGGACGCCTCGATCGCCACATCGACCTCATCGGGCCACCCGGCATCATCGGGATCGTCGGCCCGCACCACAGTCGACGCACCGGCGACCCGGGCGTACTCCAACGCCTCGGGCAGCAGATCCGTCACGGTGACCCGCGCCGCCCCCGCCGCCTTCGCCGCCGCGACCACCAGACACCCGATGGGCCCGGCACCGGTCACCAGAACATGCCGCCCGGCCACGTCCCCGGCCCGCCGCACCGCGTGCAGCGCGACGGACAGCGGCTCGGCGAGCGCGGCCCGGCGCAGCTCCAGACCGTCCGGCAGCGCCCGCAACTGCTCACCGGGCACGACCACCTGCGCCGCGAACCCGCCCTGCACATGCGGGAATCGCGCCGCACTGCCCAGATAGCGGGTGTCCCGGCACACGTTCCGCCGTCCGGCCGAGCACTCCGGGCACACTCCGCACGGGGTCGCCGGGTGCACGGCCACGGCCGTACCCGGAGCCGGGCCCGAGGCGCCGTCCCCGTACCCGAGGACCGTCCCGACGACCTCGTGCCCGAGCACCATCGGCTCGCGGAGCCGGAAGTCACCGACGCCGCCGTGCCGCCAGTAGTGCAGATCGGACCCGCACACCCCGCCGTACCGGACGGCGACCAGCGCCTGCCCAGGACCCGGCTCCGGAACGGGCAACTGCGCGACCCGGAGGTCGTCCTGACCGTGAATCACACAACCCAGCATCACAACCTCCTGAATCGTCCAAGCAATGGTCCCGGCGGCGTCAGAGCACGCTCGTCATGCCGCCGTCGACGTACAGCACCTGCCCGCTGATGAAGTCGGCGGCCGGGGAGGCGAGGAACAGCACCCCGCCCACCAGGTCCTGCGTACGGCCCCAGCGCCCGGCCGGGGTACGCCGCCGCACCCAGGCGCTGAACTCCTCGTCGTCGACGAGGGGCTTGGTCAGCTCGGTCTCGATGTAGCCCGGGCCGAGCCCGTTGACCTGCACTCCGCTCGGGCCCCAGTCCGCGCACATGCCCTTGGTGAGCATCTTCAGCGCGCCCTTGGTGGCCGCGTACGGCGCGATCCCGGGCCGTACGACCTCGCTCTGCAGCGAGCAGATGTTGATGATCTTGCCGTGGCCGCGTTCCGTCATCCGGCGCGCCGCCTCACGGCCGACCAGGAAGGCACTGGTCAGGTTGGTGTCCAGGATCCGGTGCCAGTCGGAGTCGGTGAACTCCAGCAGCGGGGCGCGCAGTTGCATGCCCGCGTTGTTGACGAGGATGTCGAGCGGGCCCACCCGCTCCTCGACCTCGGCGATCCCGTCCGCCACGGACGGTCCGTCGGTCACGTCGAACGAGGCCGTGTGCACCTTGTCGCCGGGCAGCCCGGCGGCGGCCTCGGCGAGGCGGTCCTTGTCGCGGCCGTTCAGGACGACCGTGCAGCCGGCTTCCGCCAGACCACGGGCCAGGGCGAGTCCGATGCCCCGGCTGGAGCCGGTCACCAGGGCCGTACGGCCGCCGATGTCGAACAGGGGGTGAGCGGTCATGGCCGTACCTCTCCTAGATCACCAGGGACAACAGCAGGACGATTCCGCCGGCGACCACCGAGATGATCGTCTCCATGACGGACCAGGTCTTGATGTTCTGGCCGACGGACAGCCCGAAGTACTCCTTCACCATCCAGAACCCGGCGTCGTTCACATGGCTGAAGAAGAGCGAGCCGGCACCGATGGCCAGGACGAGGAGGGCCGCGTGCGTCGTTGACATGTCGGCCGCGAGCGGGGCCACCAGGCCCGCCGCCGAGACGGTCGCCACCGTCGCCGAACCGGTCGCCAGCCGGATCACCACCGCGATCAACCAGGCCAGCAACAGCGCCGGGATCGCCCAGTCCTTGGAGATGTCCAGGACCATCTGGCCCACCCCGGTGTCGATCAGCGTCTGCTTGAAGCCGCCGCCCGCGCCGACGATCAGCAGGATGCCCGCGATCGGCGCGAGGCTCTTCTCGACGAGCGGCGATATCCGCTCCTTGGAGAACCCGGCGGGCCGCAGCAGCGTGAAGATGCCGACCAGCACCGAGGCGAGCAGCGCGATCATCGGGGCGCCGATGACGTCGAAGACCCGCTGGACCAGGTTCTCCGGGTCGTCGATGACGATGTCGACCAGCGCCTTGGCCAGCATGAGGATCACCGGCAGCAGGATCGTGAACAGGGTGGCGCCGAAGCCGGGGCGCTTCTCCAGGTCCTCGGAGGCACGCTGCGGAAGCATGTTCTCCGGGGCCGGCACGTCCACCCAGCGGGCGGCGTACTTCGAGAACACCGGACCGGCGATGATCACCGTGGGTATGGCGACCAGGACACCGAGGGCCAGCGTCACGCCCAGGTCGGCCTTGACCGCCTCGATCGCGACCAGCGGACCGGGGTGCGGCGGCACCAGGCCGTGCATCACGGACAGGCCCGCGAGCGCCGGGATGCCGATGCGCATCAGCGAGTAGTTGCCGCGCTTGGCGACCATCAGCACCACCGGGATCAGCAGCACGATGCCGACCTCGAAGAAGAGCGGCAGTCCGATCACGGAGGCGATCAGCACCATCGCCCACGGCATCGAACGCCCGCCGGCCTTCTCCAGGATGGTGTCGACGATCTGGTCGGCCCCTCCGGAGTCGGCGAGCATCTTGCCGAGGATCGCGCCCAGGGCGATCAGCACGCCGACGCCGGCGACCGTGGTGCCGAGACCGGCGCTGAAACTGAGGAGGACCTTGTCCAGGGGCGCTCCGGCGAGCGCCCCGAGCGCCAGCGACCCGATGGTCAGCGCCAGGAACGCGTGCAGCTTGAACTTGGTGATGAGCAGGACGATGACGGCGATGCCCGCCAGCACGGCGATGCCCAGCTGAGCGTGCCCGGCCGAGGTGATCGGCTCGGGTGCGTCCGCTGCCAGCATCTCGACGCTGAGTCTGGTCACGGGGGAGGTGTCCTTGGGGTCAGAGGAGTCGTGGGAAGGGAGCGAGGGGCTACTGGACGGGTTCGGGGAGATCCTCGAGCGCGCGCGCCGCCCGTTCGGTGATCTCCTCCGGGCTGCCCAGGACGTCCACGCGGACCCCCGCCTCGTCGCTCTCCAGCGGCTGGAGCGTGGCGAACTGGGAGTCGAGCAGCGCCGTGGGCATGAAGTGCCCCTGCCGGTGCGACATCCGGTCCTCGATCAGCGCGCGGTCGCCCGCGAGGTGCACGAAGACCACGCCGGGTGCGGCGGCCCGCAGCCGGTCGCGGTACGACCGCTTCAGTGCCGAGCAGCTGACCACCCCGCCGAGTCCGGCCCGCCCGTGCCCCCACGCGCCGATGGCGTCAAGCCAGGGCCAGCGGTCCTCGTCGGTGAGCGGTGTACCGGCCGACATCTTGGCGATGTTGGCCTGCGGGTGGAAGTCGTCGCCCTCGGCGTAGGGAACGCCGAGCCGGGCCGCGAGCAGGGGACCGATGGTGGTCTTGCCGGTGCCCGCGACGCCCATGACCACGACGACGTGGGGGGTGTTCATCGCTGCCTCACTGTCTGCTGTCTTCGTCGACACGTGATGTCGACGCAACTGAAACCCATTAGGTACGACGAATTCAAGACTCAGTGACAAATAAGTCTGACTTTTTGTCTCCGTGATCTACCCCGTACGCTGAGTGCATGAGCACACCGGGTCGAGGGCTGCACGGCCATGTACTGGACACCCTCGGCCCCGAGATCACGGCGGGCGAGTACCCCCCGGGCAGCGTGCTGCGCACGGACGAGCTGGCCCAGCGCTTCGACGTGTCGCGCTCCGTGATGCGCGAGGCGGTCCGCGTCCTGGAGTCCATGCACCTGGTCGAGTCCCGCCGCCGCGTCGGCGTGACGGTCCGCCCCAAGTCCGAGTGGAACGTCTACGACCCCGAGGTCATCCGCTGGCGCCTGGCCGGCGCCGACCGCGCCGGGCAGCTGCGGTCCCTCACGGTGCTGCGCTCGGCGGTCGAACCCGTCGCCGCGGGCCTCGCGGCCCGCCATGCCACCGCCGAGCAGTGCGCCGAACTCACCGAGTGCGCCCTCGGCATGGTCGCCAACTCACGCGGTCACAAGCTGGAGGAGTACCTCGTCCACGACGTCGCCTTCCACCGCGCCGTCCTGGCCGCCTCCGGCAACGAGATGTTCGCCCGACTCGGCGATGTCGTCGCCGAGGTCCTGGCCGGCCGCACCCACCACGACGTGATGTTCGAGGACCCCGACCCGGCCGCCGTCACCCTGCACGTCCAGGTCGCCGAGGCGGTCCGCGCGGGCGACGCGGTCCGCGCGGAGGAACTGACCCGGGAGATCACGGTCGGCGCCCTCCAGGAACTCGACATCCTGGCGCCCTGACGCTCAGTCGAGGATCTCGCCGTCGACGTACACCCAGGCCCCGTCCACCCGCTCGAACCGGCTCCGCTCGTGCAGCGATCCGCCCCGGTACGAGGCCCGGAACGTCACGGTCCCGGAGGTGTGGAACGCGGACCCGTCACCCGTGTCCAGGATCTCCAGCCCGGTCCACCGCATCCCCGCGTCCAGTTCGAGCCGCCCGGGCCGCGTCCGCGGATGCCAGGTCCGCAGCAGATACCCGGCGTCCCCGCGCACGAAGGCGCTGTACCGCGACCGCATCAACGCCTCGGCGGTCGGCGCGGCAGCGGCACCTGAGTGAAACCGGCCGCAGCACGCCTCGTAAGCCTGGGACAGCCCGCACGGGCAGGAACGCGAAGTCATGCCGCTCATTGTCTCGGACCGGGCAGCGGCGGCAGCGTCGTCCCGTACAGCCACAGGTCGAACAGCGCGTCCAGCGGCTCGTCCGTGAACCGCCCCACGTGCGCGGTGAAGTTCGCCGTCGTCACCGCCCCGCCCCGGTGCAGACCCGCCCACCCGCGCAGCATGCGGAAGAACGCGTCGTCACCGAGCGCGCACCGCACCGCGTGCAGGACGAGCCCGCCCCGCTGGTAGAGACGGTCGTCGAACATCAACTTCCGCCCCGGATCGGCCAGCCGGAGGTCCTGAGGCAGCGAGAACAACAACCGGTGTGCTCCGGCGGCCAGTTGCTGGGCGCTGCGCCCTCCCGAGCGCTCCGACCACAGCCACTCCGCGTACTTCGCGAACCCCTCGTTCAGCCAGATCTGCCGCCAGTCGGCGATGGACACGCTGTTGCCGAACCACTGGTGCGCCAGCTCGTGCGCGATCAGCCGCTCCGAACCCCGCTCCCCGTCCACGTGGTTGGACCCGAACAGCGACAACCCCTGTGCCTCGACGGGGACGTCGAGCTCCTCCTCGGTCACCACGACCGCGTACTCGTCGAACGGGTACGGCCCGAACAGCTCCTGGAACAGGTCCATCATCGCGGGCTGACGTGCGAAGTCCCGCGCGAACCGGGGGAGCAGATGCGCCGGAATGTGCCCGTGCTGCGGAACCCCGCCCGGGCCCGGGTCACCCAGCAGCACCGTCTGGTACTTCCCGATCGACAGCCCCACCAGATAGCTGGAGGTCGGCGCCGCCTGCTCGTACACCCAGGTCGTCGTCGAGGCCTTCGTCGTACGGGTGAGCAGCCGTCCACCGGCCACCACCGCGTAGGCCGACGGCGTCGTGACCGAGATCTGGTACGAGGCCTTGTCGGCGGGCCGGTCGTTGCACGGGTACCACGAGGGCGCCCCGACCGGCTGGCTCGCCACCAGCGCCCCGTCCTCCAGCTCCTCCCAGCCGAGGCCGCCCCAGGGGCTGTTCACCGGCCGGGGGTTGCCCGACCAGTGCACCTCGACGGTGAAGGCGGCACCGGGGCGCACCGGCTTGGCGGGGCGGACGCGCAGCTTGCCGCCCCGGTGCGTGTAGTGCGGCGTACGGCCGTCGACCTTCACCCGGCCCACCCGGAAGTCCGCCAGGTTCAGCTGGAACTCGGTGAGCTGGCCACGGCCCGCGATGGCGTTGATCCGCGCGGTTCCCGCCAGCCGGTTCGGCGCGGGGCGGTAGTCCAGCGCGAGCTCGTACCGGTGCACCCGGTACCGGAGGTCACCGTTGCCCGGGAAATACGGGTCCTGACCCACTGACTGCTGAACCGCCACTGTTGCGTCTGCTCCCTGCACTGCGCTCGTACGACGTCCACCGGCCCCCGGCCCCGGGGGATTCCGCCTAGCGACGCCAAGCCTCGATCGGGTTGCCCAGCCAGCGCGTGTCGTCGGGCACGGACTCCGCGGCCATCACCAGGGACGCCGGACCCAGCGTGGCGCGGGCCCCGACGGCGCTGCCGGGCAGGATGATTCCGCCCGGGCCCAGAGTGGCGCCCTCACGGAGGACCACAGTATCCGTCCGCAAGATCCGGTCGTGGAAGAGGTGGGTCTGAAGCACACAGCCCCGGTTCACGGTCGCCGCGTCCTCGAGCGTCACCAGATCCGTCTCCGGCAGCCAGTAGCTCTCGACCCACACACCCCTGCCGATGCGCGCACCGAGTCCGCGCAGCCACGCCGACAGCAGCGGCGTACCCGGCACGGCGCCGGCCAGCCACGGCACGGCCAGCACCTCGACGAAGGTGTCCGCCAGCTCGTTGCGCCACACGAAGGAGCTCCACAAGGGGTGCTCGGCCCGGCGATGCCGCCCCACGAGCAGCCACTTCGCCATGATCGAGACGAGCCCCGCCGCGCACCCCGCCCCGAGCAGCACGAGACCGGACAGCAGGGGAGCCCACACCCCGAGCGCGCACAGCGCCGCCCCCGTCGCCACCGCCAGCGCCGCCGAGCAGAACACCGGGACGATCCGGCAGAGCTCCACAAGACCGCGCGCCCACAGCAGCCGCGCGGGCGGGTCGTACGTCCGGCTCTGGTCGCCGTCGGACGCGGCCCGCGGCAGCTTCACCGGCGGCAGCCCCAGATACGAGCTGCCCTTCTTGGCCTTCTTCGGCGTCGCCGACAGCACACCCACCAGGCCACCGTCCGGCACGCTGCGCCCCGGCCCGGTCATCCCCGAGTTGCCGAGGAACGCACGCCGGCCGATCTCCGCGCGCCCGATCCGCAGCCAGCCGCCCCCGAGCTCGTACGGCGCGGTCAGGGTGTCGTCCGCCAGGAACGCGCCCTCGCCGACCGTGGTCAGACTGGGCAGGGCCAGCACCGTGGACACCTCGGCCCGCCGCCCGATCCGCATCCCGAGCAGCCGCAGCCACACCGGCGTGACCAGCCCCGCGTACAGCGGGAACAGCGTGTCCCGCGACCGGTCCATCAGCTGCGTCACGGTCCAGGCCTGCCAGCCCACCCGGCTGTGCGTGGCGTGCGTGCCCTCCCGCAGCCCGAGGCTCAGCAGCCGTACGGCGATCACGATCAGCAGCGCGTACGCAAGCCCGAAGGCGAGCGTCGCCGGCACCAGCGCGAGCACGGCACCGCGCAGGGCCGCACCGAGCCCGGCGTCCGGGGCGACGAACAGCCTCGCCACCAGCAGCGCGGCAGCCGCCGACACCACCGGCAACGCGGTCAGCGCGACACCCGTCACGCCGTACATCACCCGCCAGAACGCGCCCCGCCCGGGCCGCTCCTTCGGCCAGTTGCGCTTGGCCCGGCCCAGCTTGACCGCGGGCGCGCCGGCCCACCGCTGCCCGGTGGGAACCTGCCCGGAGACCGCCGAACCCGGCGCCACCTCCGCCCGCTTGCCCACCCGCGCGCCCGGGAAGAGCAGGCTGCGCGTGCCGACGACGGCGTGCGCGCCCACCTTCACCGTCCCGACCTCCAGCCGGTCGCCGTCCAGCCAGTACCCGGACAGGTCCACCTCGGACTCGACGGCCGCACCCCGGCCCAGCTTGAGGAGGCCGGTGACCGGCGGCAGCGAGTGCAGGTCCACGTCCTGCCCGACCTTGGCGCCCAGCGCCCGCGCGTACCGCTCCAGCCAGGATCCGGTCAGTGAGGTCGCCCCGCTGAACTCGGCCAGCCGCTCGGCCGTCCACAGCCGCAGATGGACGCTCCCGCCGCGCGGGTACCGGCCCGGCCGCACCCCCCGCAGCAGCAGCCGGGCCCCGCCCGCGGCGAGCGCCAGGCGCCCGGGCGGGCTGAAGAGCAGCACGGCGCCGGCCGCGACGAGCCACCAGGGCGCGGTCGGCAGCCAGGAGTAGGCGGGCAGCACGTTCCCGAGCGCGGCGAGCACCACGCTCCAGCGCAGCCCGAGCAGCGTGAACAGCGGAACCAGCAGCAGAAGCTGGACGAGCTGGGCCCGCCTCGGCACCGGTGCCACCACCCGCTGGTCGTTGTCGTCCTGGACCGACTCCTCCAGATGCCGGGCCAGCTTCCGCAGGACGGGCCGCTGGTAGATGTCGAAGACGGCGGCGCTCGGGTAGCGCGTGCGCAGCCGCGTCGTCAGCTGGGCGGCGGCCAGACTGCCGCCGCCTATCGCGAAGAAGTCGTCGGAGGCCGACGTCACCGGAATGCCGAGGACGTCCGTCCACTGCTCGGCGAGCCAGGCCTCGGTGCCGTACAGCGGCTCGGCCGGGCCGCCCGTCTCCAACCCCTCCAGCGGCCAGGGCAGCGCGTTGCGGTCGACCTTGCCCGACGTACGCGTCGGCAGCTCGTCGACCGGCGCGAGCAACGGCACCAGAGCGGCGGGCAGCTCGGCACGCAGCCGCTCGACGGCGGCCGCGTGGTCCCAGCCGTCCTGGAGGACGACGTAGCCCACGAGGAGCTGATTGCCGCTGCGGGCCGTACGCACCGCGGCGGCGGCGCCGGCCACCCCGGGCAGCGCCTGAAGCGCCGCGTCCACCTCACCGAGCTCGATACGGCGCCCGCCGAGCTTGATCTGCTCATCGGCCCGCCCGAGGAAGACCAGCCCCTCCGGCTCGGCCCGCACCAGGTCACCGCTGCGGTACGCCCGCTCCCAGCCCAGTGATTCGAGGGGCGCGTACTTCTCCGCGTCCTTCTCTGCATCGAGATACCGGGCGAGTCCGACCCCGCCGATCACCAGCTGACCGCTGCCACCCATCGGCACCGGCTCCCCGGCCTCGTCCACGACGGCCAGCTCCCAGCCGTCCAGCGGCAGCCCGATCCGGATCGGCTCCTCGCCGCTCATCAGTGAGGCGCACGCCACGACGGTCGCCTCGGTGGGCCCATAGGTGTTCCACACCTCGCGCCCCTCGGTCACCAGACGCTGTGCCAGCTCGGGCGGGCAGGCCTCGCCGCCGAAGATCAGCAGGCGAACGTCGTTGAGCGTCCCCGGCTCCCACAGCGCCGCCAGCGTCGGCACGGTGGACACGACGGTGATCTCCTGCTCGACCAGCCAGGGACCGAGATCGGCACCGCTCCTGACCTGCGAACGCGGCACCGGCACCAGACAGGCCCCGTGCCGCCACGCCAGCCACATCTCCTCACAGGACGCGTCGAAGGCGACGGACAGCCCCGCCATGACCCGGTCACCGGGCCCGATCGGCTCTTCTGCCAGGAACAGCGCGGCCTCCGCGTCCACGAAGGCGGCGGCGCTGCGGTGGCCGACGGCCACGCCCTTGGGCTTCCCGGTGGAGCCGGAGGTGAAGATGATCCACGCGTCGTGCCCGGCACCGGGCCGGGCGGCGGTGTGCCCGGCGGCATCGCCCAGGGTCAGCTCGTGACCGGCCCCGACGACCGCCCGCACCCCGGCCTCGCCGAAGACCAGCGCGGCCCGCTCGTCGGGGTCCTCGGCGTCCACGGGCACGTACGCGGCACCGGCGGCCAGCACGGCGAGGATCGCCACGTACAGGTCGTTGGTGCCCGACGGGACCCGGACACCGACGCGGTCCCCGAGCCCGACCTCGGCGGCGGCCAGTCTCCGCCGCAGGTTCTCCACCTCGACGCCCAGCGCGCGGTAGGTGAGCAGCCGGTGGCCGTCGTCGAGCGCGGGCTCGTCTGGATACGCGCGGACGGACGCCTCGAAGATGTCGACCAGGGTGCGTGGCGAGGCCGCGGGACCCGCGGAGAAGCGGGCCGGGTCGCGGAGTTCTGTGCTCAGCTCCCGGTCCAGCAGAGTGAGGTCGGGGCTTTCGTGCAGGGCGGCCATCGAATCCTCGCGTCTCGAACCCGGACCTTCCGGGGCGCCGACGGGCCCGCAGGTCTGCCTGGGGATGTTCCGTTTAGGCGCGAACAAGCCCAATACTCTAATGGCCGGGTGACTTCGTCCTGTCATGTCCGCCACCCGGAGGCAAACGCGAGACACCGCGTCGGTGCCACGCCACCCCCTCCGACCTGGGCTTCTCCCGGCAGGGCGAGATGTCGCCCACATTCCCGGGAAACGACGAACGGCCCCTCGACGAGAGGGGCCGTTCATTTTGTGTCCGAGGGGGGACTTGAACCCCCACGCCCGATAAAGGGCACTAGCACCTCAAGCTAGCGCGTCTGCCATTCCGCCACCCGGACAAGGTGTCTGTCGCGTGGGTTCTCCCCGCGGCGACGACGTAAACATTACCAGGCTTTCGAGGGTGTCCGATCACCCCCCGCCCGAGCCCCGGTGAGGTGTGAACGGCGCGTGACGGGCCGCAAGCGGTCTTGGGGAGCGGGCCGCGGAGAGAGAGGATGAGGGGGACCCACCAGCAGTGACAGCGGGAGGAAGCACGTGAGCGAGACGGACACGGCCAGGAGCGTCACCGGCGAGGACGAGGTCGTGGACCTCTGCCGCGAGCTGATCCAGATCGACACCAGCAACTACGGCGACCACTCGGGTCCGGGCGAGCGCAAGGCGGCCGAGTACGTCGCCGAGAAGCTCGCGGAGGTCGGGCTCGAACCGCAGATCTTCGAGTCGCACCCGGGGCGCGCCTCCACCGTGGCCCGGATCGAGGGCGAGGACCCGTCCCGGCCCGCGCTCCTCATCCACGGCCACACCGACGTCGTGCCGGCCAACGCGGACGACTGGACCCACCACCCCTTCTCCGGCGAGGTCGCCGACGGCTGCGTGTGGGGCCGCGGGGCCGTCGACATGAAGGACATGGACGCGATGACCCTCGCGGTCGTCCGCGACCGGCTGCGCAGCGGCCGCAAGCCCCCGCGCGACATCGTCCTCGCGTTCCTCGCGGACGAGGAGGCGGGCGGCACGTACGGCGCCAAGCACCTCGTCCGCAACCATCCCGGCCTGTTCGAGGGTGTCACCGAGGCGATCAGCGAGGTGGGCGGGTTCTCGTTCACCGTCAGCGAGCAGCGGCGGCTCTACATGATCCAGACGGCCGAGAAGGGCATGCACTGGATGAAGCTCACCGTGGCCGGCACCGCCGGGCACGGATCGATGATCCACCGGGACAACGCGATCACCGAGCTGTCGGAGGCCGTCGCGCGGCTCGGGCGGCACAAGTTCCCGGTGCGGGTCACCAAGACCACCCGCGCCTTCCTCGACGAGCTCGGCGACGCGCTCGGCACCGAGCTCGACCCGGAGGACATGGAGTCGACCCTCGTCAGGCTCGGCGGCATCGCCAAGTTCATCGGCGCGACCCTGAGCAACACGGCCAACCCGACGCAGCTCGGCGCCGGTTACAAGGTCAACGTCATCCCGGGCGAGGCGACCGCCCACGTCGACGGACGGTTCCTGCCCGGCCACGAGGAGGAGTTCCTCGCCGACCTCGACCGGATCCTCGGCCCGAACGTGCGCCGCGAGGACGTCCACGCCGACAAGGCCGTGGAGACCACCTTCGACGGGGCGCTCGTGGGGGCGATGCAGTCCGCGCTGCTGGCCGAGGACCCGACCGCCAAGGCGATCCCCTACATGCTCTCCGGCGGAACGGACGCCAAGTCCTTCGACGACCTGGGCATCCGGGGCTTCGGCTTCGTACCGCTGAAGCTGCCGCCGGAGCTGGACTTCGCGGGCATGTTCCACGGCGTCGACGAGCGGGTGCCGGTGGACGGCCTGAAGTTCGGCGTGCGGGTCCTCGACCGGTTCATCGACGCGTCCTGAATCGGACCTGCGATACGAAGTATTCGCTCGCCCGTACGGAACAGACTGGGAAGAGTGAATGCGACCATAAGCTCGTAGCCTCATTACTCCCTCCTCGTTACAGGTAATGCGATCGCAAGATGGGTCGCTTTGCCAACTAGGAGGAATAATGATCAAGAAGGTCGTCGCTGCTGCGGCTGCCACCGGTGGGCTGGTTCTCGCGGGCGCGGGCCTGGCCGTCGCCGACTCGGGTGCCCAGGGTGCTGCCGTGCACTCCCTGGGTGTCCTGTCCGGCAACGTTGTCCAGGTGCCCGTTCACGTCCCGGTGAACGTCTGCGGCAACACGGTCTCCGTGATCGGTCTGCTGAACCCCGCCTTCGGCAACACCTGCGTCAACAAGTGACGCTTCCCCCTCTCTGAGGGGAGCTCAAAAGCCATCGGTCCCGGAGCGCGTGCCATGCGCTCCGGGACCGAACGCTTCTTTTGAGTAATTCGAGAAGAATTCGAAACAGGGTCGAAGGTAGGTAATCAGCAATGCGACAGGTCACCCGCAAGGGTCTGATGACCGTGGCGGCCGCGACCGGCGTGATCGCCGCCGCGGGCGGCTCCGCTTACGCCGACTCGGGCGCGCACGGGTCCAGTTCGGGCTCGCCCGGCGTGCTCTCCGGGAACACGGTGCAGGCGCCGGTGCACGCGCCGGTCAACGTCTGCGGGAACACGGTCAACGTCATCGGCGTCCTCAACCCGTCGGTGGGCAACTCGTGCGCCAACAAGGGCGGTGGATCGCCGTCGGGCGGCCACGGCGGCTCGCACGCGGGCGGCCACGCCAGTGACTCGCCCGGCGTCGGCTCGGGCAACCACGTCCAGGTGCCGATCCACGTGCCGGTGAACGCCTGCGGCAACAGTGTCGACGTCATCGGCGTCGGCAACTCCAGCACGGGCAACGACTGCGCGAACGGCTCCGGCGGGCATCACACCGACCCGCCCGGCGGCGGATACGAGACGCCTCCCGGTAACCCGGGCGAGCCGGGGAACCCCGGCAATCCGGGGGAGCCCGGTAACCCTGGTGAGCCGGGGAACCCTGGCAACCCTGGTGAGCCCGGCAACCCGGGGGAGCCCGGCAATCCTGGTGAGCCTGGCAACCCCGGTAACCCGGGAGAGCCCGGGAACCCTGGTGAACCCGGGAACCCCGGAAACCCGGGCAACCCTGGCACCCCTGAGAACCCGGGCAACCCCGAGAACCCCGGCAACAAGCCGGGCGGCCAGTTCGTCACCCAGCCCAAGGGCGACGCCCAGCTCGCGGAGACGGGCAGCGAACTGCCGCTCGGCCTCGCCCTGCCGGCCGGCGCGGGCGCGCTGCTGGCGGGCGTGATCCTCTACCGCAAGGCGCGGGCCGCGGCCTGACCCCCACGGCAAACGGAGCGGGGGGGGCCGGGGGGGGGGGGGCGCTCGTCTTCGCCCCCTTTCCGTTTCCCGCTTTCCCGCCCCCCGCGGGCATGAACCTGTAGATGGGTCGCCGATGG